>DATBRJ010000096.1:0-4519 GCA_036560395.1 Actinomycetes bacterium | reverse complement strand
GTTTCGCGGCACCATAAACGCGCCCACGCATGTCATCTTGCCGTTCCCGACCGGCTCGGCTCGTGGACCGCGACCTGAACCGATTTCCGCGTCGACGCCAGCGACCGCTAGCCGCTTCACGACGAACCGCGCGTGCCCCCTACGCGCCCCGTCGGGCCAACAACTGCGGTCAACCAGGATCACCCAGACGCCACGACCGCGGGGCGATCTGCCGTCGTCTGCTCGGTCGGAGCAGCCCCCAGGAGACGCTCAGGCAAGCCCTCTCCATCAAGGCCGGGGCCCGTGCCCGGACCGAGGAGAAGATCGCCGGCCGAGGGTCGGTCCTGCCCGAGGCGCGGCGAGGCCCTCATACGCCTTCTCGCACCGGGGCCTGTACCCGCCGTGCTCCAGACCGGACGCCGGGGGCTATTTGGAGGCAATGATGGCGCAGATCCCGGTGCAGTCGGCGGGGTCGGTGCCTGCTGCCCGGCGGGCCAGCTCGACCAGTGTCCTATGTGTCGCCTCCAGCTCGGCGATGCGCGCCCGCACCCTGGCCAGGTGGTCTGCGATCAGCTGTCCGACATGCACGCATGGCGGCTGGCCGGCCTCGCGGATCGCGATCACCTCTGCGATCTCGGCCAGGCTCAGCCCGGCGGACTGCGCATCCCGAACGAACCTCAGCCGCTCGACCGCTTCCGGCGGGTAGTCACGGTAGCCGCTGGCGGCCCGAGGTGGCGCGGCGATCAGTCCACGATCCTCGTAGAAGCGGATGGTCTTCGGGTTGCACTCCGCTGCCGCAGCCAGGGCACCGATTCGCATCCGGCCACCCTAGCCCCTTGACTCTCCATCACACTGGAAGGTTTAGCCTGTGGTTCCTGAGCCCGATCTGTTGCGCTGGCGAGGTCTTGATGGAGCTGTCCGTCCTGGTCGTGCCGGACTGCCCGCATGCTGACCTGCTCGAACAGCGGCTTGCCGTCGTCCTGGCCGGCCGTCCCGACGCGACCATCACCCGGCGGGTGATCGCCGATGCCGAGCAGGCGCAGCGCTGGTCGATGCCCGGTTCGCCGACGCTGCTCATCGATGGGGTCGACCCATTCGCCAAGTCCGGGCAGCCGGCAAGCCTCTCCTGCCGGCTCTATCCCAACGGCATCGGCAAGAGCGAGGGTGCCCCGGCCGTATCCGCATTGCGTGCTGCGATCGAGGACGCCAGTGATGGCCGAAGCTGACGCCCCGCTGAGTGGGCTGTTGCCGTGGACGCCGCCGCGTCGGCCCGGGCTGACGGTGCTCGACCGATCCGCTCCGGTCGATGGCGGGCAGCGGGCGCTGCAGCAGGCGATCCTGCGCGGTTTCGCCACCACCGGAGCCGCGCCCGCGCCCGACCAGCTGGCCGAGGTGGTCCGTCCGTACGGACCTGAGCTGGACCACGTGATGGCGCAGTTGGTGGCCGACGATTACCTCGCTCTGGACCAGGCTGGACGCATCCGGGCCGCCTACCCGTTCTCCGCGGTGCCCACCGCTCATCAGGTCCGCATCCACGGCGGTCCTCGCGTGTACGCGATGTGCGCGATCGACGCGCTGGGCATGCCCAAGCTGCTAGGCACCGACCTGCGCATAGAGTCGACCGACCCGCACACCGGAACGCCGGTGATCGTCACCTTCACGGGTGGCACCGGACGGTGGACCCCGGATACGGCAGTGGTCTACTCCGGTATGTACGCGGGCGTCGGTCCTGCCGCAGACATGTGCTGCTCCTACCTGAACTTCCACGCCGATCACGCGAGCGCCACGGCATGGGCGGCCGAGCACCCACATGTCACCGGCCGCATCCTGACCCAGGCCGAGGCCGTCACCGCCGGTGAGGCCACCTTCGGCCCGGTACTTACGGCTCCGCCGTAGGTCGGCGTATCGAACGAGAGGGACGATGACGGCCGAGAGCCCCGGCCGCCTACCCGCTGGAAACCTCGACGCTGCCGTCGCCGACCGGGCGGGACTGCTGGTCCTACGCAGGACCACACCACCACAAGAGCAGGACGCCACCGAGCACGGCTCCTGCGACCTGCCACCACATGCTCGCTCCCACCCCGACCCTCAGACAGCCTACGAGGAAGGCTCTGGTCGAGCAGTCGCCGATGGCCTGGAGGTGGGCTAGACGTGGTTCTGCCTGTGCGGCGGCACCTGCCGCTCGTCGGTCTCAATGAAGACGTGCCATGCCTCCCGCTGTGCGTAGTAGACGAGTACCAAGGCGGCAAGCGGGTCAGCCCACCACCAACCAAAGACCGCGTTCAAAACCAACCCGACCAGAACCGCGACAGCGAGCAGACCGTCGATCGTGGTGACGCGACCCTCCGTGAGCAGCACCGGGTTGCCGAGGGCACGGCCCGTGCGTGCCTTACCTGCAGCGAGGCCAAACATGACCGCCGCCGTCACCGCAGTCCAGGCAATGCCAAGCGGACTGTGATGCGGGTGAGACCGTGACGCCAGCGTCCACGTCGACTGGACGAACAAATAGACGGCGAGGGCGACGAACGCACCGCCGATGAGTCGAAGTGCGCGTCTCTGCCGTGCCTCACCGATGCCCGACAACTCCCAGAGCACGACCGCGCTCGCCCCGATCTCGATGAGCGAGTCCAGGCCGAACCCGGCCAGCGCGACCGAGTGCGCCGCGAGCGCAGCGAAGGCAAGCACGAAAATGCCGACCACATTCCACGCGAGCGTGGCGACCTCAAGCAACTGCCCGCGGCGCAAGAGGGTCGCGTCACGGCCCAAAGCCGGCGTCCCGCGTCATCCGCTCAGTGTCCGACAAATCGTGAGTGCTAGGCCTTGCGGACACCTCGTCCGGTCACGCCGCCCTGACGAAGTAGCAATGGCCGCGCTGTGCCTGCTCCGGAGGCGCCCGTGTTCATGGCGTTCGAATGGGATGACTGCATGGTTCGCAAGAACACGCTTAGAGTCTCGTGAGTGCCCCTGCCCGGAGTCGAACCGGGCCGGCAAGCGGGTTCCGACCCTGCGCTCGCCGTTTGGTCGTCGCTCATCCCGAGGGGGCTCCGCCTTCGGCCAACACCACGATGCGCCCGCGGCCATCAACCTAGCGAGAGGCGAAAGGCTCCAGAAATTGACGCAAAAGAATCAGACCGGCAGGACCTTTGACCCGGAAGTTTCGCCCACCGCCGCCGGCGGCGCCGCCTGCCGGAACCACATCCCTCAGGCGGGTACAACCGATGGAGGGGGAGGCAGCACGGACCGATAGATCTCCACGGTTTTGCCTGCGATCGACGACCAGGAGAAGTCGGCGACCGCCCGCTCCCGCCCTGCTCGACCCAGGGCAGCGGCCAGCGCAGGTTGTCTGACCAGGCCGGTGATCGCCGACGCGAGGTCCTCGACGAAGCGGTCCGGGTCGAGCGGCGTGCCGCTGCCATCCTGAACCTGATCGATCGGGACGAGGATTCCGGTCTCGGAGTTGGCGACGACCTCAGGGATCCCACCGGTCTCGGTCGCGACGACCGCTGTCTCGCAGGCCATCGCCTCGAGGTTGACGATGCCCATCGGCTCATAGATCGACGGGCAGACGAACACGGTACTGTGCGACAGAACCTGGATCACCTCGCGTTTTGGGAGCATTTCCTGGACCCACACAACGCCGTCGCGGGTTGCCCGCAGCTCGGCTGCGAGTGCCTCGACCTCCCGCGCGATATCCGCGGTGTCCGGAGCGCCGGCGAGCAGCACGAGCTGCACGTCAGGCGCCAGGCGGCGGGCCGCGCGCAGCAGATAAGGCAGGCCCTTCTGCCTGGTGATCCTGCCGACATAAGAGACGATCGGACGCATGGGATCCACCCCTAGCCTGTCGAGGACGTCGGTGGCGGGATCCGGAGCGTACTCATCCGTGTCGATCCCGTTGTGGACCACGTGGATGCGGGAAGGATCGATGGCCGGATAAGCGCGCCGCAGGTCGCGGCGCATGCCGTCAGAGACGGCGATGACGGCGTCCGCTGACGCGAGCGCCGTCTGCTCGCACCAGGAGGAGAGTGCATAGCCGCCGCCTAGCTGCTCGGCTTTCCACGGCCGCAGCGGCTCCAGGCTGTGTGTCGTGACGACGTGCGGGACGCCGTACAAGAGCTTGGCGAGGTGGCCCGCAAGGTTCGCATACCACGTGTGGCTGTGCACCACGCTGGCGCCGGCACAGCCGGCAGCCATCTCCACGTCGATGCCGATGGTGGCGAGCGCCGGATTGGCTCCGCGGAGGCCCGGCGGTCCCCCGTATCTCGTCACTCCCGCTGCGCTGCCGGCCTCGCCGGTCTCGGCGAAACAGTGGACCCGCGCATCGACCCGGTCGCGCAGGTTTCGGACTAGATACTCGACGTGGACCCCGGCGCCGCCATAGACATGAGGCGGATATTCGCGGGTTAGTACATCGACCCGAAGCTGTTCTGCCGGTTGGGGGGGCACATTCGCGAGGGATTCGGCCACGAAGGGAAGATATCCCTCGGCGCGCCCCGCCCCTGGTACTTCACGGCGCGGCTGATTAGCGTCGAAACATGGCTGC
>DATBRJ010000095.1:0-3569 GCA_036560395.1 Actinomycetes bacterium | reverse complement strand
CGACGATGCGCGCGACCAGCTCGGGGTAGGCGACCGCGCACAGCCCCACGCAGAAGAATGTCGCCCGGATCCGGTACCGCGCCAGGATGTCGAGGACCCGCGGGGTGAAGACCGGATGGGGACCGTCATCGAAGGTGAGCGCCACCTCCGGCCGCGTACCGCTCCCGCGGACCAGCCATTGCCCCGACCGGGCCAGCTCGCCCTCGGCGACGGCGCAGGCCGCGACCGCCGAGGCGTACTCGGCGTCGCGGCCACCCAGGCTTCCGGTCTCGGGACGCAGCCGGGTCAGTCCGGCTGGGTCGGTGGCGGCGAGCACCCGCGCCGGCACCGAGCCGTGCGGCGGCCGCTCCGGCAGCGCCCACGGGTCCGCCCGGTACACCGTGAGGCCGGCCGCCATGAGATGGCCGTCGAGGGTGCCATTCGTACTGTCCACCACACAACCGAGCGCCCCGCCGCCCCGTGCCGCGTGGTCGAGCAGGACACCGACCAGCTCGCCGACCCGGCGCCCGTCGAACACGCTCGGCTCCGCCACTCCGCGCCCCTGCCCGTCGACGACGACGACCTCGTACTGGCCGCCCCGCCAGGCGATCCCCGCCATCCACACACCGAGCAGATTAGGCGGCCTGGGACCGACCGTCGTCCAGCTGCGCAACCCCACCGAAGGGCGGACCTACTTCGATGCCGACAAGACCACCGGCAAGACACCCATGGAGGCCATCCGCGCCCTCAAACGACGGCTGTCCAACGTCGTCTACGCACAGATGCTCGCCGACCAGAAACGACGAGAAGCGACAGGCCCGGGAGGGCACTCGGGGACGACTCTGCAATCCAGCGTGACCGACCTAACCTCAGACATCGGCTCTTCGGACAAGCCACTTCCCGGACCCGCCACCACACAGCCTAAACGCCTCGCCATCGCCGCCCCTTGACTTAAAGGGGAGCCATGACAGGACGTTCCTTGCTGTACTACGTCTCTCGGCGGAGTCGGTACCATTGCGGCGCTGTCTTGTTCAGCGGCCACCCCAGCCCCCTGGTGTCCGCGGAGTTCACCGAAAGCATCTCCCAGCCCGGGAAAGCGACCTCGACCTCCGCCCTCGATACGCCACCCACGACGGAGCGCATCCTGGTCGGCCCGAAGGCGAGCATCAGCAGCGTCGCAGCCGGGTTGGCAAGTGCAGAGACACCCCGACCCTCGGCGAGACGCTGCTCGGATTTCAGGCCCTGGAAGCAGCCGACGTCGAAGAAGAAGTCGAACGTGCCCAGGTCGGGCGCGAGGTCCGTCACGTCGCCCACCACGAAAGTGGCGCCGGCGACGCTCCTGCGGTTGGCTGCATCGATCGCGCGCGGGACATTGTCGACACCCACGGCCTCCCAACCCCTCCTCGCGAGTTCGTGGGTGTACAGGCCGCGGCCGCAGCCGAGATCGAGCGCCCGACCGAGCGGTTGCGACCGCTCTGCCTCCTCCCGGTCCAGCAGGGCCTCGATACTGCTCGCCGCGGCCTTTCCGTAACGTTCCCACGGAGTGATCCCGAAGCGGTATGCGAGGGCGTATCCAGTGCTCATGTGGGCTCCGCTTTGGATCCGGCATCAGCCGAACCAAGTTACGTTACTGACCAGCGAGTCCGCATGCTCCCGGGACGATCATCCGTGCGGTTCACCGTATCTCGGCGCGATCGCGACCAGCGGCATGCGGGCAGTGCCGCACCCTCAGCACGTGACATGAAGTACCGCGTAGACCTCACGCTCGTCGAGGCTCGCGATCAGCCGGCAAGCGTCGTCTGTCGGGAGGGCGGCCAGGTCCACGCCCCGACGATTAGCCTCCTCGACGACCTCGGCCATGATCGGCAGAGAGCCGTAGGCTCCAGTGCCGATGATCAGCCTGCTGCCACCCCAGGGCAGTTCCTCATCGGCCGACAAAGGAGTGTGCCCGAACTCGTTTCGATATGGCTTCGAGGGCTTCTTCTTCCGTTGCCGCACCCGGCCACCCTCGATGACGACATCGTGCTCGTACTCCCGCCCATCGACGTCGATGGATCCGAAGCCGAGTAGCCGCACCTTCACGGTGCCTCCAGGTGGGTCAATGGCCGGTGGCCCGTCGCCGCGAATCCCGCCATCCACGTTTCCACCCCGGGGGCTCTCGCGTCCACATGGCCCCGGCGCTGACTCCACCGGCAGCCAGATCCGGGCAAGCCTAGCCGCCCTCAGCGGCAGAACCGGACGTGCGGACCTACGGGCCGAGGATGTCAGGACTACAGGCCGAGAGCGGCCCGCAGGTCTGCCAGGTCTGTACGATCCCAAGTGCGGCAATGCTTATGGTCCAGTCCAGCCGCCTTGGGGTCATTCCCCCTCGCCGATGGGTTCGCTTCCGGTGTGCAAGAAGCCGCTGCCCGAGGCGTAGTACACCGAAATCGGACCCTCATTGCGCAGCATGTCGATCACGGCGAGGAACTGAGACTCGGGCACATACATACGCATCCAGGGCGGCGAGTCTGTGTCGCCGGGAACCGGGTTCCCCGCAGGCACCACGTGCACATAAGCCAGAGTGCCGGTAGCGCCGTATAGCCTGATGACGGCCCGATTCCCCTGGTACCCGTTCGCACCGCCGTGGACCTGATAGTCGTATCTCGTGACCTGCCCGGCTGTAGCCATGACTGCCCCTCCCGTCGGCCCCCCCGTTGTCCCGTTTCGACTTCACAACGGAGAATGATGTCGGATCCGGAACCGGCGTCTGCTCACGTGCGCTCGCGCCCCTTCGAGCAATGCGACCAGCCTACTGAGGCACCAGGCAATGTCACTCACATCGGCATGACACGCATCGCCTGCGTCTGGTCCGTTCGAGCGGGTCTTCCTCATTGGGGCTGCCACCCTGAATGGGGCTGATACCGGTTGACTAAGTGTCGGTAATCCACTCTTCAACGCTCGCTGCACAGATGCAGATGGGCGATCAGGTGCCTCGCGCCCTTGCGTTCTGTCCCACGAGATGACCCCATGAGCGCTCGACTCGCGGGATGTCCGGATGACCGTTCGCAGGAGCGGACATCTGATTATCGAGGCACTACTGCTCGCAACGCCGACGCGCGAGATGGACGGTGATGTCGGCGGCAATCTCGACCGTCTTGGGCAGGACCTGCCTGACCCGGCTATACACCTGTTCTTGCTGCGAGATCGGCAATTCGAGATAAGCCGAGATGGTCGAGAGATGGCCAACGTAGTCGCGAGCACTCGTCGTCAAGCGCTGCTCGATCACGGACTGCTGAACATCGGCGAACCATTCAGACCGTTGGAGCTCCGTACCCGGCCACTGCATGTCATGTCCCGGAGGTGCCCCATCTGGAGATGGAACCTCGTCGCTCTCCAAGAATGGTGTCCGGGCCGCGCGAACAGCTTCCTCCACAGCCGGGTCAGCCAGCTGGACTGGTCCACCGAAGGAGGCAAACACGCCACCCGGCTCCAGCAGCGCGGCCATGCGCGACCACCGACCCTCCGGGTTCGTCCAATGCAGCGCCGCTGCCGCATAAACCAGCCCGTAGCTCTCGCCCGGTCGCAAGTCCTCGAACGCGGCTTGCACA
>DATBRJ010000094.1:0-3656 GCA_036560395.1 Actinomycetes bacterium | reverse complement strand
GGACGGGAGGGCTGCTCGTGTTGTTCGTGGGTGATGACTGGGCCGAGGATCATCACGATGTCGAGGTCGTCGACGAGGCCGGGCACCTGCTGGCGCGGGCGCGTCTGCCGGAGGGTTGTGACGGGATGGCGCGCCTGCATGCGCTGCTTGGCGAGTACACGCCGGCGGAGTTGGCCGAGCTCGACCCGGCGGAGGCGGCCGCTGGGGTGAAGGTCGGGATCGAGACGGGTCGGGGTCCGTGGGTGGCTGCCCTGGTCGCGGCCGGCTATGATCACACCGGACCGACTGAGAGGCGGACCGATGGCGACCCCCTGCCACGGCCTTCGGCCCGCTGATGCCCGCATCTGTGCAGATCCGCAGTACCCGATCCGCGGTGTACCCTCGTCAACTCGACGATCTCGTCCTGCGTCAGGCCGGACATGGCCGCCCCGGCGATCGCTCGGGCGAGCCGGTTCTTGGCATCGACGAGCTCGTCCTGGGCCCGCTCGTAGTCCTCGAGGGCGATCGTCAGGCCCGTCCGCAGTCATGCCCGCAGCATGCCGTCGAACTGCGTAGGCCGCCACAAAGAACGCGGGACCGGGTTTCCGACGACTCGCCGCGCTCCGTTGGCCGGCCGGCTAGGGCAGCGGTCGCCTCGGAGAACGATCTCCACATCGTCATCGACACCCTTCGGTGGTTTCGGGAGGTCGGCGACCGCGACCACAAACTCGACCGGGGTGTCGTTCGTACCGTTGCGGACCTGAACATACAGTTGCTTTGCGCCTTCCACAGCTGCGACGATCTGGTCCCGCTCGCCCGGCCTGAACTCCAGCCAGCTCATGCTAGTTCCGGGATGCTTTCGGCCCGTGCTTCCACGGCATGCCCGCATCTGTTGAGGGCGCTAACGGCAAGGCTCTTCTGGCAGCCGCTCAGGATCGGAAGCAGGGTGGCGAGGGCGACCCCACCGACGAGTTGCCGTGCCGAGAGGCCGCGACCTGGTCGATCGGGTCAAGGCGATCGAGAGCGCAGCCACAACCGCTACGGCTGCCCAGCGCGGGCCCGCTAAGCGTCCTCCTCGGAAGGGTTGGATCCACGGGCCTGCGAGCGGGATACCCGCGAGCGGGGTACCGGCGCATGGCAAGTACGAGCCGTTCAAGCTCACTGTTCATGCAGGTCCCGATCGTGGGAGGAGGCATCGTGGACGGACATGGCCCGCCCTCCCGTCGCCCTCACACTAACGGCGAGGCTCCAGGCTCTAGGCCGCGCCCTCGTCGGGGAATGTGTACAGCTGCAGCCCGCCGCGGTGCCCGCGCGTCGAGTAACCCCCGCGGCGAGGGTGACGGCCACGAGCGGGCTGAGGTCGACCGTCGTCGCCTTCCTGGTCCACGCCCAGCCACCGTCGCCGAGGTCACGCCGCCTCGCGCCGGCCACGGCGGCCATGACACCCACGCGATCTCGGCTCTGAGCCGTTCGTCGACAGCAGCCGGTCCGCGACGTTCCGGCCGAGATAGACAACGACTGGTTGGGGACCCGCAACACCGCCGGTGAACGGGCTCACCGCTGGGGCCAGCAGGAGGCTCCGCGTACGGTGCCCGCTGCCGGTTGTGGAGGCTCCTTGCTGTGGTTCGCAGCTGTCTTGCTGTGAGTGCAGTATGAGGGCGTGAGCCAGGCGACGACGCCAGCAGGTGGGAGGCTTGGCCGTCGGCGTGGGTACCTTATCGGAGCCGCCGCCGGGGCGGTTCTGCTCCTCGCGGCCGCGGGCGCGGCAGTTGCCCTCGCGCCACCCAGCCATCAGGACCTCGAATCAGTGGCGAAGAGCGTGCCCGCCCCGGCGGCCACGCAGCCGCTGCGGATCGATCGCTGGGGCAGCAACTTCTGCATGGTGCTGCCGATGTGCCCGGAGCAGGCGAACAGCAACCTGTTGTACGACGCCGGGGCCACCCTCGATGAGCAGTACAGGTGGCAGTGGCAGGCCGCGCTGCAGGCCGACGGCTGGACGCGGCAGATCTGCCACGCGTACCCGGAGACGGTGTGGTGGACCCGGCACAAGGTCGCGGTGACACCGACACTGATCGGCGACGGGATCTATGGGCCGTACTTCGAGTGGGGCACGGGCGATCTCGTCGTCAGCATCCGGCACGTGGGCACCCGTTCCGGGGAGCTGCCTGGTCCGACGCCTGGCTGCGACACTCCGCTCGGCGCAGCGGATGCCTAGCCGGCTACCTAGGACAGTCCAGGCACTGGCCTCTACACTGCGCTGCCAGCCTCGCTGACACCTGCGCCGAGGCAGATCCACAGCACCCGATCCGCGGGGTACCCGGTCAGCTCGACGATCTCGCCTGCGTCATGCCGGACATGGCCGCACCCGCGATCGCTCGGGCGAGCCGGTTCCGGGCCTCGACGAGCTCGTCCTGGGCCCGCTGGTAGTCCTCGAGGGCGACCGTGAGTCCGTCCGCTGCCATGCCCGCAGCATCCCGTTAGACCGCGTTAGTTCGCCACTAGATGGCGCATGACCAGGTTCCCCGCTGCCTGGTCGCGGCCCGCTAACGTTGCCGCGGGGCAACGGTCGCCTTCCAGGACGATCTCCACATCGTCGTCGACGCCTGGCGGTGGCTTCGATAGATCCGCGACCGCTACGTTGAACTCAGACGGTGTGATCCCTTCGGTTGTGCGCACGAGGACGTACAACCGGGTCGCGTTCTCGCGTACTGACGCGACGTACTGGCGTGCGCCGGGGCTGATTCGCACCCATTGGAGATCTTCTCTGTTCTGGAATGAGTCCACATTTGTCTCGATGGCCCGCTCGCAACGGTTAGCAACACTGACGTCGAGCGGATTCTGACAGGCGGTCAGAAGGGCAAGGGCAGCGGCGATGGCGACGGCAAGACGGAACCGCAGGAGGTTGCGGGCGTGACTGTCTTCCGCCTCCCGTAGGCCGTCCGCTGCCATGCCCGCAGCATGCCGTCGGGCGCCCTAGTTCGCCACCAAACGGCCCATGAGCAGCGCAGATCCCCGACAACGTCGACGACATCGCCCTCGCCTACTCGGTCGAGTGCGGCGCCGACCCGACGCACCAGAGTTGGCGCCCGCCGCCGAGCGGATCACCCGGCGCGCCGGTCACGCCCGGTAGGGGGCTGGCTGCGCAGCATGAGGCGAAGGGTCCTTCCAAGATGTCGAGATTGTTGGG
This sequence comes from Actinomycetes bacterium, assembly GCA_036560395.1. GTDB lineage: Bacteria > Actinomycetota > Actinomycetes > JAKEEW01 > JAKEEW01 > DASYTV01. The sequence continues at coordinate 490 of DATBRJ010000094.1, read as the reverse complement.
GTGCGCCAGATCCGGTACGGCACTAGCGAGGCTGTCGGAAGGTTCCGCGTGCATTGCGTGAAGTGGGCGGCCTGTTCGATCGCCGCGAGTTGCTGCCGGCACGGCAGGGTGTTGGGGATTTCCATGACCTAGGCGATCCGTTGGCAATCGGAAACACTTGAGCGTGCCGCCTGGTTGCGGCTCGTCGACGTCGGCGCGTGCTGATCACCAGACGGCCGGCTGGGCATGAAAGGTGCCGTGCTCCCAGCCCGGCGTGCCGCTGCGGGACGGGACGAGCCGTCCGGCGCACAGGCCACGGGCGCGCAGACCCGCGGCGATGGCCGGGATGGCGGCGATGGAGTGGGGAATACGCACCGCGTCGTGCATGACCACGACGCCGCCAGCTCGCACCCGGAGCACGTTGGCGACGAGCTGCCGGGTGGAAATGCCGGTGTAGTCGTTGGAGTCGACGGTCCAGCCGACCTCGATGAGTCCAAGCCGGCCGGCGAGT
>DATBRJ010000093.1:0-7521 GCA_036560395.1 Actinomycetes bacterium | reverse complement strand
GTCCTATGTGCTGTCCGGGGCGTCCTTCTCTCCGCAGGTCCTGTCAGGGATGACTCAGGAGCAGGTCGCCGCGGCGCTCAGCGATCCAGCGAGCCCGGTCGCCAAGGCGGTCGACGGCGCGGCGAACGCCCTCACCGCGGCTATCTGCAATGTGACGAAGGGCTCGCCCGCCGGAGTGTGCGACGCGGCCGGTGTACGCGCGGCCGCCCAGAGGCTGGCCGGTGGCTAGTAGAGCGGCGGTTGCGGTGACTGTCCAGACGGTCCCGCGATGCCTGTCGGCGACATCACTGATCTTGTCGTTGCTCGGGCTGGCGGTATCCGGATATTTGAGCTATGAGCACCACACCTCCGCGACCACGCTCTCCTGCCCGAACACCGCAACGATCAACTGTCTCAAGGTGACGACGAGCAGCTACTCCTCCTTCCTTGGGATGCCGGTAAGCGACCTCGGGCTGGCGTTCTTCGTGGTGATGACTGTGCTCTGCTTGCCGGCGCTATGGCGGTCGCCGGCAGCATCAGTGCGGGTGGTCAGGCTGGCAACGGCCGCCGCCGGCGTCGTCTTCGTGTTCTACCTGGCCTGGGCCGAGCTCTACAAGATCGACGCCATCTGCCTGTGGTGCACGGCAGTACACGTGATCACGGCAGCGCTGTTCGGCGTTCTCGCAGTCGGCAGCGCGCTCCTTCCCGCTTCGTCGAGTAGCTCGCCTCGGAGGTAGGAGGGCATCGGGTGCCGGTTGCCGGCGGAGACGCCCCGCGGCCCGGCTCTTGCTTGAACCAGATGGGGCTGCCGTCCGTGGATACCTACCGTCAGCCCACCGTCGTGAAGGGGGCAGAGCATGTCCGACCCATCCACATCCGCTTTCCGCAGACGATTGCTGGCCGTGGTCGCCGCCGGCGCGGCCCTAGCGCTTGGGTCGGCCGTCGCGCCGGCTCAGGCAGCGCCGACAGCAAATCGATTCGACCAGGTCAACGTCGTCTCCGACGTAGCTGGCCTCGCGCAGATCCATGACCCTCTGGTCGTGAACGCGTGGGGGCTCGCTCTATCTCCGACCAGCCCGCTGTGGGTGGCCAATAACGGCAGCGACACCGCCACGCTGTACCGCGGTGATGGCAGCGCCGGTGCCCCGTTCACCAAAGTGCCGCTTGTGGTCGCAATAACCAACGGCGCCCCGACTGGCCAGGTCTTCAACAACACCTCGAGCTTCGTCGTGGGAACACCACCCGCCGGTGGTCCCGCACCCTTCATCTTCGACAGCGAGACCGGAGACGTCACAGGTTGGAACCCGCTCGCGAGCCCGGTCACCGCGCTCGTTGCCGCGCACAGCGATGGTGCGATCTACAAGGGTCTGGCGTTGCTGCACACCGCCAGCGGTCCGTATCTCCTGGCAGCCGACTTCCACCACGGGCGCATCGACGTCTTCGACGGTAACTGGAACCCCGTCGACGTCGGCTCTGCCTTCACCGATCCGGATCTGCCGGCTGGCTACGCACCGTTCAACGTCTTTGTTTCCGGCTCATCGGTGTACGTCAGCTACGCCAAGCAGGACGCGAACGCCGAGGACGAGATCGCCGGGCACAACCTCGGCTTCGTCGACAAGTACACCGACTTCGGCCAGACGGTGCAGCGAATCGCCAGCCGCGGCAACCTGAACGCCCCTTGGGGCATGACCATCGCGCCCGCCAGCTTCGGCAGGTTCGCCGGATCGCTCCTCGTCGGCAACTTCGGCGACGGGAAGATCGGGGCGTACACCGACAACGGGGACTTCCTCGGATTCCTGCGCGACCGTAACAACGACGTGATCTCGATCGACGGGCTCTGGGCGCTGCTGCCAGGAACCGCCAACAGCGGCGGGACCAATGCGATCTGGTTCAGCGCCGGCCCGGACGACGAGTCACACGGCCTCGTCGGCGTCATCCGACCGGCGGGCTAGCCAACACTGATCCAGCTCCCGACTACTGCCTCAAGGAGACGTACGACGGGAACACAAGGGGACGGCCCCGGCGCGGAAGCGGCCGGGGCCGTCCCCAGCGACCCATAGATCGCGGCGCGTGCACGCGCCGGCCTGCCCGGGCCTCGCCCGGAATGATCACTTAGTCCGACTCCTAGAAGCCGCCCTCGCTCCACGGTCCCCAGACGGCAAAGGACAGGCCCTGAGCGGTCTGGATGTTGACGAAGAGAGTTTGACCGTCCGGCGCGAATGTCGAACCAGCGAACTCCTCCTGCTCCCTTCCGGCGATGGCGTTCTTCGCGAAGTCGAACAACAGGCCGTCGGGGGTGAGGCCGCGCAGGAAGTTCTGGTTGTCCAGGCCGTCCTCGCACAAGACGAGGCTGCCGCGCGGGCTCGCCGTGACGTTGTCGGGCAGGTCGAGCACCGTCAGTGCGGTCGACTCGAAGACAAGCCGCAGCAGTGAGGCCCGGGCATCGTAGGCCCATACCTGACCGCGACCGTCTCCGAATCCCGGGACGGACGGGGCCGCCGGATCAGGCGCGCCACCCTGCGTGGAGCAGAAGTAGACGATTCCCCGGTCCTCGATCGTGCCCTCGAGCCGGGAGAAGATCGCCGCGCCTTGCGCCAGACCCTGGTTCCCGACCGCTACGATGGCCTGGTCGTTGGTCGTGCCAGGCGCGAATGTCGGATCCGGATCGTCGATGTCCACCCAGTCCACGTCGAAGGTGGCGCCGACTTCGTGGTGGATGGAGAGATCGGCGTTGGCTACTCCGGCGACGCGAAGCATCTGCAGCCGCCCACCGTCAGCCAGCCGGCCGTCTTTGAACGGCTGGTTGGGCGGCAGATAGCGGTAGAACCCGCTAGGGAAGGCGAAGTTGTCCTCGGACAGGTAGAGCGCGTTCGTGTGCTTCTCGTACGCCACCGACTCATGGGCGAACCGACCGGCCGCCCGGACCGGCTCGGTCCGCCGAGCGCCCCGACCATCGGCGGGCACCTCGTAGATGTAGCCGTGCTTCTGCGTGAGCAGACTGTTGTTTCCGCCGCTGAAGTCGTTGCCGACATCCGGGCCGTTGACGGTCTCCTCGCAGGTGATCCACGATCCCCACGGCATCGGCCCACCCGAGCAGTTCATCTGGGTGCCGTTGAGGCTCACCTCGGACCGGATGACCTCGCCCTCGCGGGAGACGACGATGCGCGTGGTGCCACCGCCTGCCATGGGGTCGTACGCCGTCGCAGGGTCGCCGAATGCGCCGACCGGCCCGTTGATCTCGTGGTTCCTGATGAGCGTGTACGTGCCTTGCGGGTGTCCCTGGCCGGACGAGTGCGCACTGCCCTGGACAGAGAATGCAGCCATCCCGTCATGGCGTCCGGGGGTGGCCACACCGTCGTCCATGACGAAGCCGGCCGTTGCGAACGATCGATAGCGGAACCCGCTCGGCAGGAGCAAACGGACAACACCGTCAGCCTCGTCCGTAACCGGAACGAGCGGCCCATATCCAGGATGGGGCCGGACCGGGCCGACGCCGGACGACGTCGCTGCCTGTGCTCCTCTCGCGGCTAATCCGGCAAACGGCCCGGTCACCGCGGCAGCGCCGGCAACCGCCGCGCCTCTGAGGAAGGTTCGCCTGTCTAGCGTGGGCATCTGTGGTCCCTTTCGCGTCGAACGTCAGTGTCCTGACTCTGCGGGACATTAACGAACGGTGAAGAGATCGTGAAGGGGTCAGGCGGGGTCCGGGGGCCACCAGCTCCGAAAAGGCCACGCATCTCCCGGTCACCGAGCAGAGGCGACGTTTGGCCACGTGTCGACGGCGCGAGCGCAGACCGGGCGCGTAATGTGGGCCCGCCGATCAGAAAGGATCTCCGAAATGCGCGTGCCTCGTTCAGTCTCGGTGGTCGCGGCCGCGCTTGCTGTCTTGGTGATTGCGGGCTGTGGATCAGGTGACGATAACGGCTCGGGCGGATCAGGATCAGCTCCGGTAAGCACGACGACCGGCAGCACCTCCGAGTCAGCGTCGGCGAGCACGTCACCTAGTTCTAGCGGTACGAATGTGGACGTGGCCATTGCGAATGGGAAGGTCAGTCCGGACCCGAGCCGGAAGGTGGAGGTCGCGACCGGTGATCCCGTGCATATCAGCGTGACGAGCGACCACGCGGACGAGGTCCACGTTCACGGCTACGACATCGAGAAGGAGGTCAGCGCAGGCGGGACGGTCACCATTGACTTCACCGCGGACATCCCTGGCCAGTTCGAGGTCGAAGCGCACCACCTGTCACCGTCCCTGTTGTTCACCCTGGTCGTGAAGTGAGGAGCCACGCAGGCGGAGCAATGCGTATCGGTGAGTAAGGAGGGCGGCGTCATGTCCGACCGAGCCAGCGCCTCTCCCCGGGTCTCGCCGACAAGTTCAACGAATGACGTAGCTCACTCTTGAGGAACGGCGCAACAGTGGTCCACCAATGGTCAGGTGGCGCAAAGGGTCACGGCGACTCGGTCCTGGCTCACGGGATCGGCGGTCGCCAGGACCTGCCGGTCTCCTTTTCTCTGGTGCTCGTTGGAGCCGTCGTCGCGCTCGTCGTGTCTTTCGCTGCGTTGGGCTTGCTTTGGCGCGAGTCCCGACTACGTGGCGGCGCAGCCGGCCGGCCGGTGCCACCGGTGGTGCAGCGATTCCTCGACTCGACGGGATTCCGCTGGCTGTTGCGGGTCGTGGGTCTCCTGCTTACCGGCTTTGTCGCATTTGCCGCCCTCTTTGGCCCGGACCTTGCGACCAATCCGGCCGCCACATGGGTGTACGTCCTGTTCTGGGTGGGCCTCGTCCCGGCGTCGCTGTTGTTCGGGCCGGTGTGGCGGCAGCTCAACCCGATCAGAACCATCCACCTGATAATCACCCGCGCACTCAAGATCCCGCCTGCACGGGGCCCGTTCCCCTACCCCCGGCGGCTCGGCTACTGGCCCGCAGCCGTCTCGCTCCTCTCGTTCACCTACCTGGAGCTGGTCGTACCGGATCGCACCAGCACGGGTGTGCTGGTGCTCTATTTCCTCCTCTACCTCCAGGTCCAACTCACTGCGGCGATCTTGTTCGGATCCCACTGGTTCGACTTCGGCGATGGCTTCGAGGTGTATTCATCACTGGTCGGCCGACTGTCGCCGCTCGGACGACGCGACGACGGGCGCCTTGTCCTACGGAATCCGCTTAACGGGTTGGATGCGCTCAAGCCCGCCGCTGGGCTGGTGGCGACCGTCTGCGTGCTGTTGGGATCCACCGCCTACGACGGCTTCTCGTCCACGACGATCTGGGTGCGAACGATCACCTCGAGCAGCCTCCCGCCCGAAACGCTCGGCGTACTGGGCCTGGTCGGTTTCATCGCCGCTGCCTACGTCACCTACTCGATCGCGATCTCGCTCGCGGGCACCCTGGGCGGAAGCTCCGCACGGGGCCTACCTGGGAAGTTCGCTCACTCGATCATCCCGATCGCGGTCGGATATGTGATCGCGCACTACTTCTCATTCCTCGTCTTCGAGGGCCAGGACGCAGTGATCCTCGCCTCCGACCCTCTGACCAACGGATCGAACCTGTTCGGCACCGCCAACTGGAAGATTAACTACACGATCCTGTCAGCGAGCACCATCGCGGTCGTCCAGGTGGTCGCCATTGTGCTCGGTCACATCATCGGCGTGATGGCAGCACACGACAGGGCGGTACGCCTGTTCCCGCCGCGGCAAGCCGTCGCCGGCCAGCTGCCCCTGCTCGTCCTCATGATCGGCTACACCATCGGCGGGCTTCTGCTGCTCTTCGGCGGCTAACCCCCGCTCTGTGTCCTATTAACGCGGACCTCTTATCGCCATAAGGTGATGGCCGAAAGGCCAAAGTGCCGCCCTTACGGGGAGGCTGCCCTCGGCGACCTAGATTGATCGGTCTCGCCTAGGGGAGGGGTGGATGACCACGGCGCGTGCTGTGCGTGCAGCGACCTGCCTACTATCGGCGATCCTCATAACGACCTGGACAGGTACAGCCGCGATGGCCCACGGCCGGTCACTGCCGGACTCCAGCCACTATCGATCGACGGTCACAGCGGTCGAGCCCTCTGTCCCCGGACTGGTCCAAGCCATAACCAAGGCCGGCGAGTCGCTTACTCTGACCAACCACACCGGCAAGACGGTCGTCGTGATCGGCTACGCGGGCGAAGCCTACCTGCGGATCACCTCAACCGGGGTCGACGAAAACATCGCGTCACTATCGTCGTCGTTGAACGGCAGCCTCATCATCGAAGGCCGCCCACAACCGCAGGAATACGAGCAACATCCGCAATGGCGACACGTCAGCGACCAGCCCACGTTCACCTGGCATGACCATCGAATTCACTGGATGGCCCAACAGCGACCTCCCGTCGTCGCAGCAGATCCGCACCATCCACACAAGGTCCTCGATTGGAAGGTCCCGCTCAGGGTCAACGGAGAACCGGTCACCGTGAAAGGCGAGCTGGACTGGAAAGGCCTCCCCACCCTCAGCACGTTCGTGATTGCCCTCATCGCGCTCGCCGGCGCCGTCGGTGTCGCGCTGGCAGTGGCAATGGCGGTCGCTCTGAGGAAGGAACACCTCGCAACCCGAGTCGAACACGAGCCGGCACCGGTCAGCGACTGAACGTCCCGTCGGTCGCGCAAGAAGCGACGTCGACCGCCAGGCCACGATGGGTCCCCATTGACGGCGACCAGAGCACCGGCTGCTCCGCCGGACATCCGGGTCCTGACGCGGTGCGGCATGAATGAACGGTGAAGAGATCGTGACGAGGCGAGGACTCCTCGGCGTGCAACAGGGCGCCACCATGGCGAGAATCCGCCATCGCCAGATAGTTGCATTGTTCATCTTACGGCCCTGTGGCAGTCTCTGGTCGGCCCTTCACATCGCGCTTCCGAAAGATTACGGCCTGCAGAAGATCACGGAGGGAGGAGCGGGCGAAGCCGTTGCGGGCGCGATGACGCGCCGTCGGCACAACGACGCGTCGCTGGGTCGAGGAATTCCTCCCCGTCGCGATGCCCGTCTGGAGGCGGTCGCATGAGACGAACGTTAGTGATAGGAGCCGGGGCCTTCCTTCTTCTCTGGGCGACCACGGCGGCTGCTGTATCGGCGAATGGCGCGAGCACGGCGGCACCCCAAGCGAGTCATCCGGAGAAGCTCTTGTGCAGCGAAGGAAGCCCGCTCTGCGCCGAATCGGCCGATGCTCTCAGCTACGAAGGCCAGTACACGGGCCATGACGAGCCCTCGCTGCTCTTCTATTCCGATACGCCAGGCGCTGGCAACAACCAGAACTACCGGCTTGTCGTGCCCAAGGATCCGCCGGTATTGCCGAGACAAGATGGCACGGGTGGCACGTTCAACTTCCAGGATCGGATCGCCTTCTGGTTCGGCATGGACCTCTGTGACAACCAGTCGGCGCCGGAGTTCACCCACGATCCATGTACGCCGAACAGCGACACCAACATCTTCGACGGCGCTGACCCGACGAAGGCCGACTACATCGGCCGTCACCCGGGGACGGCCTTCCTGGAACTGCAGTTCTATCCACCGGGCTGGGTTCC
>DATBRJ010000092.1:0-3312 GCA_036560395.1 Actinomycetes bacterium | reverse complement strand
CGCCCGCAACGCTGACGATGACGGGAGACTCCTCGCGCAGACCCTCGGCGAGGGCGGCGGACTCGGCACGGCGCAGGGCGGCGGCACCGTTGGTGTCGAGCACCCTGCGCGCGGTCTCGCCTACCGCGCGCTCAAGCAGCTCGTCATTGTCCAGATAGCGCCATCCGGTCAGCTTCGCGAGCTCGCGGCCGACCGTACTCTTGCCTGCTCCCATCATGCCGACCAGCAGGACCCGTACGGGCGGGATCTCTCGGGACGTCACAGCCATCGACGTGCGGTTACCCCCGCCGACGCAATCCAGACCGAACGCGCCCCTGTCGTGATCATTTCGTCGAAGACTCCACGAACGGCGGGTGCACGACGCGGCAGCGCGACATCCGGCCCCGAACGTCGACCTGGACCTCGGCGGCCTCCTCAACGGCGTGGTCCAGCAGCGCAAGACCGATCCCCACCCGCTTCGTGGGTGAGTAGGTCCCACTGGTCACCTCGCCAACCGCCGTGCCGTCCGAGCCCATGACGCGCATGCCTCGGCGCGGGATGCCGCGATCGAGCGCCTCGAGTCCCCAGAGCAACCGGGCGGTGCCTTGCTCGCGTTGGGCGACGAGTGCGTCGCGTCCCCAGAAGGCGGGTTTTTTCCAGCCGATCGCCCAGGTCAGGCGTGCCTGCACGGGACTGATCGCCATCGACAGGTCGTGGCCATGCAGCGGATAGCCCATCTCAAGGCGCAGGGTGTCCCGCGCGCCCAGTCCACAGGGGCGCGCACCGAGCTCGCGACCCGCCTCGGTCAAGGCATCCCATAGTGACCCAGCGTCCGGCCATGAGGGCACCAACTCATAGCCCCGCTCGCCGGTGTACCCCGTTCGGCATACCGTCATCGGATGCCCTTGCCACTCGGCCTCGGCGAAGGACATGTACTGATGGCCGGACGGCAGGCCGACGGCGCTGAGCAGCTCGTCGCTGTGTGGACCTTGGACGGCGACGATCCCGTACGCCTCGTGCAGGTTCTCAACCTCGATACCCGCGGGCGCTGCCTCGGTCAGCCGGTGGACGACCTCGCCCGTGTTGGCGGCATTGGGCACGAGGAAGACCTCGTCGTCACTGCGCAAATAGGCGATCAGGTCGTCGACCGCGCCACCCGAGGGGTCGCAGCACATGGTGTACTGGGCACGGCCAGGCTCGATCTTTCCCAGATCGTTCGTTAGGGCCGTGTTGACGAAATCGCGCGCCCCGCTTCCACGAACGACCGCCTTGCCCAGGTGGGAGACATCGAAGATGCCAACGGCCTCACGCACCGCCGTGTGCTCCTTGATCACGCCCCCGTCGGGATATTCGATAGGCATCTCCCAGCCGCTGAAATTGGCCATCTTTGCGCCCAGCGCCACGTGCCGGTTGTAGAGCGGGGAACGATGCAGGCCAGACGTGATCAACGGCTCGGTCATGGGCGCGAGGTTACCCCCGAGCCGGTGGTCGATCACCGGGAGTCCGGGTGGTCACAGCCCAGGGCAGCCGCGATCACGGCGCCCGGTGCCGTTCGTGATGATTCGAGCACATACCATCGATCGGCTGGCCGGACGAGTCCCTGGAGTGAGCGCCTTGACGACGATTGAACTCAGCAGCGCACGGGTGGCAGATATCGCGGCGGACGCGACGGTGGTCGGGGTTGCGAAAGGCCCCGACGGGCCGGTAGCGACGCCGGAGGCGCGGGCTGTGCTTGGCGACGCGCTGACCGACGGCCTGCGCGACCTCGGGGTGACCGGAAATGCTGGGGACGCGACCAGGATTCCGACGCCCGGCGGTCTAACCCCGCAGGCTGTGGCGGTGGGGCTTGGCGAAGAGACGGCAGGCGGCGAGTACGACCACCACGAGTCGCTCCGCCGCGCGACAGGCGCCGGTATCCGTGCGCTTGCCGGCATCAACCGGGTCGCAGTCGTGCTGCCCGCCAGCACCGTGCCGGCCCTCGCAGCGGTCGCCGAAGGCGCGCTGTTCGGCGCCTATGCCTTCACCCGCTACCGCAGCCGGCTCGACGGGCAGAAGCCGCCGGTGTCGGCGATCATCGTGGCGACCCCGCTCGCCGACGATGACGCCGCCCGCACGGCGGTCGCGCGTGCCGAGGTCCTTGCTGCGGCGACTCACTTCTCCCGCGACTTGATCAACACACCACCCTCCGACCTCTACCCGTCGGCCTTCGCCGATGCCGCTGTCACCGCGGCGAAGGAGCATGGGATCGCGGTCGAGGTTCTCGACGAGATCGCCTTGAAGGAAGCCGGCTACGGCGGGATCATCGGCGTCGGTCAGGGATCGGTGCATCCGCCGCGACTCGTGCGCCTCAGCTACAGCCATCCAGAAGCGATCAAAACGCTGGTGCTGGTCGGCAAGGGGATCACCTTCGATTCCGGTGGGCTGTCGATCAAGGCCGCGCAGGGCATGGAATGGATGAAGTCCGACATGAGTGGGGCGGCCGTCGTTGTCGCCACGGTTATTGCAGCTGCGCGGCTGCGGATCCCCCTCAACCTCATCGCGTATGCGGCGCTGGCCGAGAATATGCCGTCCGGGACGGCACAGCGGCCCTCCGATGTGCTCAAGATCTACGGCGGCAAGACCGTCGAGGTGCTGAACACTGACGCCGAGGGCCGGTTGGTCCTTGCCGATGCGCTCGCGCGGTCAGGCGCTGACGAGCCCGATGTCCTTGTCGACGTTGCCACGTTGACAGGCAGCCAGCTGATCGCCCTCGGTGCCCGGGTCGGCGCGATCATGTCCAACGACGACGCGCTGCGTGCACACATCCACAACGCGGCGAATCGGGCGGGTGAGCAGCTGTGGCCGATGCCGCTCCCCGATGAGTTGCGGAAGTCGCTGGATTCCGACATCGCGGACATCGCGAACATGGGAGAGCGGTACGGCGGCATGTTGGTGGCCGGGCTCTTCCTGCGCGACTTCGTGCCGGCGGGCGTGCGCTGGGCACACCTGGACATCGCCGGACCGGCCTTCAACCAGGGTGAGGCGTACGGCTATACCTCGAAAGGCGGCACCGGTGTCCCGCTGCGTACCCTGCTCACCCTGGCCGAGGACCTCGCCGCAGGACGCTTCGCTTAACTCGCCCCGCCCCACGTGCTCCGCGCAGTGCCGGATCACTCAGGTCGGCTACCGTCCGCGCGTTTGCGCTCCTCCGATTGCCTTCGGTTCCACTCCCGCATGCGCTGTGGGTAGCCCACAACGCCCGCGTCGTAGGCGGGAATGCCCAGTCGTCCGGCCAGGGAATGGGCTGCCTGAGGGCCGGCCACTCGACGCCTGGTCCACTCCCCCGTATCGGCG
>DATBRJ010000091.1:0-2196 GCA_036560395.1 Actinomycetes bacterium | reverse complement strand
CCCGCAGCTGTCCTGGTCCGGGTTCCCGACCGAGACCCGAAGCTTCACGGTCACGTGCTTCGACCCGGACGCGCCGACGCCGTGCGGCTTCTGGCACTGGTCGGCGGTGAACCTGCCCACCTCGGTGACCGAGCTCCCCCGCGGCGCCGGCACCCAGCCGCTGCCGGGCGAAGCGTTCGCGCAACGCAACGACTTCGGCGAGTTCGGGTACGGCGGCCCGTACCCGCCGGAGGGAGACCGGCCGCACCGGTACTACTTCGTCGTGCACGCGGTCGATGTGGACCGTCTCGAGGTGACGCCGGACGCGTCGGCCGCGTCCACGAGCTTCAATCTGGCGTTCCACACGCTGGCGCGGGCCATCATCACGCCGACCTACAAGGTGTGAGCCCGGCGGAGGGCAGGCATGGAGGGTCTGGAACCGGTCGCGGACGTGTCCGCGGGCGACTGGATCGTCGAGGCGCTGCCGGGACTGCTCGGGACGGTCGGCTCGGTGGTGCCGCGGGGCCTCGAGGCGTACGCCCGGGTGCTGCACCCGATCGAGTTCTTTGACGGCCGGCGGTCGCTGACCTGGGCGGAGCTCTGCCGCCTGACCGGACGCACCCCGCACGCCCTGATGCAGTGGGGTGCCATCACCCGCCCGACCGCTGACGCCCTCGGGACCGCCCCGTCTGGGGTGTGGGACGACGGCGACGTGCGGGTGGGCAGCCTCGCCCCGCCCGCGCTGCGCGCGCTGATCGACGCGCTGGCTCCGGTCACCGGTGCGCAGGACTGCTTCCACGCGCTGTGGGAGGGCTGGGGCTGGGTCGACGGCTCCGGGATACGCATCCTTTCCGCCGCTGACGATGGCCGCGTCCTTCCCGAATGCCCGCCGGCCCCCGGCGTACCACCGGAGGTGTGGGCGCTGCCGCGGCTGCGCCTGCCGGGCCGTGGCTACCTCTTGTTCCGCGGGCCGCTCCAGGCGGCGCTGAACATGGGCTGGCGAGGGTCTCCCTTGGGTTTCCAGCCGCAATCGCCGAGTCTGCTCTGGCCGACGGACCACTCGTGGTGCATCGGCACGGAGATCGATTTTGACTCGACCCTCGTCGGCGGGTCCGCCGACCACATCGATGCCGTGCTGGCCGCACCGGATCTGGACGCCTGGCCTGTCGAATCCGACGACGACCTCACGGCCATCGGCGACCGTCACAATTCCTCGTCCTGAGCCGAGAGGCTCCCATGCGCCCACACCGAGCTACGATCCGCGGCAGAGGACAAAGCGCTCTCACTCGCGGGAGCTCGTTATGATCATCGGCCTTTCACTCACGGCGCTCGGTCTCGCGGCGGCCTGGCTCGGTTTCGGCGTACGGGTCGTCCAACAGTACGAGCGGGGGGTCGTCTTCCGTTTCGGACGCGTTCTCGAGGCCATCCGCGGGCCCGGACTCGCAATGATCGCTCCAGGGATCGACCGGCTCCGGAAAGTGAACATGCAGATCGTCACGATGCCGGTGCCCGCACAGGACGGCATCACCCGGGACAACGTTACGGTCAAGGTCGACGCGGTCGTGTACTTCAACGTCGCGGACCCGGTCCGCGCCATCGTGGCCGTGCAGGACTACCGCTTCGCGGTCTTGCAGGTCGCGCAGACGTCGCTGCGCTCCATGATCGGCAAGAGCGAGCTGGACGACCTGCTGTCCAACCGGGAACGGCTCAACCAGGGGCTGGAAATAATGATCGACAGCCCCGCCCTGGGCTGGGGCATCCACATCGATCGCGTAGAGATCAAGGACGTGGCGCTCCCGGACTCGATGAAGCGGTCGATGTCTCGCCAGGCCGAGGCGGAACGGGAGCGACGGGCCCGAGTCATCACGGCCGACGGAGAGCTGCAGGCGTCCGAGAAGCTGGCCCAGGCCGCGGCCACGATGGCCGACACTCCCACCGCGCTGCAGCTGAGACTGTTGCAGACGGTCGTGGAGGTAGCGGCAGAGAAGAACTCGACCGTGGTTCTTCCGTTCCCGGTCGAGCTACTCCGGTTCCTGGAGAAAGCACCGATGGCGCAGGCCGGGTCCGAAACCACCGTCCGGGAGCGGCCGGCACCCGAGACGCCGCCGGCGGTCGAGTCCGCTCCGGACCGCGACTTCCTCCGCGACATAGGCGCCGCACCGCCTCCGGCGCCGGTCCGCGCCCAACCAAGCCGAGGGACGTCGAACCGCACCTCGT
>DATBRJ010000090.1:0-11247 GCA_036560395.1 Actinomycetes bacterium | reverse complement strand
CATCGAATTCACTGGATGGCCCAACAGCGACCTCCCGTCGCAGCAGATCCGCACCATCCACACAAGGTCCTCGACTGGAAGGTCCCGCTCAGGGTCAACGGAGAACCGGTCACCGTGAAAGGCGAGCTGGACTGGAAAGGCCTCCCCACCCTCAGCACGTTCGTGATTGCCCTCATCGCGCTCGCCGGCGCCGTCGGTGTCGCGCTGGCAGTTGCAATGGCGGTCGCTCTGAGAAGGAACACCTCGCAACCCGAGTCGAGCACGAGCCGGCACCGGTCAGCGACTGAACGGTCCGTCGGTCGCGCAAGAAGCGAACGTCGACCGCCTGGCGACGATGGGTCCCCATTGACCGCGACCAGAGCACCGGCTGCTCCGCCGGACATCCGGGTCCTGACGCGGTGCCGGCATGAATGAACGGTGAAGAGATCGTGACGGGGCCAGGACTCCTCGGCGTGGAGCAGGAAGTGACACTGGCGAGGACCCGCCATCCCCAGATGGTTGCATTGTTCAAACTTACGGCCTGTGGCAGTCTCTGGTCGGCCCTTCACCTCGCGCTTCCGAAAGACTGCAGCCTGCGGAAGATCGCGGAAGGAGGAGCGAAGCCGCTGCGGGCGCGATGACGCGCCGTCGGAATAACGACGCGTCGCTGGGTCGAGGAATTCCTCCCCGTCGCGATGCCCGTCTGGAGGCGGTCGCATGAGACGAACGTTAGTGATAGGAGCCGGGGCCTTCCTTCTTCTCTGGGCGACCACGGCGGCTGCTGTATCAGCAAATGGCGCGAGCACGGCGGCACCCCAAGAGGGCAAATCGGAGAAGCTCCTCTGCAGCGAGGGAAGCCCCATCTGCGCTGAGACAGCCGACGCTCTCGGCTACCAGGGCGAGTACACAGGCCACGACGAGCCCTCGCTGCTCTTCTATTCCGACACGCCAGGCGCTGGCAACAACCAGAACTACCGGCTTGTCGTGCCCCAGGATCCGCCGGTATTGCCGAGACAAGATGGCACGGGTGGCACGTTCAACTTCCAAGACCGGATCGCCTTCTGGTTCGGCATGGACCTCTGCGACAACCAGTCGGCGCCGGAGTTCACCCACGATCCATGTACGCCGAACAGCGACACCAACATCTTCGACGGCGCTGACCCGACGAAGGCCGACTACATCGGCCGTCACCCGGGGACGGCCTTCCTGGAGCTGCAGTTCTATCCACCGGGCTGGGTTCCCTTCCAGAACGCCATCAGCTGCGACGCCACGAAATGGTGTGCAGCCATGGCGATCTTCAGCTTCAACAGCAACCAGAACACAGGAGTCAACAACAACGCCGCCTGCCTGAACACGGTCGGCGTCGAGCCCGCGAACTTCGCGTTCATCACCAAGACCGGCACTCCGCATGCACCGGCGAGTCCACTCGGCCTGACGCTGGGGTCATTTACCCCCAATCCCGCAACAGACCTGTTCATGGATGCGGGTGATGCGCTCAACATCTCCATCCACGACTCTGCCGACGGTCTGGTGACCGCGATCGACGACCTCACGACCGGCCAGTCGGGATCGATGACGGCGAGCGTCGCGAACGGGTTCGCCCAGATCAACTACGACCCGGCGGCCCCGACATGCACGCAGACGCCCTACGCATTCCACCCGATGTACTCGACGTCGAGCGAGCACACCCGAGTCCCGTGGGCAGCTCACTCGTACAACGTGGCATTCTCCGATGAGATCGGTCACTTCGAGTACTGCGACCGGGCGAACCCGCAGGGAACCTGCGTTAACCCCGGCCTCAACGACAAGAAGAAGGACGCGGACGATCAGCAGTGCTTCAACGCCGACGCCTCGCTTCGGATCAGGATCGGCGGCTGCTTCGCGACCGACAACGACTTCGACGGGGTCTCCTATCAGAAGACGTGGCCGGGATCGCTGACCGATCCAGCGAAGGACGCCGCCTTCAACCCGCAGTCAGTCCTGTTCTCGAGTCCAACGTTCAACGGCGGGGTCAACTACAGCCGGGTTGCCTTCGAGGCGGACCTGCCTCGGATCGAGGCGGCTGACTTCGGTGGCATCTGCAACCGCACCACCGGCGCCGGATGTTCGAACCCGCCGCCGGGCTCGAACTTCTATCCGTTCTACAGCACCCGGAACAACGGCTCGGTCGGCTGCTTCTGGCAGCTCGGTGGGGCCAACATCCCGGGAACGACCAACACCTTCGGCGGCAACTCCTCCGCCGAGTTCGGTCCGCTGCTGTTCCTCGATTACCCAGGACCAGGATTCACCCCGATCCACCGCACCAATGACTTCAGACAGATATTGCCCAGCAACCCGTGTCCGAGGTCATAGCGAACAACGACCGGAGGGCGAGGACCCCAGGGGGTGTCCTCGCCCTCCGCGTTGAAAGCTGAGTCCACCCGGTCGATACATTTGGCGCCTTCAGCGAAGGCTATTTCGACAAGGGCCCTCCGTTGATCGCGAGTTCTGGTGGGATCGCGCAGTCCACTGCACGATCCCACCAGAACTAGGGATCTTCGTGCTCATGGCCGCCCGGCGATTGGTTTGCAGACAGGCCGGACGAGCTGAGGTCAGCCCAGCAGCGCCTGGACCGCCTCGGCGACGGCAACGGGATCCTCGTCAGGTGAAACGGCGACCGAGACGTGCCCGCCGGCTGGATGAGGGAGCACGACCTGCGCGAAGTTGCCGTACCTGACGATCACGTATTCCAGGCCACCGCAGTCGATGTCTCCACGCTGGCGGGTGAGCAGCAGCAGCGCGGGGTTGACGAGAAGCTCCTCGTACCGATCCGAGTCGTTCGAAGAGGCGTCGACCAACGCCATGCGCTGCCGCAGCTCGACGTCCTGCCCGTTGGCAACCGCGACGTACCGGATGTGATCACCTAATGCGAAGACGCCGGCGATGATCTCCTCCGCGAGCACGCTGGGAGCGTATAGGAGGTGGACCCGCAGCGGACGGACCGCTATCGAACTTGGCCGCGGATCTCGCCGCCGGGGAAGTCACCGGGTCCGGTGTTGGGGGGTGCCACGCCATCGTTGGTGTGCACGTTGACGTAGGTGTTGCCACTCTGGAGTGCAGCGATCACCGCGGCCAGGTCGGTCCATCCGCACGCGTTTCCGGGGTCTGGCGCCGTGATCGTGCCTTCGGCGAAGGTGCCGTTCACTACGCCGCCGGCCGGAAGTCCGCCGAACAGGGTGACGCCGACGGGTCCGTTAACCCCGACGGCGCCGCAGTGGATGTGCGCTGCGACGGCGTTGTCGAGGTTGGCCACATTGACCTTGAACAGCAGCGCGGCTCCATCGTCGCGGAGCTTGAACTTCGCGACACCGACGGCCTGCGTGTCCCGCGCTGGGACCTCATCGCCGCCGGACAGTGTGGCGACGAAGCTATCGGTCGCGGAAGCTGACGGTGCTAAGGCCAGCAGTGCAAGCCCAAGCGTCAGAATCGGCACGATCGCTCTGCGCATGATTCCGTCCCTCCGATTGTGTCGTGCTTCCAGGCGATCTTGTGGGATCGCGTCTTGTATGGGACCGGCGCCTGCGCGAGTCCACTTGCCAGGGACCCGGCAGTCGATATGAGCGACGACGTCTTGGTACAACCACGGACAGCCAAGCCCGGCGGTTCAAACTCACGACATCAGAATTGCGCACGAGCGCCCTCCCCGGGGTCGGTTGGCGGTGGATTGGCCATGAGGGTCCTGATACCGCCAGGGGTTGGTGTATACCCTGGTAGGGTATCTATCGGCGTGACTAAAGACGGCCGGCCACCACGACGCACACGACTGAGGTCGAGGCAAACAGGCTATGAACGATCATCCCGACCCCGAGCCGGTAACCGCGGTGATCGAAGTGTCCGGCGTGAATTGGGCGTCGGAGAAGGCGATCGCCGAGGCTGTGCTGTCGCGTCGGCCGGGGGTGTTGGCGGTCGAGGTGAATCCGGTCGCGCAGACCGCAACGGTCACCTACGACCCGGACCGTACCTCGGTGGTCGAACTCAGCGAGTGGGTGCGTGACTGCGGCTTCCACTGCGCCGGCCAGTCCGTTCCGCGGCACATCTGCGATCCACTCGTCGAGCCACATGCCGCGCATCCGCGTGCGGCGGACCGGGGTCAGAGCGTGCACGCTGCGCCCGGCACTCATGCGCCGGCTCGCGAGCATGCCGGGCACGTGGCGGCGCCCGGTCCCGCAATGACACACGAAGATGCGACGGGCCATGGCGGGCATGCGGGCATGTCGATGGAGGACATGGAGCGCGACATGCGCAACCGGTTCCTGGTTGCCGCGGTCCTGTCGGTGCCGATCCTGCTGTGGTCGCCGATCGGCCGTGACGTGTTGGGCTTCGATGCGGCCGCACCGTTCGGGCTGCGCGACGACGTATGGTCGCTGCTCCTCAGCCTGCCGGTCATCTTCTACTCGGCGTGGATCTTCTTCGATGGCGCATGGCGAGCGCTGCGTGCCCGGACGCTGGACATGATGGTGCTGGTCGCCGTCGCGGTCGGTGCGGGCTGGCTGTACTCACTCGGGGTGACGCTCACGGGCGGCGGCGATGTGTTCTACGAGGCCGCCACAGTGCTCACGGCATTCGTGCTGCTCGGCCATTGGTTCGAGATGCGCGCCAGGGGTGGCGCCAGCGATGCCATTCAGACGCTGCTCGACCTCGCCCCGCCGAGAGCGGTGGTGCTACGCGACGGCCAGCCGGTTGAGCTGCCAACCGCTGAGGTGATGGTCGGCGACCTCTTGCTGGTACGTCCCGGCGCCAAGATCCCGGTTGACGGAACTGTCGAAGACGGCGAGAGCGAAATCGACGAATCGACGGTCACTGGGGAGAGCCTCCCGGTACAGAAGAAGCCCGGCGACGAGGTGATCGGGGCCACCGTCAATACAACGGGCACCCTGCGGATTCGCGCCACCAAGGTCGGCGCCGACACGGCATTGGCACAGATCGTCGCTCTGGTGCAAGAGGCACAGAACTCCAAGGCGCCTGGGCAGCGGCTGGCCGACCGAGCGGCGTTCTGGCTCGTCCTTGTCGCGCTCGTCGGCGGGCTGGCCACCTTTCTCGTTTGGCTCGCTGTAGGAGCGGACGTGAACAAGGCCCTGCTGTTCGCCATCACCGTCGTGGTCATCACCTGCCCCGACGCGCTGGGCCTGGCCACTCCGACGGCGATCATGGTGGGTACGGGCTTGGGTGCCCAGCGTGGCGTGTTGTTCAAAAACGCGACCGCGCTGGAGACCTCCGCGCGCATCGACACAGTCGTGATGGATAAGACCGGCACCCTCACCAAAGGCGAACCCGAGCTCACCGACGTCATCGTCGATGGCCTCGATTCCGACCGGCTGCTCACGCTGGCTGCGGCGGTCGAGCGAGAGTCCGAGCATCCGCTGGCCAGGGCGGTCACCAGGTACGCGGACGAGCGCGACGTACGCAGGTTGCGCGCCAGCGGCTTTGACGCTGTGGCGGGCCACGGTGCCGTCGCGACCGTGGACCGGCACCGGGTGGCCATCGGCAACCGGCGGCTCATGGACGCCGAGGGCGTCTCGCTGGACGGGGTCGGCCCGCGCCGCGATCAGCTCGCCGCGAACGGCCGCACGGCTGTCATCGTCGCCGTCGACGGTCGGGCCGTCGGCGTTCTGGGAATCGCCGACGCACCGCGCGAGACTGCAGCCGACGCCGTGAAGCAGCTGCATCAGGCCGGCATCGAAGTGGTCATGCTCACCGGTGACAACCAGGCCACCGCTCGCCGGATCGCCGACCAGCTCGGCATCGATACCGTCATCGCCGAGGTGCTCCCGGCCGACAAGTCGGCCAAGATCGCCGAGCTGCAGGCCGCGGGGAAGCGTGTCGCGATGGTCGGTGACGGTGTCAACGACGCACCTGCGTTGGCCCAGGCCGACCTTGGCATCGCCATCGGGGCCGGCACGGACGTCGCGATCGAGACCGCCGCCGTCGTTCTCATGCGCTCCGATCCGCTCGACGTACCCATCGCGCTGCACATCGGCCGCGGCACCTATCGGAAGATGCGGCAGAACCTGGGATGGGCCATCGGCTACAACGCCATCGCGCTTCCCATCGCAGCCGGAGTCTTCGAACCCGCCTTTGGCCTTGTGCTCCGCCCGGAGATCGCCGCGCTGTCGATGTCCGGATCCAGCTTGCTCGTCGCCGTCAACGCCCTCTTGCTCAAGCGCCTCCCGCTCCCTGCTCGGCACTCCGGTGCTGACGCCCCCCTCGCGGTTGGAACGCGCGCGGCGGCATAGCCCGGGCCATCTGTGGTCAGCGTGGTGGCCTGCCCCCGCGCGATGGCGAGGTCAGCGTTCGGCAGGGTCCGCTGGACTTGCGCCCATCATCCGCAGCATCGGGTACTGAGCCTGAGCAGGAGAGGTTGAGCGCCCCCAATGAGGACGATCACGAGCGCTCCGACCCGCGGAACCCGCAGGTGAACCTCGGGCGTAGAAGCAGTATGGGTAACACTCGCGATGGGTGGGCACCGACTCAACGCACGAGCTGGTCCTGGCCAGCTACCTGCGCAGGGGACCGTAGCTCGTCCGCCGCAGGCGGGTCGAGCAGTCTGAGACTGATCTCGTGGTAGCAGGCACGAAGTCTCTGGCCGCCGTCGCGCTGGCCGCGCTCCTTGCCGGCTGCAGCGCCAGCACGATGAGCAGCCCGAGCCCTACTCCGACGCCCGCAGGCTCGTCGGCGCGCGTGGTGCCGGCGCCCGAGTCGGACTGGCCGACCTACCACCACGACAACGCGCGAACCGGGGTGGCGACCGGCCTCACACCTGTCGGGACGCTGTCAAGGGCGTGGGAGGCCAAGCTCGACGGTGCGGTGTACGGGCAGCCGCTCGTCGTCGGTGACCTGATCTTCGCCGCCACCGAGGGCGACTCGATCTATGCCCTGCAGGCAACCATCGGCGCCGTCGTGTGGTCGGTTCACCTGGGCACACCGATGCCGCTCTCACAGCTGCCCTGCGGCAACATCGACCCGCTGGGAATCACGAGCACGATGGTCTACGACAAGGACACCGGGCTGGTCTTCGCGCTGGCGGAGATGGCCGGCGGCGCGCACGTGCTGTTCGGCGTCGACGCGTCAACGGGCGCGGTGCGGCTGCGCCGTGCGGCCGAACCGCCGACCGGAGACCGAGTCGCGCATCAGCAGCGCGCCGCGCTGACCCTGCTGGGCGGCAGGGTCTATATCGCGTACGGCGGCCTCCTCGGCGACTGCGGAAACTACGTCGGCTCGGTCGTCTCGGTCCCCACCACCGGGCATGGAGCACTGGCCAGCTACGTCGTCCCGACACCCAGGGAAGGTGGAATCTGGGCTCCGGGCGGCGCCGTTGTCGCCGGCGGCAGGTTGTACTACGCCGTTGGCAACGGCGAGTCGAGATCGGGCTATGACGGCAGCGACTCGGTCCTCGCGCTGCGGCCCGAACTCACCCTCGCCGACCGCTTCGCTCCCACCACGTGGGCCGACGACAACGCCGGCGACCTGGACCTCGGCTCGATGGGGCCGGCCATCGTCGGTCGTTGGGTGTATGCCAACGGCAAGCGGGGTGTCGGGTACGTGCTGCGCGCGAACCACCTCGGCGGGATCGGCGGCGAGGTATCCCAACTCTCGACCTGCTCCGCGTTCGGCGGCGCCGCCGTAGCTAGCAACACCATCTACGTGCCCTGCAGCGACGGCCTCCGGGCGATCACCATCGACGGTGCCGGCCACACCACGACCCGCTGGCGCGCGAGTGTTCGCGCCGCGGGATCACCGGTGGTTGGCGGTGGTCAGATCTGGGTGGTCGACTACGACGGCGGCTTGCTGTACACCCTGGACCCGGCGACCGGTGCCGTGCGCCAGCAGATACGCATTGGCGCCTCGCCGCACTTCGCGTCCCCGACGCTGGCGCGCAACCATGCCTACATCGGCACGCTGAGCGGCGTCGTCGCGGTCGGCTGGGGATGAGCCACGACACCCGAGCGCAGGCCGCGTCAAGCGAGTGGAGTGAAGCGGCGGAGCCGCAGGCTGTTGGAGACGACGAGGACCGAGCTGAACGCCATCGCGACGCCAGCGATCAGGGGGTTGAGCAGGCCCGCGGCGGCGAGCGGGATGGCCGCAATGTTGTACGCGAACGCCCAGAAAAGGTTTCCCTTGATCGTCCGGAGTGTGCGCCGGGAGAGGAGGATGGCGTCCGCTGCAGCGCGCAGGTCGCCGCGTACGAGGGTGAGGTCACTCGCCTCGATGGCGACATCGGTGCCGGTGCCCATGGCCAGCCCGAGATCGGCTTGGGCCAGGGCGGCTGCGTCGTTGACGCCGTCGCCGACCATGGCGACAACGCGACCTTCGCTCTGGAGACGCTTGACGACGTCGACCTTGTCAGCAGGCAAGACATCGGCGACGACGTCGGCGGCGGCGATCCCCACCTCGCCGCCGATCGTCTTGGCGACGGCCGCGTTGTCGCCGGTAACCAGCATGGGTCGCAGGCCGAGGTCGCGAAGCTCCGCAATCGCCCGAGCGCTGGTCGGTTTGACAGTGTCGGCCACGACGAGCACCGCGCGGGCCTTTCCGTCCCAACCCACGGCGACCGCAGTCGCCCCATTTGCCTCGGCCACTGCTTTGCCGGCTTCCAGCTCGCCGGGTAGCGGCTGACCCCGCACCTCGAGGAGCCGAGCCTGCCCGACCAGTACCTCATAGCCTGTGCGGTCGCCGAGGACGACGCCTTGGACGCCGAGCCCCTGGAGGGTGGTGAAGTGCTCGACCCGTGGCAGATTTCGCACCTCATCGCGGGCGCCGGAGGCGATCGCCTGAGCGATCGGGTGCTCGCTGGCGTCTTCGACGGCACCGGCCAGCCGGAGCACTTGGGTACGGTCTTCGCCGCGCGCGAGCAGCACGTCGACCAGAGCCATCCGGCCAGTGGTGACGGTGCCGGTCTTGTCCAGGATGACCGTGTCGATGCGGCGGGTGGACTCCAGGACGTCCGGACCCTTGATGAGGATGCCGAGCTGCGCACCGCGTCCCGTACCAACCAGGAGCGCAGTCGGTGTGGCGAGGCCCAGCGCGCACGGGCAGGCGATGATCAAAACTGCCACCGCGGCGGTGAACGCAACTTCAGCAGGCTCTCCCACGGCCAGCCAGAACAAGAGGGTGACCGCGGCGAAAGCGATGACGAGGGGAACGAAGATCGCGGAGATCCGGTCCACCAGCCGCTGTACCGGCGCCTTGCCGCTCTGTGCCTCCTGGACCAGCCGCGCCATCTGGGCGAGTCGGGTGTCGGCACCGACCCGTGTTGCGCGTACAACCAACCGACCACCCGCATTGACGGTCGCGCCGACGAGAGCGTCCTGTGGCCCGACGTCGATCGGGATCGACTCTCCAGTCAGCATCGACATGTCCACCGCCGATGTGCCGGACAGGACGACTCCGTCGGTGGCGACCTTCTCCCCTGGGCGTACGACGAACTCGTCGCCCACTCTCAGCTGGTCGATGGGAACACGCACCTCGACGCCGTCGCGGAGCACCGCAGCGTCTTTTGCACCGAGTGACAGCAACGCGCGCAGCGCGGCGCCGGAACGCCGCTTCGCTCGTGCCTCGAGGTAACGGCCGGCCAGGATGGCCACGGTGATACCGGTCGCGACCTCGAGATAGATGTCGTCGACGCCAGAGCCGCGCGCGGGTACCAGGGTGAACGCCATCGTCATGCCTGGCTCGCCGGTGCCGCCGAGGAAGAGCGCGTACAACGACCAGCCGAACGCAGCCAGCACACTGATCGAGATGAGCGTGTCCATCGTCACGGCGCGATGGCGCAGGTTGACCCAGGCCGCCTGGTGGAACGGCCAGCCGCCCCAGGTGACGACCGGTGCGGCCAGAGTCAGCGACAGCCATTGCCAGTAGTCGAACTGGAACACCGGGACCATCGCCAGGAGCAGAACCGGCACGGTCAGGACGAAGCTGGTCAATACTCTTTGCCGCACCTGCGCCAGGTCGGTGACTTCTGCCTCGCCCGTCCAAGCTGTGGTTGTCGTAGCGGCGGCCCGTGCCGGTTCAGATGGTGCCGCGGTGTACCCGGTCGCCTCGATCGTCGCGATGAGGTCCTCGAGTGCGACCGGATCGGTCAGGACGACCCTCGCCTTCTCGGTCGCAAGGTTCACGGTCGCCGCGACGCCGTCGATCTTGTTGAGTGTCTTCTCGATCCGGGCTGCGCAGGAGGCGCACGTCATGCCACCGATCGACAGCTCGACGGTACGGGCGGGCGCCGCGGGCCGCGTGTCCGTCACCGGCGTGGCGGTGGCCATGACCTCCTCCTAACCGGGGGTTGCTTGCAATGGCGTCAGTGGGAAGAACGACGCCCGTACCGCGTCAGCTGCGGACCAGTCGCGCGATCGCATCGGACGCCTCGCGTACCTTCAGGTCTGCCTCGGCGCCGCCTTGCTGCACGGCTTGGGTCACGCAGTGAGCGAGGTGTTGCTCGAGCAGCTCCAAGGAGAACGCCTGGAGTGCCTTTGTGGCGGCGGAGACTTGCGTGAGGACGTCGATGCAGTACTTGTCCTCCTCGACCATCCGCTGCAGGCCCCGGATCTGGCCCTCGATGCGGCGCAGTCGCCTGAGGTGACTGTCCTTCTTCTCTATATAGCCCGGTGCCGTGCTGCTCGCGCTCGTGTTCATACCACCCTCACAGGCTTACCCCTCCCCTGTATCACTGGATCAAAGCCAACAATACCCCCTAGTGGTATGTAACAAGAAGCCAGCCCCCGGGTGGGGGCTGGCATGGTCTTGCGGTTCAGGTGGCGGGCCCGGAGGGCAATGAATCACCCCTCGTTCGCGACAGCCTTGGCGTACTGCGCCAAGACCGCGCCCCAGCCGCCGCCTCCGCTGAGTGAGTCGCGAAGGGCCTCGCCGCCGACGAGGCGGTGGAGCAAGCGGTGCTCGAGCTCCACCGTTGTCTGATCGGATCCGTCCGGGGTGAATCGCACCTCGATCTCGCTGGCGTGTTCGGGATCCGGGTCGTACTGCCATTGGCCGTTGATCTGCCAGGTGACGACCAGCCGGTGGGGCGGTTCCCAAGCAAGGACGTGGCCCCAATCGCATTCACTGCCGTCGACGCCTCGCTCGTACCACCTGCCGCCTTCCCGGGGTTCAATGATCGCCTCGGCCATGTCGGCCTCGCCGATGTGGTAGTCCGCCGGCCACCAGGTCGTGAACGACTCGGTGAAAATGCGGAACGCCCGTTCGATCGGCGCGTTGACAGTGACCTTTCCCTGGATCGCC
>DATBRJ010000089.1:0-5770 GCA_036560395.1 Actinomycetes bacterium | reverse complement strand
GGAGCCGACGACGTGATAGGGCAGGTCATGACGCTGAGCGAGATCGCTGATCCGGCCATAACGCGCGAGGAACTTGAAGGTCGGGACCGGCTCGAAGATCGACGTCCAGACGGTGTTGTAGTTGATCGCGCTTGCCATGACAGCAATGAGCGCCTCGCCCGGCCCTACCGCCGGCAGCGGCACCGTATCGACGTGGAGCGACTTGCGCGGGTCCTTGTCGCGGCTTTCCAGGCCGTCGAACATGCCGGCCTCGTCCTTGCGTACGGTCACCGCTCGGTAAGAGGCGGGGATCTGGAGCGCCGCGTAATCGTCGGCCGATGTGTCGCCCGCGAGAATGGCCTCGAGGATTGCGGTCATCTCGGCCATGACGTGCCTCCTGTGCCCGCTCGCCGAGGCGATGCAGTGGACGGGCCTTCTGTGCGTCTTGTGAAGCGGTCGTGCTTGGAAGGTACTGGTCGGTAACTATCAAGAGAAGCGGTTGACTCGGTCGGCCGCTGTGGGTTTCCTCACAAGGCGTCTGCCCTAGGAGCCACGCCTCAGCCATGGCCTGGCAGGACCGCTAGTGTCGCGCGTCCGGGGTCCTTTGACGGTGGCCCGAGGACCGCTCGATGACTGGCAACGCCGCAGGGAGCCCAGCGCACTGGAGGTACGCGGGCGACCGTGAACGCAGCCAGGCGCGCCAGCGGGGACGGGCCAACGCAAGGAGACTTTGGATACGCGACACTAGTGCTGCCCGTCGGCCGGCTCCACCAGCTCGACGAGAACACCGCCCGCATCGCCGGGGTGGATGAAGTTGATTCTTGAGCCTGCAGTGCCCCGCCGCGGCTCCTCGTACAGCAAGCGGGCCCCCTCACCACGCAGCCGCGCGGATTCCGCTTCGATGTCCGTGACGGTGTAGGCAACCTGCTGGATGCCCTCGCCCCGGCGCTTGAGGAACCTCCCGATCGGCGAATCGTCCCGCAGCGGAGCGAGCAGCTGAATGCGGGAATCCGAGTCGGCGACCGCGAGCATTGCCTCGCGCACGCCCTGCTCCTCGTTGACCTCGGTGTGTACGGCGCGGAAGCCGAACATCCGCTCATAGAAGGCGATGGCGGCATCGAGATCGCGGACCGCGATCCCCACGTGATCTATTTTCGTGATCATCCAGCCTCCCTCAGAACGCTGGCGGTGCTGACGCTATCTCCGCCTGGCGGGGCGCGGGCCCGCTGTGACGGACATCATGTGACAGCCAGGGCCCTACTCGGAGCTATCGTGTCATCAGTTGTCGCGTTTTTGTTCGTCGCAAAATTTCTGTGGAGGCGCCGTCATGGCCGCAAACGGTTCCGTCATCGTCGCAGGTGCCCGCACCCCGATGGGCCGGCTGCTCGGCTCGCTCAAGGACTTCTCGGGGGCCGACCTGGGTGGTTTCGCAATCAAGGCGGCGCTCGAGCGAGGCGGAGCGACGCCGGGGCAGGTCGAGTATGTGATCATGGGTCAGGTACTCCAGGCCGGTGCCGGGCAGATCACAGCCCGGCAGGCGGCGGTCAAGGCCGGCATCCCGATGACGGTGCCCGCGCTCACGATCAACAAGGTCTGCCTCTCCGGTCTGGACGCGATCGCTCTCGCTGACCAGCTCATCAGGGCCGGCGAGTTCGAGATCGTTGTGGCCGGTGGCATGGAGTCGATGACCAGCGCGCCGCACCTGCTGCCGAAGTCGCGCGAGGGCTTCAAGTACGGCAACACTCAGCTCATCGACTCGATGGCCTATGACGGCCTGTTCTGCGCATTCGACCAGGTGATGATGGGTGAGTCGACCGAGACGTACAACGCTCGGCTCGGTATCGGCCGCGAGGAGCAGGACGAGTTCGCGGCACGATCCCACCAGCGCGCCGCGCACGCACAGAAGAACGGCGTCTTCGACGAGGAGATCGTTCCCGTCGAGATCCCGCAGCGGCGAGGTGACCCGATCGTCTTCAGCACCGATGAGGGAATCCGGCCGGATACCACCACAGAGTCGCTTGCCAAGCTGCGCCCGGCCTTCGCCAAGGAGGGCACGATCACCGCCGGATCCTCCTCACAGATCTCTGATGGCGGTTGCGCAGTCGTCGTGATGAGCAGGGCAAAGGCCGAGTCTCTCGGCTTGACGTGGCTGGCCGAGATCGGCGCCCACGGCGTGGTCGCCGGCCCGGACGCATCGTTGCAGTCCCAGCCGGCCAACGCGATCAGGGCGGCCTTGGCCAAGGAAGAGATGGGTGTTGACGCGCTTGATCTCGTCGAAATCAACGAGGCCTTCGCTTCCGTGGGTGTGCAGTCGATGAAGGAGCTGGGGCTCACCCCGGACCGCGTCAACGTCAACGGCGGCGCGATCGCCCTTGGTCATCCGATCGGCATGTCCGGCGCCCGGTTGGCGTTGACCCTCGCGCTTGAGCTGAAGCGGCGCGGGGGCGGAGTCGGCGCCGCGGCACTGTGTGGCGGCGGCGGGCAGGGCGACGCCCTGATCATCCGAGTCCCGCGAACAGCCTGAGTCCGCAGCGTCGCCACCATCTCCTTCCGTGCGTTTCCCGGCTGCTGCCGGGAATGCGGCTTCGGTCGGCCTGGGACTCGCCAACGGTAAGGTCAGCGAGGTTATGGGAGCTGGTCAAAGCGACATCGCCGGCCTGGTCGCACGTGCGCGCAAGGGTGAGGCGCGCGCCGTCGCCCGGTTGATCTCGCTCGTGGAGGATGCGGCTCCCCAGCTTCGGGAGGCGATGGCAGCGCTGGCGCCGTATGCCGGTGAGGCCTACGTGGTCGGCCTTACCGGCTCACCCGGGGTGGGTAAGTCGACGTCCACCTCCTCGCTTGTCACCGCCTATCGCCAGAGCGGAGCGCGGGTCGGCGTGCTGGCCGTCGATCCGTCCTCGCCCTTCACCGGCGGTGCCCTGCTCGGCGACCGGGTCCGCATGCAGGAGCACGCGACCGATCCCTACGTCTTTATCCGGTCGATGGCCACCCGCGGACATCTCGGTGGGCTCGCCTGGGCGACGCCGCAAGCGCTGCGCGTGCTCGATGCTGCAGGCTGCGAGGTAATCCTCGTCGAGACCGTCGGCGTTGGTCAGTCCGAGGTCGAGGTGGCAGGTCTGGCCGATACCACGGTCGTGCTGCTCGCCCCGGGAATGGGCGACGCGATCCAGGCAGCGAAGGCAGGCATTCTCGAGATCGGCGATATCTATGTCGTGAACAAGGCCGACCGCGAGGGAGCGGACGCCACGGTTCGCGAGCTCAACCACATGCTCGCCCTGGGCGAACGGCGTCAGCCCGGTGACTGGCGGCCGCCGATCGTCAAGACCGTCGCGTCTCGTGGCGAGGGCGTGGACGATGTGATGGAGGCGCTGGCAAAACATCGCTCCTGGCTGGAATCCACTGGCAGGCTCTACGAGCGCCGCCGGCGGCGGGTCTGCGACGAGATCGAGGCGATCGCGGTGACCGCACTTCGCGAGCGGATCGGCGACCTGCACGGTGACCAGCGTCTGGACGTCCTCGCCGGGCGCGTCCTCGGTGGCGAGCTCGACCCGTACGCCGCGGCCGACGAGCTGGTCGACACCCTCACGGCCACCTGACCCCGACCGCTGTCCTCGTCTAAGCGATCCGGCCTGCGCCGCCGGATGCGTGGGCGACAAAATGCAAGGGAGCCCTGAAACCGTGGCCGGCGAAGGCGTCGGCGACTGCGTCGGCGACCGAAGAGGTCGCACTGGCGGGCGTCAGGGTGATCGCGCAGCCGCCGAAACCACCGCCGGTCATCCGGCCTCCCAATGCTCCGGCGCCGAGCGCGGCTGTCACTGCCAGGTCGAGCTCAGGCGAGGACACCTCGTAGTCGTCCCGTAGAGACTCATGCGATGCCGTGAGGAGCTCAGCGATCTCCGCCGGCCGTCCCGCGTCGAGATGCTCGACGGCGGCCAGCACCCGGCTGTTCTCCGTGACGACATGGCGGACGCGGCGCCGCAGCCGGTCGTCATCGAGCCGCTTCACCGCCTCGTCCAAGTCATCGAGCGGGATGTCACGTAGGGCAGGAACCCCGAGGATCTCGGCGGCGAGCTCGCAGTCGCGGCGCCGGGCGGCATATTCGCCGCTGACCAGGCGGTGCGGTGCCTTCGTATCGATCACGACAAGCGCAAGGCCGGCTGCTGCCAGCCTGAGCCCGATCTGGCGGGTCTCGCCGCTGCGGGTGTCCAGGAACAGTGCGTGGTCTCGGGTCGCTAACAGCGATGCTGTCTGGTCCATGATCCCAGTCGGCACACCGACGAAGTCATTCTCGGCGCGCTGGGCGAGCCGGGCGAGAGTACCGCGCTCAAGGCCGAGCTCGTACAGCTCGGCGAGGCCGAGCGCGACGGCGCATTCGAGTGCCGCCGAGGAGGACAGGCCAGCGCCGAGAGGGACGTTCCCGTCGATGAGGACATCAGCCCCGCCGATGGCATGCCCGGCTTCCCTGAGCGCCCAGGCGACCCCGGCCGGATAGCCGGCCCATCCCGGCACGGATCCTGGTTCTAGATCGCCGAGCGCGGCCTGCGCCGGCTCGTCCGGGTGCTGCACGGACCGAAGATTGAGCTCGAAGTCGCGCCGCCGCGA
This sequence comes from Actinomycetes bacterium, assembly GCA_036560395.1. Lineage (GTDB taxonomy): Bacteria > Actinomycetota > Actinomycetes > JAKEEW01 > JAKEEW01 > DASYTV01. Next base: position 1,189 of record DATBRJ010000089.1, on the reverse strand, counting down.
CACGTGTGCGACGGTTCGCTGTGGCAGCGCGATCGGCAACACGTAGCCGTCGTTGTAGTCCGTGTGCTCCCCGATCAGGTTGACCCGGCCGGGTGCCGCCCATGCGCCGTCGGGCGCCCGGCCGAAGACCTGCTCGAAGACTTTTGCGGTGGTCAGCGCGTCACCTCGCGGAGTCCAGTCGCGATGTCCTCCGGGGTCAGGTCGTTGACGAACGCTCCCATCGCGGACTCGGAGCCGGCAAGGTACTTGAGCTTGTTGGGCGCCCGCCGGATCGAGGAGAGCCGCAGGTGCAGATAGGCAAGGTCGCGGTCCACGTGTACGGGCGCCTGGTACCACGCGGCGATGTACGGCAAAGGCATGTCGTAAAGCCGCTCACCGAGGCTCAAGACATCGAGATAGATCTCCGCAAAGTCGTCCCGTTCGGCGGCCGTCAGTGCCGGCAGGTCAGGTACCTGCCGGTTGGGGTACAGGTGAACCTCGACCGGCCAGCGTGCGGCCACCGGGACGAAGGCCGTCCACAGCTCGCTGCGCGCAATCACGCGTACCTTCGCTGCGAGCTCCGCAGCAAGGAGGTCGGCGAAGAGATTGCCGCCGGTGCGGTCGCGGTAACGGCTCGCGGAGTCCAGCATGCGGCGCACCACCGGGGCGACGTACGGGTAGCCGTAGATCTGCCCGTGCGGGTGGTGCAGCGTCACGCCGATTTCGGGTCCACGGTTTTCGAACGGGAACACCTGCTCGACCCCCGGCAGCCGGCCGATCTCCGCGGTCCTGTCCGCCCATGCATCGATGACGGTCCGGACCCGGGTGGGCGGCAGCGCGGCGAAGGATGAGTCGTGGTCGCTGGTGAAACACACCACCTCGCACCGTCCCACGGCGGGAGCCTCCACCTGCTCGCCCAGCCCAGCGCGGTTCACCCCCTCGTTAAGCAGTCTGGGCAGGAGTCGCCCGTGGGCGAAGACGGTGGCCTGGTCGGCCAGTGGAGACGTGGGCTGGGCGAAGGACGGGAAGCGGTTCTCGAAGACCACGACGTCGTAGTCGTCTGCCGGTATCTCGGTCGGCCGGCCCGGCCGGGACGGGCACAGTGGGCACTCGTCGGTCGGCGGTAGGTGCGTGCGACCCATCCGATGCCCGGCCATCGACACCCATTCGTCGACGGTGAGGTCGTAGCGCATCTGCGGGGCAGAGACCC
>DATBRJ010000088.1:0-5135 GCA_036560395.1 Actinomycetes bacterium | reverse complement strand
ACCCGCTCGTCGACCGGTGGTGCAGCAGTAGTCATTGACGTCCCTCCCGCGGGAGATCAAGCACGAGCGCCCGTCCCCCCGATCAAGAAGCTCTGCCGCCTCGGCCTGGGGCGACCGGTGCTCCTTGATCGGCGAGGACGGTAGGCGGCGAGGCTAACGCGTGCCCTGCTGGGCTAGCTGCGCGACCTTATCGGCGTTGTCCTTGGTGACGAAGCCTGGACCGGTGAGCACCGGCTGGCCGCCGCCCACGGTGTTGAGGTTGTTCTTGTACAGGTAGAGGAAGACGATCGGCAGGTAGCCCTGCAGGTACTGCTGCTGGTCGACGGCGAAGAGGATCTCGTCGTTCTTGATCGCGTCCACTACGTCCCCGGAGAGGTCGAAGGTGGCGAGCTTTGCCTTCGAGCTCGAGTCCTTGATCGCATCACGGGCAGAGATGGCCACACCTGGGTTCAGCGTCAGGACGCCGTCGATCGACGTGTCCGACTGCAGCTTGGCCGAGATCTTCGACGATGCGTCGGCCAGGTTCGTACCGTCGACCTGCAGGTTCTCGACACTGCCGCCGAGAGTGGCCTTGGCGCCGTTGCACCGCTGCTCGAGACCGACATTGCCGGCCTCGTGCACGACGCACAGAAGCTTCGTGACGCCGGCTTCCTTCAGTTTTTCGCCCGCACCTTCACCGGCGACGTCCTCGGACTGGCCGACGTGCGTGAGCGCGCCGAACTCCTTGGAGCGGTCCTGACCGGAGTTGATGGTGATGACGGGAATGCCCGCCTGCACAGCCTTCTCGATCGACTCCTTTAGCGCGTCGGGGTTGGCCATCGAGACGACGATGCCGTCGACTTTCTGAGCCACCGCTGCGTCGATGAGCTGTGACTGCTGGGCCGGATCGCCGTTTCCGTTGTAGTTCACGGTGATGCCGTACTGCTTGCCGGCCGCCTCCGCGCCGTTCTTGACGACGTCCCAGAACGCATCGCCGGCCCCCGCGTGGACGACGACGGCGATCGTCATGTTGGCGGCCTGGCCCGCGTTGCTCTCCTGTGCCTGGGTGTTGTCATCGTCGCCCGAACAAGCGGCGAAGACGAGCGGAGCCGCAAGGGCGAGGGCGAGCAACCGTGTCCTTGTTCTCATCTGGTGGTCCCTTCTGGCGTCCTTGCCTTGCCTCATAGGTAGGTGTGCTGCTGGCGTTTCGCCTCCTCGTACGCCCGCCGAGCGGACCGGGTCGGCTCGAGCGCGGATACCTCCGCGACCGGCACGTCCCACCACGCCTGCGAGCTCGGCGCGGGTATGAGGGGGTCGGTGCGAATGTGGACGACCGTAGTCCGTGCGGACTCGACCGCCTTGTGGAGCGCGGATCTCAGCTCGTCGGCGTCGGAAGCCCGCAGGACATCAGCGCCGAGGCTCGCGGCATTCGCCGCGAGGTCGATCATCAGTGGTTCGCCGTCGAGCTGGCCGGTGCGCGGGTTGCGCGCCCGGTACTCCGTACCGAATCGGCCGTTGCCGACGGACTCTGACAGCGCGCCGATGGAGCCGAAACCGCCGTTCTCCACCAGCACGACGATGATCTTGACACCTTCCTGTACGGCGGTGGCAAGCTCTTGGGCCATCATCAGGTAGGACCCGTCGCCGACGAGGACGAAAACCTCGCGGTCGGGCGCAGCGAGCTTCACCCCGAGGCCGCCGGCGATCTCGTAGCCCATGCACGAGTAGCCGTACTCCACGTGGTAGCCCTTTGGGTCCCTGGTGCGCCACAACTTGTGCAGATCGCCGGGCATCGACCCTGCCGCGCACACGACGACGTCGCGCGGACCGGCGACGTCGTTCACTACACCGATCACCTGGCTCTGCGGCACGCCGTGTGGGCTGCGCTCGGTACGGCCGGCGTAGGCGGCGTCCACGGTCCGCTGCCATGCACCTGCGAGCTCATGCGCGTGGTCCGCATACTGCCGATCGACGTGCCAGCCGGCAAGTGCGTCGTCGAGCGCCATGAGCCCGGCGCGGGCGTCAGCAATCAGAGCGACACCGGAGTTCTTGTACGCGTCGAAGGCGGCGACGTTCAGGTTGACGAATCGGACACCGTCCGCGGCGAACAGTGACCTCGACGCGGTCGTAAAGTCGGTCCATCTGGTACCGATCCCCATGACCACGTCGGCTTCGCCGGCGAGGGCGTTCGCGGCTGCCGTACCCGTCGCCCCGATGCCGCCCACCGACGCGGGATGGTCGTACCTGAGTGCTCCCTTGCCCGCCTGCGTCTCGGCGACTGGTATGCCCGTCGCCTCGACGAACTCCCGCAGCACATCGGTCGCCCGCGAATAGATGACTCCGCCGCCGGCCACGATCAGGGGCCGCCGGGCACCGCGGATCAGCTCGGCGGCACTGGCAAGCACATCTGGCTCGGGTGCCGGGCGGCGGATCCGCCAGCTCCGCTCGGCGAGGAATTCATCGGGGAAGTCGTACGCCTCGGCCTGCACGTCCTGGGGAAGGGCGAGCGTGACCGCGCCGGTTTCCGCCGGATCGGTCAGCACCCGCATAGCCGCGAGCGCGGCCGGTACCAACTGTTCAGGCCGGTTGATCCGGTCGAAGTACGTGGAGACCGGACGGAGCGCGTCGTTCACCGAGACGTCGTAGGAGCGGGCGTCCTCGAGTTCTTGGAGGACGGGGTTAGTGACCCGGCTGGCGAAGATGTCGCCGGGGAGGAGCAAGACCGGCAGCCTGTTGATGGTTGCTAGTGCCGCGCCGGTGACCATATTGGTGGCGCCGGGGCCGATCGATGTCGTGCAGGCGAAGGTGGACATGCGATCGGTCATCCGGGCGTAGGCCGCCGCGGTGTGGACCATCGCCTGCTCGTTGCGAACGAGGACATAGCGGAGCGCGTCGCCGCTCTCGAGCAGCGCCTGGCCGATACCTGCGACGTTGCCGTGACCGAAAATGCCCAGGCATCCCGCGAACGTGCGGCGCCGTTCGCCGTCGAGCTCGGTCCACTGCCTCGCAAGGAAACGGACGAGGGCTTGCGCGACGGTTAACCGCATCATCCACCACCCTCCTGGTGAGCTGAGCGATCCTGCCCTTCGGGCGACGGGACGCCGGAAATCGCGGCGGTAGTCATCGGCAGCCGTGTGTCGACCTGCGCCGCGGACCAACTGTCGCGAATCCAGGCGTGGCACGGATCGTCGCGGAAGGCCATCGTCCGCTGTTCGGCCGGTCCCGCGAGAACGTTCAGGTAGTACATGTCATAGCCGGGCGCAGCCGTCGACGGACCGTGATAGCCATGCGGGACGAGGACCACATCGCCGCTGCGCACCTCGCGCAAGACATCGATCGGCTTTCCCGGTGAGCCGTACACCCGCTGCATCCCGAAGCCGTGCTCGCCGGCGAACTCAAAGTAGTAGATCTCCTCGAGGATCGCCTCGCCGTCACCGGCCGTGTCGTGCTTGTGTGGTGGATAGCTCGACCAGTTCCCGCCGGGTGTCAGCACCTCGACGGCGGTGAGCTTCACCGTCTCGAACGCATCAGGGGCGCAGAAGTTGTTGACCTGGCGGCTGGCCGGGCCGGCACCGCGCAGCTCGACGGGGACGTCTTCCGCCTTGCCGTACCGCGGCTCCAGCTGCCCCTCGCATCGTGCGCTGGGCAGCGCATAGCGGCCGCCGAGCGGTGCGGTCACCGATGCGGCGGCGCCCATCGGAAGGTAGGCGAAGTCGGTGACGCGAGCGAAGACCGAGCTACGTCCCTCGAGTTCGATGATCACGCCTTCGCACTCGATGCTGGCAGGTCCGCCGGCCAGCGGCAGAACCAGCAGCTCGTAGTCCCCCGGGGGCAGCTGGATCGAGCCGTCAGGCGGAAGGTCGAGCATCTGGAGCCCGGCGTAGCCCCAGCCGGCCGCCGCCGGCGTCACCAGCGTGGTCAGCATCGAGTGCCCGGCCGCAGTCATACCGCCTGCGCCCCTCGGGCCGCGATATCGGCGGCTTGGGTACCCCGGCGCGTGCCTGGGGTGCCGCGGGTCAGAAGCGAGACCGCTCGGTCCACGGCGGCGTCGACGTCGTCGTCAGGCGGGTAGAGCAAGCCGCGCCCGGCGACGATGCCGCGGACGGTCGGCAGGGCCAGCGCCGTTGTCCATCGCTCGAACATCTCGTCGGCCTCGTCCTCCGACTCGCCGGCGTCCCCGCCGAGAAGGAGCACGGGCAGCGTGGACGCTGCCAGCACCCGGTCCATTTCGTCGACGACCGGAAGCTTGAGCCAGCTGTAGGCGGAGGTCGTACCGAGCCCTGACGCTACGGCAATCGACCTCGCGACGGCATCGGCTCTGAGGTCGTGGCGGACCCTTCCAGCTGACGCGGCCGGCGTCCGCCGGCCGCCAGCGGTGAGCCCGTCCCCCGCCGAACCAGCGGGCACAGCCGGCGTTGCCGCTTCCCGGCTGGCCCAGAACGGCTCGACCATGGCCATCAGCCGGTGGGCGGCGAGATCGCTGATCGCATCGGCGCACGACTCGAGGGTGCGAACGGTGGCGGGATCGGCGAGGTCGATGCGAAGCAGCATCTTTCCGCCGTCGAAGCCCATCGCTGCGAGGGAGCTCGCGGTGTAACCGGTGAACCGGTCGTCCAGCTCGAACACCGAGCCTGCGAGCCCGCCCCGGTTCATCGAGCCAACCACCAGCTTGTCGTCGAGCGCATGGAGAATCAGCAGATCTTCCAGGATGTCGGCGGTGGCGAGCACCCCGTCCACGCCCGGGCGACGCAGGGCGGCGACCAGCCGGTCCAACAGGTCTAGGCGGTCGGCCATCGCCCGTGGGCGGCCGCCTGCACCCAGCGACGCGCGCGCGGGGTGGTCGGCGGCGATGATCATAAGACTGCCACTCGCACCGATGAGTTCTCGCCGCCGCCGGCGGGCAATCGCCGCTTCGGCGATCGCCTCAGGGTGCCGCGCCCGTACGTCGGCGAGGGCCCGTGCCTGCCGCTCATCCATCGCGCTCGCCAGCCTTGGACAGCAGTTCGAGAACCTCGGGCTCGTACGGCATCGCCGCCGAGCAGGCGATCTTGGTCGCGACGATCGCCCCCGCGGCGTTCCCAAACCGAATGGTCCGCTCGAGTTCCCATCCGCGAATCAGGCCGAGGCAGAGTGCTCCGCCGAATGCGTCGCCGGCA
>DATBRJ010000087.1:0-5025 GCA_036560395.1 Actinomycetes bacterium | reverse complement strand
CGTGGGCGGCGTGGCGGTCTACAGCACGAAGAAGAGTCTGGCCAAGAGCCCGGTGTTCCAGGACCAGTACGTCGTGCAGCTCATCAACGCCGTCACTGGGTCGAAGTCGGCACCACGGTTCGTCAAGGCCGACGGTCAGGTCATGGCCCTGTCGACCAGTGGCGCCGCAGTGGCCGGATGGTTCGAGGGCAGCCGGGTCGTGCTCGTCTACCGGCAGGCAAAGACACCAGACCTCGCCGACTTGGCCTTCGGCGTCAAGTCGACCCCCGTGAGCGGTTGACCAGCCGCCGGTCGGCGCTGGGCTAAACGAGCACATTCATGGGTCACGTGACCTGGAGATCCGGACCAGGTTTGGATCGTCCCATGCAGGCACATTGGGTCAACGGCGGACCGACGCACCGCACGCCGGATTCACGCCAGGTTGCGCGACTTGGCCGGGCCGTTCTGTTGCGAGCGGTCTAGTGTCTGCTCGACGGTCTCGTGCGGCCTACGTTCGGCCGTACGATCCACGAGGAGGACCCATGGTCACGGTAGGACTGCTAGCGATACTCAACGCGAGATCGGGTAAAGAGGACGAGCTCGCGTCGTTCTTGGAAGGCGCGCTGCCGCTGGCCCAGGCCGAGGACGACACGATCGCCTGGTTCGCCTTCAAGATCGACGACACCACCTATGGAATCTTCGATGTCTTCCCCGGGTCAGACGGCCGCCAGGCCCACCTCGGCGGACCTATCGCCGCTGCGTTGCTGGGCAGGGCCGAAGAGCTGCTGAGCTCGCCGCCGGATATCAAGCCGATCGACGTGCTGGCCGCGAAGCTGCCCGGCTGACCGGGCGGGCCGTGTTGATGCTCCACCGCACCCGCCAACGGTTGGCTCGTTGGATGGCGAGCTGCCTCGGCGCGGCAGCGCCGAAGAGCGACAGACCGTCACCGCCGCCACCGCAGCTGACAACGGCTTCGGCGCAGCGCCAGCTCGGAAACGGGCCGGGGTGAGTTCGGGACCCTCCCGGCCCAGGCGGGTTCGGGGATCAGCGCCCCGTCCGGACAATCCCGTCATCGTCTTGTTCGGGGCTACTGGTGATCTGGCCAGACGCAAGCTGCTGCCGGGGCTGTTCCACTTGGCAGCGGCCGGCCTGATGCCGGACAGATACCAGATCATCGGCTGCTCCCGCAGAAGCCTGACCGGCGAGCAGTTCGCCGACATTGCCGGGCAGGCAATCGCCGAATTCGGGATCAGCAAGCCCACGGGAGCGGCCTGGCAGGCGTTCCAGCGGAGCCTCTCGTTCGCCAGCACCGGATCCGGCACCGCCCCGCTGGCCGCGGCGATCGAGCGGGCGGAGCAGCAGATCGGCGGCTCGGCGGAGCGGCTATTTCACCTTGCCGTCCCGCCGGCCGCCTTCGAGCCGACGGTGACCATGCTCGGCGCCGCCGGCCTGGCGCCGGGGTCGCGCGTCATCATCGAGAAGCCGTTCGGGACCGACCTGGCCTCCGCCCGCGCGCTGAACCAGGCCGTCCATGCCATCTTCGATGAGTCACAGATCTTCCGAATCGACCACTTCCTGGGCAAGGAATCGGTTGACAACATCCTGGCCTTCCGGTTCGCCAACGGCCTGTTCGAGCCGATCTGGAACCGCCAGCACATCGCCTACGTGCAGATCGACGTGCCCGAGACACTCTCGGTCGAGGGACGCGCCGATTTCTACGACCAGACCGGCGCCTACCGGGACATGCTCGTTACCCATCTGCTCCAGGTCCTGGGGTTTGTGGCCATGGAGCCACCCACCTCGCTGGACGCCCGACACCTCCGCGACGAGACCGCCAAGGTCTTCAACGCGCTCAAGCCCATCGACAACGCCCACGTGGTGCGGGGGCAGTACGCGGGCTACCCCCACGAGCCTGGCGTGGCACCTGGCTCAGACACCGAAACCATGGCAGCGGTGCGGGCCGAGGTCGACAACTGGCGGTGGGCCGGGGTCCCCTTCTTGCTGCGTTCCGGCAAGAGGCTCGCCGCGAGCCGCCAAGTGGTGACGCTCGGATTCCACGAGCCGCCGCTGCGGATCTTCCCCATCCACAAGAAAGACACCCCCCATGGGCAGCGAAACGAAATCGTCATCGACTTCGCTGATCCAGGCTCCATCACCGCCGGCTTCCTGGCCAAGGAACCCGGCGCGCAAATGAGGCTCGGCGCCGCCGAGATGACCTTCCGCTACGCCGACTCCTTTTGCGCCGCCAACGCCCTCGAAGGGTACGAGCGGCTCCTGCTGGACGCCATGCTCGGCGACCACTCCCTATTCACACGCTCCGACGCAGTGGAACGCCTGTGGGAAATCTCCGGCCCGCTGCTGGACAACCCGCCCCCGGTCCAGCTGTACGCCCCCGGCTCCTGGGGCCCGCAGCCGGCACTCGACCTTCTCGCCGCGCCCTATCGCTGGCATCTGCCCGGCGCGGGCCCGCCGTCATGAAAATCGAATCGCCGGTCCCCGATCACCGGGGTGACCGTCCAGCAATGTAGGCCAGCTCGCCTTGTGCGAGCTTCCGACGCGAGCTCTAGGCCGGCTCCTAGGCCGCGGCGAGATCAGCTCGCTTCGACGCGCCGATATCCGCCGCTGACCCACTCGGCGACCAGGCCGCCATACTCCTCGGGCGCTTGCTCCCAGGCGAAGTGACCGGCGTCGAGAGGATGAATCTCGCTATTAGGAAGGAGGTCGTGGAGGTACTGGTTGTTAGACCACGGCACGAGGTCATCATCGCGTCCGGCGAGGATCTGGGTCGGCGTAGCGATCGTCGGGAGAACGTCGCGCAAGACCGGGTTCTGTTCTGGGTAATGCCGCACGAAGCGAGCGGACTCCGCGAAGCGCCCGAGGTCGTAGGCGCTGACATAGTCCTCGTGGACTTCGGGCTCGCTGTCGCTTGCGGCGGCAGCCTCGACCGCCTGACCGATGTTGGCCCTGGCGTCCAGTCCGCGTACGACGTCAAGACTCGGCGCTTCGATGATGTCTTTGAGTGCGCCGCCCGCTTCGATCGGGAAGCGGACCGCGCCGCCCCCGATCGTCAAGCTCGTCACCCGCTCTGGCGTCGTCGCCGCGAGGAAGAGCGCCGCTGCCGTTCCGACGTCTGGACCAACAATATGGGGAGACCCAAGGGGCCATTCGTCGATCAGACGGGCGAGGAACGCTCCCGAAGCGTCCGGTGCAATCAGTTCCGGCCGGCCATCGGAATGGCCGAATCCCGGCATATCGATGGCGACAACCCGCCCGACTGCTGAGACGCGACGCCAGATGCGACGAAAGGCCCAAAGGGTTTCGGGCCACGGCGCCAGCAGCAGAACCGTGATATCCGAGTCTGCTCTGTTGTCGACGAACCTCACCCGCACCCCGTCGCAGACTCGGAAGTAAGTAGAGATCGGCGAAACCGCCTCGGCGTTCATCTGATGGTCTCCTCCTTCAGTGCCCTCAGGCTGTCTCGACGCTAGCCACGGCTGTCGCGCGTTGCTTAGGTCAGATGACTGCGACCAGGTGGGCGGTATGGGCGAGCAGGCCCGCCGCCACCGTGTCGAAGGGTTCGAGGTCGCGTTGGGCCCGGCTCATCACCACGGCGCCCTCGCACGCGGACAGCAGCAGCGCGGCGGTCGTCTTGGCGGCTGCCGCGTCCAGCCCGGCCTGGTGTAGCGCCTCCGCGAGCGCGGTCCGCCAGGTGCCGAACGCTTTCGCGGCCCGCTCGCGCACTTCGTCGGTCTCGGCTGCCACGGTCACCGCGACCAGCGCGCACCCGGCGTGGAAGTCAGCCGCGGTGAGCAGTAGACGCCAGGCGCCGAGGAACGACTCCACGACCTGCCGAACGGTCGTACCGGGCGGGAAGTCGAGCAGCCCGACCACGTGCTGTTCGGTGGCGCCGATGGCTGCGATGACCATCTCGTCCTTGCCGCCCGGGAAGTGGTGGTAGATCGATCCGCGCGGCGCGCTGGCCTCGGCCAGCACAGTCGAGAAGGACGTGGCCTGCAGGCCACGCTGGGCCAGCAGGCCGGCCGCACCGGCGATCATCCGGTCCCGTACGTCGCTGGACATCGATCCTCCGGTTCGACTATGACGGTCAGCATAGTCTCGTTACTATGATGACCGTCATAGCACTTCGAGAGGGGTCCCGCGATGCCGATGATCGATGTCTTCGCCGAGGCCGGTACGTTCGCCGACCCGCATCGCCTCGCCACCGACCTCGCGACCGCGGTGATGACCATCGAGCAGGTTCCGAACATCGCGATGTTCCGGAAGAACACCGCCGCGTTCGTGCACGAGCTTCCGCCCGGCGCCGTGTCCAATGTCGATAGCGAGCGCAACTACGTCCGCGTCCAGGTGCTCACCAACGCCGGCGCGCTGGACCGGGACAAACAGCTCGCAGTCGTGCGACAGCTCACCGACATCGTCGCCGCCGCTGGCGGAGACCCGACGCTGGTCGACCGGATCTGGGTGATGCTGACCGAGGCGGTGCCCCGGGGGCTGGGGGCTCAAAGGCCACGCGAACACCAACGATGAGCTGGTCGCCGCGGCCCGAGCCGAAGTCGCGGCGCTGCACGCGTCGTGACGGATGTCGCGACTGACTGGCGTTCGTTGTGACTCGAGACCGATCGCGCCACAACGCCTGAATCGACGGCTGGGAGGATCCGCGTTGTACCTGGTGCGTGCATCCCTGATATTCGTCGGCCCCGCATGCCGAGTCTTGCCAGCCGGCCGCCAGCATCGAGGCTCTTAAGATTCGGCGTGGAAGGAGGCCGCCCGCGTGGATGAGAGCGCAGCTGGCGGCGGTGTCGAGGGCCGCACGATCGCTACGGACCGAGCCAGGGGCGCCGGCGGTAACTTGCCTTCTGACCCGGGTCGCTCCCCAGTTCTGGACGAGGCCCAGCTTGATGTGCTGCGCAGGTACGGTACCGAGCGCGACGTGGCGGCTGGCGACGTGCTGTTCGCCGACGGGGACGAGACCTACGACCTGATCGTGATGCTCGACGGGACCGCCGAGATCATCCAGAACTACGGCCA
>DATBRJ010000086.1:0-13325 GCA_036560395.1 Actinomycetes bacterium | reverse complement strand
CGCCGGTCGGCTGCGTCCCGGGCCGGAGGCCGCTGCCCCTGATCTGCGGGGGGTTGCCCCGCCGACTCGCCACTTGCCACGTTGGTCATGGTCGCACCGCCGCTCCTCCGCTGTGCCGGCTAAGCGCCCAACCGCCATCATCGCCCCCTGGCTGGTCAGCCGCCACCACGACCGTCCGCTCCCACGTCGCTCGTACAAGCCTTGCGAGTTGCCTGGGCGAGCCCAAGCGGGACGAGCCCACAGCGCTTTCAAGCCGCGGCCGCACCTGCGCCTGCCGGGTGCGCCGGCGCAACGCTCGGCAGGTGAGATTGCTCTTCTCGCGGATCGTCGCCCTGGACCTTGATCATCGTCGGTGAGCATAAGAGTGAGAACTGTGCAGCGGCGGGTGGCGGCGATTCCCGACGGTCGTAGCGTCGTGCTCTCTGGAATCGGCTGCCTCGGCGCATTCGCCGGCGGCGAGCTTGTGCCTCGTCACGTCCGGCCATTCCTGGACGGGACGACAGAATCAGAGGAGACAGCGAGGAGGGAGCCTGGGCATGACCTACACCGATGACAGCGACCTGCCGGCAATCACCGATGACCAGCTTCGGGAGGCGCTGACCGAAATCAGGCCGTACACGATCGTGATCCTCAAGGCCGGCCCGAAGTTCGAGATGCCCGATGCGGACCGTAGCTCGGACGTGGCGAAGCTCATCTGGGCGCACGGCAGACGCAACTACGCGCTCCTCACAGCCGGTGTCATGCCTATCGTCTGTCCAGTAGCTGATGGCAGCGGCGTGACAGGTGTCGGCATCTTCGACGCCGATCCGGCGGAGGTGGAGAAGATCATGGCCGGAGACCCTGGCGTACAAGCGGGGGTCTTCACCTATGACATCCACCCCACGCGGAGCTTTCCCGGCAGCGCGTTGCCCTGAAGCGACAGAGACCTATCGGCACCCAGCGTCGTCTATGACGCCAACCGCACCCGAATCACCCGCGCTCGACCGATGACCGCCGGCTGGCTCATTCGACGTCAACACGAGTGGCGAGCATCTGCTCCTCAAACTGCCAAGTAACGCCGCTGTCGCGGGAACTCTCGCCGCGCCAGGTGAATGAGTCGGCGGCGACGTCGGTGAGCCGCCAACGCAGCTGGGGGTCGGATCGACACTGGTCGGCCGACCATGCTCGATGATCGCGAGTTCTGGTGAAAATGCGCAGTCCGCTGCACAATGCCACCAAAACTAGAGATCTTGAAATGGCGATCCCTCACCGCCACGGCTCGATGGCCATCTCACCCACACTGACCATGGCTCTGGGTGCCTGGAGGTCAGCGGCGTCTCCTGTTCTTTGCGGCCAGGATGATCTGAGTGACGGTGTAGGTGCTCAGCCGCAGGCGTCGAGCGATCTCGTCAGGTCGAATCCCTTGCTCGTTGTACAGCAGCGCGAGCCTCTCCTGTGACCTGCTCCAGGAGCGCCGAACGGGCTTTTGGGTCGGGGCTGGCCGGCGAGCGGGCCGCGTGTGGCCGCGGTTGGATGCTGCGCGATCAGGCGCTGCTGCGGCGCGGGAGCCGTCGCTGTCGACCTCGCCATCGTCCAGCGAGGCCCGCGGGCCGAAGGTAGCGCGCCGCTGATCCTGATAGCGTCCACTCGCGATCTCGCTGCGGGTCTGCTCGTCCAGAATCAGGTACTCATCCGCGGCCTTGTTCTGCGCGATGGCCACCATGGCCAAGCCCTTGGCGTTCTTCGCCTGACACTCGGCCGCCGTGCAGTAGTCGTACTTCTCGGCTCTCTCGGCCGGCAGCTCGGCTCCGCAGGTGATGCATGTTGCCATGGTCTGTCTTTCTTCGTATCCCATCGGCGGAGCTTCCCGCTCCGCCGTGGTCGCCACCGGTCTGCGCCGATGGGAGAACGCTGAGCGAACCCGTCATGTTCCGCTTGCCGCTAGCCGCGGCCGGTCCGTTAGCCCGCGGTGCGCGGGCCGGGGGTTGCCCCCGTCCTCAGGGTGCTAGCAGCGCTCGCAGCTGCCCAGGAGTCCGGCCGGTCTCGCGCCGGACGGTGCGGGTCAGGTGCGCCTGGTCAGCGAAGCCGACCTCGGCCGCGAGTGCGGCGAGGTCTCGCTGGCCGTCGGCGAGTCGATCCAGCGCCTGGCGTACTTTGAGTCGGCTGCGGAGCCGGCTGATTGTCACGCCGCTGCTGCGGTGGAAGAGCCGGCTCAGATGGTAGGGCGACAGCTCGGTGACCCGGGCCAGGTCAGCCAGACGGAGCCCGGGATCGGCCGCGACCGCCTGCCGGACATGATCCACCACCCGTTCGGCCCGCCGCTGGGTGGGGAATCCCGCCGCAACCGCCTCTGGCGTGAGACCCGCCATGACGGTCCCAACCAACAGGAGCGCCCGCTCGGCCAGCTCCTCGGTATCGGCGCCCGCGGTGGCCCGGGCGAGAAGCGCGCGGTGCGCGACATCGACGGTCGGGGAGGTGAGGATCGGCCCATCGGCTCGGTCCCTGGGCAGCGCTGCGCCACGGGTGGTCGCATCGAGCACAGCGCCGTTGACGGTGAAGGTGGTGCATACGTCTCCGCCTATCGGATGGGCGATCCGCTGCTCGCTTCCCGCGCGTTCCAGATAACCGCTGCAAGCGTCGACCACAATCTCTGACCCTTCGACCCGTCGGCGGAACAATCCGGACCGCACCAACACCAGGCTGAAGTGACCGATCGGTTCGGGAGCCGACCAGGCCGATCCCCCACCGTCGCAGCGGACTGCCGCCACGGTCATGTCTGCCGTGGCGAACAACCGTCGCGATCGGAGCATGGTCGCAGGCTATGGCCGGGCACCGACAACCGCGGCGGCGCAACATCGTTCAAGACGCCGCTGACTCGGCCATGCAGGCTGACCGGCATGACCAACCCGATCCTTCAGTTCCTGGCCGCCGACGGACGTCACCCGGATCTCGATCCCAGGACCGACCTGTACGGACGCTTCGTCGGCTCCTGGGACATCGACAACCACCAGTACGACGAAAGACGCGGCGAGTGGACTGACAGCCGCGGCGAGGTCCACTTTGGGTGGATCCTTGGCGGTCGCGCGATCCAGGATCTTTGGGGCTCGCCAGAGCGGAGCTTCGGCACCACGATCCGGGCATACGACGCGGACATCGATGCATGGCGGATCCACTGGTTCGCGCCTGCGTGGGCGTCGTACTGCACGCTCGTCGGCCGGGCCGACGGTGACCGGATCATGCAAGAGGGCGAGCAGTCCGACGGACGGCCGATCCGCTGGAGCTTCAACGACATCACGCCGAACAGCTTCCTCTGGCGCGGGGAGGTCTCCGATGACGGCGGTGCGACCTGGCGCCTCGAGCAGGAAATGCACGCCCGCCGCCGGATCTGACATGCGACGCGGCTGCGTACCGGCGGCGAGGGACCTCTGATGCGCCCATATCTCCGTGTCCTCGGCAAGCCCGATTTCCGTCGGTTGTGGACTGGGGCGACCGTGTCCACCCTCGGGGACGGCATGACGTTCGTCGCCCTGTCCTGGCTGGTGCTCGCCAGGCCAGGCGGGACGGCTCAGCTCGGCGTGCTCGGCATCTGCTATACGGCGCCGGTCCTGCTGGGCGGGCTTGCCGTCGGCCCTTTGCTCGACAGATTCGACAAGCGGATAGTGCTCATCGCCGACTGTTTGCTGCGTGCGGTCGCGGTCGCGTCGGTCCCCTCGCCGACGCCGATGGCTCAGTTCCGGGATGGCTGCCGTTCGTGGTCGCCGCGATTTACGGGCTGCTGAAGATGATCCCTCTCGCCGGTTTCCCGGCGGCGATCCCTCAGCTCGTCGATGACGCGGACCTCGATTCGGCGAACGCATACCCCTCGGCGTGGCGCTGGTAACCCGCTGCTCGTACGCGGCCAGCCGAACGTAGCCGCAGTCGCCATGCCGCCGTCCCCGCTCTCTATCTCATCTTCGGCGATGCAGCGAGGTCGCCAGCCAGCGGCCTCGTCACCCAAGAGCTGAGCCGCGACCTGCAGTAAGTAGCTGGTGGAGACCGCTGTCGTTCAGGGTTGCGCTCCGCCGTGGTCCTCAGGCGCATCGGCCGCCACTCGCTTCACATAGCGATGGGCTGGAACCGGAATGGGCCCGGCCGCGCTTGCCGTCGGATAGTCAAAGACACCCTCGTCGGTCCACCCATTCCGTTCGTAGAACCGACGGGCTCGCAGGTTGCCATCGACGACCGCGAGCCATGCTCGCTGGTTGCCGTTCACCGCGACGATGCGCTCCGCCTCGGCGAGCAGCAGGCCTGCCACACCCCTGCCGCGATGCTGTTCGGCGACGTAGACCTGCTCGACCTCGTCACCGATCACCATCACAAATCCCGCCACTTCATCATCGACCACCACGACCACGGTGTCGCCGACACGGTCTGCGGCGCGCGATTGGAACGACTCCTTGGTACGGACCGCGACGAGATCGTCAGGAACATTCCCGAGATGGCCATCGCGCCATCCGTCGTACCAGATCTTCGCAACTGCCTTTGCGTCATCGTGGCGTGCCTGGCGAAGTGCCACCGGGGACATGCCTAGCCTTCCGCGAGCTTCACGATCCCCTTGTTCCACTGCGGCCAGGCCCTTAGGTCTGACCAGTGCCGCCACAGTGCTTCCGGGCGGGCGGTTGTCTCGACGCTGCGCTCGTACTCCCACATCGTTACTCCTTGGACATTCAACGCGAGGCCCATTTCGACCCATTCGTTGCGACGAACTCGGCCGCGACGCTAACCGGCGCGCCCGGACAGCCGAATCTGTCACGCGTCAGCAATGGCGCTAGGTCAACGCAGGCCTTCGACCGTGGTGGCTGTGTTCGGGCTGGGTTGGAGTTCGCGCATGCCTGCGGCAAGGGCATCTGTTGCCTGGTCGAGGAGCGCAAGCAGGTCGTGCTTGCCCCCGTCCTGCTGCCAGAGGTCGAGGGCGACGTATACGGCGGCGAGCAGCGACGAGCCGATGACGCGCATGCGGAGCTCGTCGGGGTCTGTTCCCCGCTTGCGCGCGAACAGCGACGCCAGCGCCGCGACGCCGTTGGTCTGTTCCTCGAGGAAGCGCGCCCGCACCTCAGGATCGCTCGCAGATAGTTGCACACGCTGGAGCAGCCGTTGGGGGTCACGCCGGTAGAGCCCGTCAAGGGTCTCGCGGATAACCATGCGGAAGCTCTCAGCAAGCGGTTCGTCGTCGGGCCGCGACTCCAGAAGATCGAGCGCCAATGGGTCGTACTCGTCCCAAATCACAACATCCTCCTTGGTCGGGAAGTACCGAAAGAAGGTGCGTGGTGAGATGGCGGCGGCGGCGGCGATCTCTTCCACGGTCGTCCGCGCGTATCCCTTCTCGTTGAACAGTCGCAGTGCCTCCGTTTGGATCATCAGTCGGGTTCTGATGCGTTTGCGCTCGCGCAGATCGTATTTGCGCTCGCGCAGATCGTAGGAGCGCCCATCGCGTGGTTGCTCAAGGCGCTCTGTCGCGGTCTCCGTTGTCATGGTCCGAGTCTACCAGCTCCAGGCACTAGCTGTCGTTTTGGCTTTGAGTGCCTAATTGACAGCTACTGTCATATTGTCTTACAGTGCCAGAGATGGACACAAGCTGGCAGGAGACGCGGATGACCATCCCCCTATACACCCGCCCACGCACTCGCGACCACGAACGGAACGTTTCGACTCGCAAGCATTTGGAGGATGACATGAGCCAGCAGATCCGGGTGCGAGTGCGCAGGCCTGCCGCCCGACGCGCCCCGCTGAGCGAGCTCGATCTAAGAACGCCATCCGGTCGGCTACTCCCGTATTGACATGAGAGGACAGGAGATTCCCATGACCATCACCTCTATGTCCGCCCCCGCCCGAGCGAACGCGAGAAGGTGGTGGGCGCTCGGGTCCCTGGTGCTGGCGGTCTTGGCGGTCGGGCTGGACGGGACGATTCTCAGCGTGGCCCTGCCGACCGTGGGCCGCTCCCTTGACGCGTCCACGGGTCAGCTGCAGTGGTTCGTGGCGTCGTACACGCTCGTCTTCGCTGCCGCGCTGGTGCCAGCAGGGATGCTGGGCGACCGCTATGGGCGCAAGAAGGTACTCATGATCTCGCTGCTGGTCTTCGGCGCGGCGTCGATCGCGTGTGCCCTGGCAACCTCGGCTAACGCGTTTATCGCCGCCCGGGCGGTGCTCGGCCTCGGCGGCGCGATGCTGCTTCCGATGGTGCTCGGCATCATCCCGGTCCTGTTCGACGAGGCGGAGCGCGCCCGCGCCATAGCAGTGACGACGGCCGCGGTAATGCTGGGCTATCCGATCGGGCCACTTCTGGGCGGCTGGATGCTGACCAGCTTCGACTGGGGCTGGGTTTTCCTGATCAACGTACCGGTCGTCGCCCTTGCACTTGTCGCTGTCGCTCTGATGTTGCCGGAGAGCCGAAGCAGCAGCCGCCAGCGGATCGATTTCGGCGGCGTGGCCCTCTCGGCTGGCGCACTTGCTCTGCTTACCTACGGCGTCATCAACGCTGGGCAGGACGGCTGGACCAACCCCGCCGCCCTGGCAGAGATGGTCGGCGGCGGACTGGCCCTCGTCGTGTTCGCCCTGTGGGAGCGCCGAGTGGCGGCGCCGCTGGTGGACCTGCGCCTGTTCCGATCACGGCCATTCACCTGGGGCGGCATCCTTAGCTCCATCGTGTCGTTCGCGATGTTCGGACTGCTGTTCGCGACGCCGCTGTACTTCCAAGCCGTGCGCGGCACCGATGCGCAAGGCAGCGGGATTCGGCTGCTCCCGCTGATCGCAGGTCTACTGGTCGGCGGTGCCGTCGGCGACCGACTCGCCGCCCGCGCCGGGGCGAGGGTCGCCGTCGCGCTCGGGCTGGCCCTGTTGGCGATAGGTCTCGGCGTCGGCGCGACAACGAGCGTCGCCACCGGCGACGCGCAAGCCGCCGCCTGGATCGCCCTGTCCGGGCTCGGCCTCGGCTTGGTGCTGCCCACCACGATCGACACCGCGCTAGGCGCGGTTTCAAGGGAGACCAGCGGCGTGGCGTCCGGTGTCCTGCAGGCGCTGCGGATGGTGGGCGGATTGTTCGGCGCCGCGATCCTCGGCGCGATCATCAACGCCACCTACCAAGCCCAGCTCGCGCACACAGCCCCCGCAGTCGCCCAATCCACCGGTGACAGCGTCATGGCCGGCGTCGAGACCGCCACCGCCGCCGGCTCCCAGCCCCTCCTCACCGCCGTCCGCGCAGCCTTCGTCAGCGGTATGGACCGCACTCTCTGGGTATCCGCGGCATTGATCGCGGCGGCCGCAGTGCTCGCACTCGCGCTCCGCCCCCGAACCGACGCAACGACCAACCTCGCCGAGGCACCAGAATCGCTCCAACAAGAATCACTGCATGAGGTAGCCGCCTGACCAACACCCTGTGAGAAGCCGGAGTGGTAGGAGCGCATCGTCCGACAGGTCGAGACCGCGCTCCTGCCTCTTCGGTAGCCGGCGACAGCTAGCCGCAGAAGCAAATGAGATAGAACCCGCGCGCCGATCGCGGGACACTAGCTCAGCTGAATCGATCGCGCGGTGGCGGCGTGCGGGTGAACAGCTGACCGTATCCGCTGACCTGGAAGTCCGCCCCCGATTGAGTAAGAAGCTTCCACAGCAACACCTGGTTCGATGTCAGGACCAAGCGCTCAAGCCTGGCCTCCAGCGCCTCAATTGCTCCAGCAGCGCGAAAACCATTCCCCCCAATGAACACCGCGTCCGCATCATCGGGCACATGCCGCAACGTCCACTCGTACACTGCCGAAGGCTCAACCCGACGCGGATCTCGTGGGAGCTCGGCGGACTCCGACGAAACAACGCACAGTCCCTGGCTTCTGAAGTAGGCAGCGCCGAGCTTGTTCAGCTGGCCGTCGAACCAGGGCGGCGCAACCAGCGCCACTCGCTCGACCTCAAGGATCCGCAGTGCCAGCACAGCAGAGGCGCAGGTCGACGCGACCGGAATGCCCATCCGCCGGGACAACCTCGCGATGAGAACTTCTTCGTCGTCGAAGCCGATCACATACGCGGAACTGGTCGATGCATAGCCCATGACATCGGCCGGCCACGCGGCCAGGCTGTCAGCCGCGACCTCGAGCAGCGGCGGCTCCGTCAACCTGCGCACCTCGGTCGGGGCGGGTGGATTCGTTCGGACGCGGACACCCGCCACGTCGGCGGCAACGCGTCTGACCCGGGTCGTGATCCGCCCGGGCGCCATCGCTGGGAATTCTGCCTCGGGGCCCGGTGCGGCGTGGGGAGTCAAGATCCCAATTCGAATCAACCGGTCAGCCATTCCACCGTGAGCTTACTGTTCTGACATTTCGATCGTCGGGACGCTCCACCTCGAGCGGGCCCTCCTCTGGGGCGGGCGGTCACCGGCCGCCGCCCTGGAGGGCCAGCGCGCGGCCGCGGCACCGATGTGCTGCAGCTGCCCAGGCACAAACGATGAGCTCGGGGGCGCCAGAGCGGCTAGCGTTCCGGCTGTCCCGCCGGACCCGCGGATCCGGCATGACAGCCGACTGTGAGGGAGGCGCGCGATGCCGGAGCCAGACCGCCCCACCCCGGCCGCCGAGAGTCGTGCCGACGCGCACGCGCCAGCCGACGACCCACGGCTGGCCTTCGTCTACCAGGAAGCACTACGTGGCCTCCTGCAGCAGCAGGCGGCGGTTGAAAGCCTGCACAACCGCGCCGCGACGCTGGTGTTCGCCGCCTCATTCGCAAGCTCGCTGCTCGGTGGGCGGGCGCTCGCCGAGGGCGGCCTGGGCTTCTGGGATTGGACCGGCGTGGTCGTGCTGCTCGCGATCGGCTCACTGACCGTGTTCCTGCTCTGGCCCTACTACAACCTTTCGTTCCGATTCGATGCCGCGGAGCTACTCGCGGATTACATCGACACCCCCGCGCCGCAGACCATGTCCGGGATGCACCGAGCGCTCGCCCTCCGGATCAAGGATGATTGGCACAGCAACGGCAAGATCGTCCACAGGCTGCGTGAGGCATTCCAGATCGCCCTCGTCCTCCTCGTCGTCGAGATCCTGGTCTGGATGTTCTCAATAGCCGGCGTCTTTGGGCTGTAACTGGAGCTGCAGATGTGTCATAGCGTCACCGTGACGCTGGCTTGCCGCGGTCAAAGGAGAGTGTCTGGGTCGAGTTCAGTTCGGGAGGTGATCCCGAGCTTCGGATAGGCCTTGTAGAGGTGGTAGGCGACGGTGCGGGGACTGAGGAACAGCTGGGCGGCAATGTCGCGGTTGGGTAGGCCTTGGGCGGCCAGCCGGGTGACCTGGCGTTCCTGCGGGGTGAGGGGGGCCGGACCGGCCTGACCAGGCTGGGTGGCGGCCCCGGTGGCGGCGAGTTCATCGCGGGCTTGCTGGGCCCAGGGGGTGGCACCTGCGCGCTCAAGGTGATCGAGGGCGGCAATCAGGTGGGCGCGAGACTCGGTCTTGCGGCGGGCGCGTCGCAGCCAGGCTCCGTACAGGAGCTGGGTGCGGGCACGTTCGAAGGATGCCTCTGGTCGCTCGAGCGCAGCGAGGTAGTGCCGTTCGGCTTCCTCGCCGCCGGTGACCAGAGCCTGGCAGCGGTGGGCCAGCGCATCAGTGCTCGGGCTGCCGGCCCGCCCGGCCCAGGCGAGGAAGGCGGCAAGCGGCTGGGCCACCCGTTCCGGTTGGCCAAGCCGTACCGCGGCCTCGACGAGGTCTGGGACGCAGCGCGGCGCGGTGGGGGTGGGAAAACTACGTTCCCTGCGGACAGTCTCCAGGTGGACGGCTGCTGCCTCCAGCCGTCCCTGGCCGAGGTCGAGCATGCCGAGTGCCCAGCGCGCCCAGGACCTGGCAGCGGAGGTAACGTGGCCGGCCGGCTCGGCGAGTGCGGTGTCCGCCAACTCACGGCAACGCTGCTCGTCGCCAGCAACGGCGGCCAGGTAGGCCGTGATCGCGTTCGCCTCATTCACCCATTGCGGCTGCGCGGTGTCCTGCGCGATCGACAGCGCCTCGGTCAGCACGCGCGGCGCGTCCCGCTGGTAGCCGTGGAGGACCAGCGCTTGGGCCCGGCAAGTGAGCATGACGGGCAGCCAGCCGATTCTGCCCTTGGCCCGCGCGTCGGCTACCAATTCCACGGTGAGTTCACACGCTTCGGCGCTTAGGCCGGCGACCAGGCTGGCCATAGCGATCACCGTCAGGTCCCCCCGGTCGCCCGCCCGGGACCGCCGCGCCTCGGCGACCAGTTCAGCGAGTGACAGCCCATCTTCGCTCACCTGTCCGACCGGCTCGGTACTCGACCGCAGCAGCAGAGCAACCAACGATGCGAATGGTCCGCCGACGGACTCGCCCAGCGCTGTGAGTCTGTCTGCTGTCCCTGCCATCACCGCACGGTCGTCAAGGAACCAGGCGATGCGCACCGCGTTCGCCAGAAGTCTCGCGGCCTGCTGTGGATCCTTTCTGCCGATCCTGGGTGAATTGTCGGTGAGCACCCGCTGGGCGGCGGGAAGCGCGCCCGGGACGAAGTCGATCAGCCCGAGGATGCTCGTCAACCTAGCCTGGACCGGATCCGTACCGTGGTCTACAGCACGCGCAGCCAGCCGGCGAGCCCAGCGGAGGTCGCCGATCTGGGCGGCGGCCTCAGCGGCCAGCATGAGTCGGCCCATCTGGGCGGTGGGGTCCATACTCAGCTGCGCGGCCCGCTCGTAGGCGGCGGCCGTGGCGGAGTATCCGTTCCGGGCCTCGCAATCTGCCGCGGTGCGTTCTAGCTCCTCGGCCACCGCCTCGTCCGGACCGGTGGCCGCCGCCGCCAGATGCCAGGCCCGGCGAGCTGCATCTGCGGGGGCTGGGAGGGCGTCAGCAAGGGCGCGGTGTACGGCCAACCGGCGGCCCAGCGCGGCCTCGTGGTACACCGCCGCCCGCACCAAGGGATGGCGAAACGTCACAGCGCTGTCAGACACGCCGACCAGCCCCGCACGTTCGGCCGGCTCCAAGTCCAAGACTGTGGCCCCGAATGTGGCAGCCGCGTCCAGCACCACTCTCAGGTCACCGCCTTCCTCGGCGGCGGCGATAAGCAGCACGTCCTGCGTTGCACCGGGCAGCCACCGAGCCTGGCCTCGAAACGCCTGCCGCAGCCGGTCGGTCAAGGCCGGGCCTACTCCGATGGACCGGGCGCCGACCGACATATGGCTGCGGTAGACCGCCGGCAGCTCGATGAGCCCAAGCGGATTACCGTTCGCCTCCTCGAGGATCCGCGACCGATCCTCGCGAGACAGCTCCCTACCGCCGTGATTCAGGAGGAGCTGGGTGGCCGCATCCGCATCCAGTCCGCCCAGCCGGAGCGCAGGCAGACCGGCGGCGGGGAACAATGCGGTCTCCTGATCGTGAGTGGCGAAGACGAGCGCAACGCCCTCGGCCTGCAGGCGCCGGGTGGCGAACAGCAGGGCGTCCGCTGACGTCTGATCCAGCCAGTGCGCATCATCGACCAGACACAGCACTGGACCGTCCCCGGCCAGATCGGCCAACAGGGACAGCATCGCGAGGCCGATCAGGAAGTGGTCATTGCACGGCGCGGGCCTGAGGCCGAGAGCGCCGCGCAATGCGTCCTGTTGTGGCGGTGGAAGCGCGGCCAGCCGGTCCAGCACGGGAGCGAGCAACAGCTGGGCGCCGGCGAAGGACAGGCCGAGCTCGGACTCGACACAACAGCTACGGATCACGTGGAGGCCCAGGGAATTCGCACGCGACGTCGCGTAGTCCAACAGTGCGGTCTTTCCGATCCCGGCCTCGCCGCGGATGACCAGCGCACTGCTTCGTCCGTCCCGAGCGTCGGCTATCAGTCGATCGATGACGGCCTGCTCCGCGTCCCTGCCGTACAGGACGGTCGGCGTCGCAGCCATCAGCTCGGCGCCGGCGGGATCGGAGATCGTGGACATTACCTATCGGCTACGCGCAAATGCCGGACGCCAAAGGCGTGATCGAGGTCCAGGCGATGCCTCGTCATGACCCACCGGCTCCTGTTGTTGCTGTGTTTGCTCGGCACGGTAGGCATGGCCCCGGTCCGGGGGCTTCACCCGAAAGTGGACCTGGGAGTGGAATCTCTCTGGCCAAGGTGCAGCACGGATCTCGCTTTACCGCTCTCGCAGCGACAGCCCGGCGGTTGCCTCGGCGGTAGACCACAATCGGAGCTGGTCAGCGGATTGCAGGACTACAATGGCCGCGCCTGAACCGCACACCACCGGCTGCAGCCGGATGTCGAGGTGTGGGACCAATGGCCGAGCAGCCGACGCACCGCCCCGGTGTAGTGGAGCCGGAGCGAGATGTGCTTGTCGCGACGAAATTCCACATCCCGCCCGCGGGTTCTGTGCCGCGTCCCCGGCTGCTGGCGCGGCTGGCCAGCGGGATTGGGCGTGGGCTCACGGTGGTGTCGACCCCACCCGGTTTTGGCAAGACCACCCTGCTTGGCGACTGGGCGCGGCGCAGCCGCCGCCGAGCCGTGTGGCTGTCGCTAGATGCCGGCGACAACGACCCAGCCCGATTTTGGCGATATGTTGCGGCAGCGCTAGATCCCGCGCGACCAGGACTAAGAGATCAGGTCGCCTCGTTGTTGGACGGCCCCCAGCGGCCGCCACTCGAAGCCGTGGCGACCGCAGTGATCAACCAACTTGCTGTCGTGCCGAACGAGGGCGCGGTCACGCTGGTTTTGGACGACTACCACCTGATCGAGGCGTCGCCGGTTCACGACAGCATCACATTCCTGCTGGAGCGGCTGCCGCCGGGACTGCGCCTGGTGCTGGCCAGCCGTGCCGACCCGCCCTTACCGCTGACGCAGCTGCGCGCACGCGGACAGATGGCCGAGCTTGGCGCCACCGACCTGCGCTTCACCGTGGATGAGACGGCCGCGTTCTTGCGGGAGACCACCGGACTAGACCTGCCCAGGACATCGCTGACGAAATTGCAGGAGCGAACGGAGGGCTGGGCGGCCGGGGTTCAGTTGGCCGCGCTATCGCTGCGAGGCCACGCCGATCCGGCCCTGTTCGTAGCGACGTTCGCGGGCAGCCACCGCCATGTCCTGGACTACCTGACTGAGGAGGTGCTTGCCCGCCAGCCGCAGCAGGTGGTGACCTTCCTGATGGAGACCTCCATCCTGGAGCGACTGTCAGCGCCGCTATGCGATGCCGTCACCGGCCGGTCTGACAGCCAGTCGCTACTGGAGGAGCTCGAGCGGGCCAAGCTCTTTCTGGTACCGCTTGACGACGTGCGCGGGTGGTGGCGCTACCACCACCTGTTTGCTGACCTGCTCCGCGCTCGCCTTGTACACGAGCGGCCACGGCGGGTGCGTGAGCTGCACCGGGCAGC
>DATBRJ010000085.1:0-15152 GCA_036560395.1 Actinomycetes bacterium | reverse complement strand
TGCCCAGGGCGGGCAGATCCTCGTCTCCGGCGACGCGCGGCTCGCCGCGCGCGAGTCGGCACCCGACGGCGTACGCTTCCGCAGTCTCGGCGACTTCCGTCTCCGCGGCCTCCCCGACCCGGTCGCCCTCTACCAGGTGGTAGTCCGCGGCCTCCCGACCAGCTTCCCGCCACTCCAACCCGGCTGACACCACGCACCAACGACGCCCCGCCAAACAACGACGGGGACGTTCGCGGAAGCCGAGGCTGTGCACCTCGAGTAAGAGTTCGGGGCCCCGATCTGGGATGAGATCTTGGTTGTGATTTCCTCGGACCGAATGCGCGAGCTCGGCTTGCCCAACGAGGGCTTCATCCGGCGCGGCCGTGGGACAACGCCTCACGGTCTGGCGAGCTCGGCCCTTTGCTGCGGTATCCACTCCGGTCAGCTCCCCGGCAACGAAGAGGCCGAGCCAAGCGCTCTGGCTCGGTATCGCCAGCGTCTCGTCTCAGATGTACGCCAGTTCGAGCTGCCACCAGCCCCGGGGTGCGTGACCTGGCCCACACGCGGAGCATTGCGTCCCGGCCGCGACCCCGTTCCGTTACGTTCGGGGTAATTCAGGGATCGAGGTGTTTGCCGACTCGCCGACGCGATACCGACGGGCTGGTGGCGAATGAGTTAGATATGGCTACACTTATGGCTATGTCGGGAGCAGACCAGATGACCCTCGCGGACGTGAAGAACCGTCTCTCCGAGGTTATCGATCGCCTGGAACGCGAACACGGCCGCGTTGTGATCACCAAGCACGGCAGGCCCGCCGCGGTGGTACTCAGCATCGATGACCTGGAGTCACTGGAGGAAACCCTCGACGTCATGGACAGCGCGGTGCTGCTGGCCGACATCCGCGAGGCCCTCGCCGAGCTCGCGAGCACGCAAGCCGAGGTCCTCACCAAACACCAAGCGCGTGAGCTCATCACGCGCCCGTGACCAACAACGACTATTCGATCGCCTGGACCGGGCCAGCGCGTCGCGCCGTTGGCCGATTGCCCGACAAGGTCGCCACAGCCGTTATCGAGTTCCTTTACGGCTCGCTGTCGGCCAATCCCCATCGGGTCGGCAAACCATTGAAGCTTGGCCTGGAAGGGCTACACAGCGCCCGACGCGGCGACTACCGGATCATCTATCGCATCCACGACAACCAACATCGAATCGACGTCCTAGCCATAGAGCATCGGAGTGACGCCTACCGTCAGCGGCAACAATAGGACAAACGGATCTATGCATGACGAATCAGGTGTTATTTGGGCGGGGTCGGGCCGCGTGCAGTCAGCACGATCACCTTCAGGTGGGAACCGGAAGCCCGCGAACGCCGACGAGGAGGAATTGGACGGCAGAACGGTCGGATCAGATGAATTGGAAGGCAGCCCTTGAGGTCGTCAATGGTCCTTGATCGTGCCGCATCCTGGTGCGACCTCAACGATGTTCCGGCAGGTGCT
Source organism: Actinomycetes bacterium (assembly GCA_036560395.1). GTDB lineage: Bacteria > Actinomycetota > Actinomycetes > JAKEEW01 > JAKEEW01 > DASYTV01. Next base: position 13,680 of record DATBRJ010000085.1, on the reverse strand, counting down.
CGAAACGTCGACGGCGGCAGTAATGAGGGCTCGTGGCGCTTGTGCACACGCCGATCAGCTCTCTGCCAGGTCAGCGACGATGATCATCCGTTTGTGGTCGGCGGTCAGCGGCCGTCCGTCCTCGCCGTACCCGGTCACCGCAGCGAAGCCCGCGGCGAGTAGCCAGTCCCGTAGCTCGGGGAAGCCGAACAACCGCTTCACGAAGTTCACTCGGCGTACTCGGCCGCTGCGGATGACCGTCCGCTCCGCCTCGAACCGGCCGGTCAAAGCGTCGAGGTGGTAGCGGTCGACGAGCATGTCGCCGTTATCCTGCGCCGCCACCACGCGTGACGGACGGTACGAGGCAAGAAACGTCGTCAGGTTGTCCAGGTCCATGGCCAGCCGACCACCGGGTCGCAGGACGCGAACGATCCCATCGAGGACGGCGCGGTTGGTGGTGTCGTCGAAGTACCCAAACGCCGTGGACCAGTTCACCACCCGGTCGAAGCGGTCTGTCCACGGTATCTGGCGCATGTCCCCGGCCACGTACTCGACACTGACCCCGGCGGTGGCCGCATCGGCGCGGCCCCGATCAAGGAAAACTGCCGACGAGTCCAAACCAGTGACCCGGCAGCCGCGAGCAGCCAAACGGTTCGCGAGATCCCCGTGCCCGCAGGCGAGGTCCAGCACGCTCATGCCTGGTCGCAGATCCAGCAACCGCCAGGTCAACTCCGCGACAGCCTCATCGGACAATTCAGCGCCAGGGAGGGCGGGTCCATGCACCGCGAACTCACTGACGCCGGGCGGCGTGGCAAAAAAGTGCAGGTAGTCCTCGTCGTACATCGCTACGGCGTCGAACAGGTCGGCCATGCGGGCGAACAATAGAGACGATCACCACGGGTGGCAACGGCATTACGAGGGGCTGCCTCGATCAAGTCGTGATGCACGTTGATGGGGATGTTGCCGCCGTTTCGCTCGAAGCTCCTCGCAGCCGGGACGGCACAGCCGGTACCTCGACAGCTATCACCGATCTGCGGATGGCGGGAAGTGTTTCCATGCCTGCGTGTGGCCTTTGGTCGATGCGCGGCCATCCAGGCCGTCCTCCGCGACCCAGACGTGGATGACGTCGAGCTGTTCTTCTGCGGCATTGATGCTGACAACACCGCCAGCCGGCGATGTGCCAGCGCCGCGGGCTCCCAGCTTGTCGATCCTGAGCCGGACTTCGAAGGCACGCTTTATTTCCGCCGCGGGCGTCCTCGCTAGCCGCGCGTACTGGAACGGACCAAATCCGGGTGGTCGGACGCGGTGATCTGTTCTTGGCGGCTAGGAGTCGAGCCGACGAGCGGACCTGCGGTCATGGCGCGCCCGCCGTCGCGGTGGGTGAAGCCGGTCGCAGCCGGCGTAAATGTAGGCGTGCACGGCGATTGTGGCCTCGGTTTGGTGCCGTTCCGGGTGGTCGTCGAGCTGGCATCGGGTACTAGGCGCCTGGCCCAGGCGTAGCCGCGGCGGGCTTGGCAGATAGTTCGGAAGGTGATCGAGTAAGTTGCGGCTTTGGTGGCGAAGGGCCCGCCGTGGCCGCGCCACTGTGCCCAGTGGCGCAATGGTGGGCGGATGTGTCTCCCACAGGTCACGCCCCGGTGCCAATAGATGCATTGGTAACACGCGAGTGTGCTGGCGCTTTATGCGATGTGGCGGCGCTTCAGACCCCATGTCACGCCGACACCGGCCAAGGCCACGAGGCCGACGGCGGCGAGCAGCAGCACTCGACTCAGAGGGACGCGGGTCCCGGTCTCATCATTGGAGCGAGTCGGATTGGCCTGGTTGGCGACTGGGCTCGCCACGGCTTGAGGCGGCTCGGTCGGAAGGCCGAGGGCGGCGAGGGTCGCTGTCAGGCCGCTGGGGGCGCGGAACCAACCGCCGAGGGTGGCCTCAGTTCCGAAGAACCGCTGACCGGGCTGGGTATACGTCACGGGGCCGGTTGCGGCGTACGGGTACAAATCCTGGTGGATCTCGTCCGGTGCGGTCTCAGACGGTACGGCATAGGTGACGACAAATCGTGCGCCGAGTTCGCCGGGCGGCCTCGTCGGCGACATCGGATCAGGGGTCTGGCCGAACATCGCTGGAAACAGGCCGGTCTGCTCCGCGAGCTCCGCGAGGTTCCCTCCGCTGCCGGGCTCGCCGTCGCCACGGACCGTGATCGGGTTTGGCAAGCCCGGCCCTTCCAGGCGAGCTTGGGATGGTCCCTTTGCCATCGCGGTGCCGGGGACCGCCAGGATCGCCAGCGTGGCCACGGCTATCAGGAGGACTCGTGTCTTCATCGACGCTCACTGCCCTTCACTACTGACGCCAGTCCTCCTACGCCGGCGGCGGTCGGTAGGTTCCGTGGACGCGCCGACCGAGCGTGCTGGTCTTGATCATCCTGCAGTTGCTGGCGAGAGCGAGGGGCACATGAGCGTCGATCAGAACGCCACCACGAGGACGATCAGTGCGATCCTGATCACCAGCCACGCACGGACGTGCCCGGCTGATGCGGGCGCGCCCATCCCCCGCGCTACTTCACAACGATGACGCCTGTCATGAACGGGTGGATGGAGCAGTGGTACTTGACCGTGCCAGCGGTGGCGAAGGTATGGGTGTAGGTCTGCCCGTTGCTCATCGGCGGCGAGATGAACGACTTGTCATCGGCGGCGACCGTATGCGGCGTGGAGTCGTCGAACTTCCAGGTGACGGTCGTGCCGACCGAGACGGTCAGGGTCATCGGGGTGAACATGAAGTTGGCGATCTCGACCGTGGACCCACCGCTGGGAGCCGTCGAACCGCCAGAAGTAAGGGTCGCCGCCGAAGCCGGCGTCGAGGATGCCGACGAACTCGCTCCGTCGCCGCTCGAGCTCGAGCCGCACCCGGCCACCGCAAGAACCGCCATTAGCGCGACCACGGCGATGAGCGGGCGGCGAGGTCCTACGGAGGATTCACGGGATACTTCTGCTCGATTCATCAGTGCCTCATTCACCAGCGGAGAGCCGGCGTGATTGCCTAATCAATCATGGTAACGGCAAGCCAAGCCAAGCCGCCCAGCGGCGCGCACAATGGGCTTCACACATGCCGGGGACGCTACCCGCATGGCATCCATCCTGCGAACGCAGCCAAGCGGCCCGGCACTCAGCCGGTGAACGCAGCTGCGGCCCTCCGGCTGAACACCGACCGTTGACGACGCCACGCACGTCGGGGACGCAGATCAAACACCACGTCTGTCGTGTCAGGATCAGCGGCGATCTCGGTGGCTCGCTCCACCACGTCTTGCCGTTCGTGGCCGGGTCCCTTGCGCGGCGACCGAGGTCAGCGGGACCGGTCGGCGTGGCTGAGTGGGTGGTGCTGGCCCGCGGGTGAGCCGATCCTGGTCCTCGACCTCGGCGATGGTTAGGGTCTGGTCGGTGCTTGCCCTGACCGCGACATCCGCTGCCCCGCACGTCGCGCTGACCACTGTGAACGACCCGGTGCCGCTTCCCGACCAGGCCGTTGTTCGAGTCCGCGCGTTTTCGCTCAACCGCGGTGAGGTGATCCGCCTACCGCAGCTGCCCGAGGGGTCGATCACCGGCTGGGATGTCGCCGGGGTGGTCGAGCGGGCCGCCGCCGACGGCAGCGGGCCGCCGCCGGGTGTGCGGGTGGTGGGCCTGGTCAACCCCGGCGCCTGGGCGCAGCTCGCCGCGGTCCCCACCAGCAGGCTGGCGCCGATCCCTGAGCAGATATCCGATGCACAGGCCGCCACGCTGCCTACCGCCGGCCTGACGGCGCTGCGGGCTTTGGAGGTCGCCGGGCTACTTCTGGCCAAGCAGGTGCTGATCACCGGGGCGACCGGCGGCGTTGGGCGGATCGCGGTCCAGCTCGCCCATGCCAGCGGCGCGATCGTTAGCGCCCTGGTGCGCGATGCAACCGCCTCCCACGGCCTGCTGCGCCGCCTCGGCGCCCGCCAGGTCATCGAGCAGTTCGACGGCGACTTCGACCTGATCATCGACGGCGTCGGAGGTGCCACCTTCGGGCAGGCCATCGGACACCTCACCCCGCACGGGGTCCTGGTTAACATCGCCACCCAGGACGCCGAGGAAACCATCACCTTCCACGCCGCACGGTTCGACCGGGCGTACGGCGCAATGATCTACACCCTGAACCTCATCCACGAACTCAGCTCGCATCCCAGCGCGACCAGCGATCTCAATCGCCTATGTTCGCTGGTCACCGACGGACGCCTCGACGGCCAAATCGAACTCGAGCAGTCCTGGCGCCAGCCCGCACCCGCGCCCGACGCTCTCCTACACCGGCGTATCGGGGGCAAGGCCGTGCTCCACGTCGACTGACCACCCGAGCCCGCACCGTTGCTGAGCAGAAACCGCGGCGGCCAGCAAGCCGGCCCAGCCGGCCGACCAACTGCACACCGTCCATGTGCCAGAGGGCAAACCGCCGCGGCTTCACGCTCAGGGCGCTGACATTCCACCTGGCATCGAGCACAGGCCGGGGAAGGACATCGCGGTGAGCCTGAGTGGCGATGATGTCGACGAGGACCGGACCCTGACCCTCCTCGGGTAGCGTCACGCGCGGGATAGTCATGGACGAGGCGAGGCAGAAGACAGTGAAGCTGCCAGCGAAGTGGGCAGTGGCCGCCGCGGGCGTGGTGATCATGGCCGCTGGCGTTGTTTGGCTGGCACCGTCCGGCGACGCGCCCGCGTGGCAAGCCGTTGCACCCACTCAGCAGCCAGCCGGACAAGACGAGCCGACCCTTTCCTCGCCGCCGCACTCCGTCACGGCGTCAGGTTTGTCCTGCAACCACGTCTCGGGCGCCTTCGATCCACGGACCATCGTCATCTCTGGTGTCACGAGAGGCGCCGCCGTAGTCACGCCTCCACGCGACACCCATGGGCTGCCTGGCACACCTCCCCTCACCGACCGGGGAAAGCTCCTCTTCGCCTGGGATCGCGCGCAGGGCGTCCGCCCCGGCGACTCCGCAGGAAACGTCCTGCTCAACGCGCACACATGGCCCGACGGCAGCGCCCTCGGCAACAAGCTACTCGCCGGTCTGCAACGCGGCGACCAGGTCATCCTGGTCGGTGTCAACACCCGGCTCTGCTACCGGGTGACCGAGCGCGTCGAGGTGCTGGCGGAACGAGGGCTGCCGCGCTACTACGACAGCAAGGGTCCTCCACAACTAGCCATCGTCGTTTGCTCCGGGCGCCGCCTCGGTCCAGGCGTCTGGGAGAAGCGGACCGTATGGTTTGCCTCACCGTCCTTCCAGGCCCCATACCACCATGGACGGCACTCTTGATGGTGGACGTCGTACCAAGGCGCGTGGCGGTTCAAGCCGACCCGGACCCGGTCGGCTCATCCAAAGCTCGCTCGGCGTTAAGTGCCTGCTGCTGAGTTGCCGGTGGTTCCGCCTTTAGCTCAAAGCTGTCAGAGGGATCCTGCGGTGGTCGTCGGGCGAATTGCTCCGCGAGCGGCCAACATCCACTCCCGAATCACGTCGGTGATCTCGTCCACCGGGCTCCCAGCTGGCGATCGAGGAGCCCGTCGGGCGCGCGCGTTGGGCCGCCGGCGCAGGGGTTGCGGCTAAGGTCCAAGGGTCGAGGAGGGTGGCCATGGCAGACACGACGTCTTTCACGATCGGGGCCGACGCGATATGTACCGACGGGGTCTGCGGCGAGGTGAGTCGCGTCGTGGTGGACCCGGTCGCTCGCGCGGTAACTCATCTCGTCGTGGAGCCGAAGGGCCGCCAGGGGCTCGGTCGCCTCGTTCCCCTTGACCTGGTGCATGTCACCCAGGGCGAGATCCGGCTCCGCTGCACGATGGCGGAGTTTGAGGAGCTCGACTCCGCCGAGGAGACGCAGTTCGTGCCGGGAACCAGAGGCTACGCGGCCTATGGCCCGGAACAGGTTCTTTCCTGGCCCTATGCCAGCCTCGGCGGTGGCCCGAGTGTCGAGGGCGAGACGGTCGACGGGATCTCTGAGACCATCACCTACGACGCGATCCCCCTGGGGGAGGTGGCCGTTCGCCGCGGCCAACATGTTCACGCCACCGATGGAGACATCGGGCTGGTCGAAGGCCTGGTCATCGACCCTCGCAACCAGCACGTGACCCACGTGCTCCTACAAGAAGGCCACTTGTTGGGTCGCAAGGACGTGGCGATCCCGATCACCGCCGTCACCGACTTCCAGGACGGCATCAGGCTCCACATCACCAAGCAGGAAGTACGGGATTTGCCACCGGTGGTCATCGATCGGTCGGACCCGTAAATCTGCCGACGATCAGTGATTGCCGTGCCCGCGGTCTCCCCAGCTAGAGAAAGCTACAGAGGTCCATTCGGGCCAACTCCCCCATCCACTGAGGTATCTGGCGGTGGACCGGGGCCTCTACTAGGTGGGTCTATCGGTCACTCAATCGAGGCGTTTGACCGTGACACCCGACTGAACAATCTCAGCTGTGGCTTTCCAACTGCTGGGCACCTCCCGGGACTCGCCTAGGTGGCTCCAGATCATTGCCTCGGCCGGAGGGTGCATGGTGAAGCTGTATGGCCACGCCCGGGGAGGGATGGGGCGGATGGGCGAGTTGAGCGTTCAATTGGCCGAGGACGGTGCCGACGCCGAGCGATTGGATGCGCTTACTGGCTACCTGCGTCAGGACCTGCTCCAGCTCGATGTTGAGGATGTGACCGCGCTGCGGGCCGGCGAGCCTCCACCGGGCGCGCGCGTGTTCGACGTGATCGCGGTCGGCGGCCTGCTGGTAAGTCTGGGCCGCTCCGCGGAAAGTCTCCGAGCGGTTCTGTCTGCCGTCAGGAAGTGGCTGGCGCGTGGCGATGGAGTCCGCCGCACGGTGCGGTTGGAGATCGGTGGCGACGTGCTGGAGCTGTCCGAGGCGACGGTTGCCGATCAGGATCGGCTGATCGGGTTGTTCATTGACCGGCACTCCGCCGGGCAGGACGCCTAATGGACGGTGAGCGTAGGGCCCTGATCGTGGCCAGCGATGAGTATGACGACGAGGGGCTGCGGCATCTGCTCGCTCCCGCGGCGGACGCGCAGGCGCTGGCCGGGGTGCTCGGCGACCCGCAGATCGGCGGCTTCGACGTGCACGTGGTACGCAACGAGCCGGCACACGTTATCCAGGCGCAGATCGAGGACCTGTTCTCCGACAGTCGGCCCGACGACGTGCTGTTGCTCCACTTTTCATGCCATGGGCTCAAGAGCGAGTCCGGAGAGCTATTCTTCGCCGCGCGCAACACCCGCCCGAACCGGCTTGGCTCCACCGCGATCCCGGCCGATTTCGTCCAGCGATCCATGCGGGCCAGCCGGTCGCGCAGCATCGTGCTGCTACTGGATTGCTGCTACGGCGGCGCGTTCGGCCAAGGCGTAGCGATCCGAGCGTCCGGCGAAGTGAATGTGCTAGACAGCTTTCCGGTCGGGAGGCTCGGTGGTGGCCGCGGCCGGGCGGTGATCACCGCGTCCAGCGCGATGGAGTATGCCTTCGAGGGAGACCGGCTCGCCGACGACAAAACCCAACGGCCGTCAGTGTTCACCAGTGCGCTGGTGGAGGGGTTGGCCAGCGGCGACGCGGATCGTGACGAGGACGGCTGGGTCTCGCTCAACGAGCTTTACGACTACGTCTTCGACCGGGTCCGTGAGGAAACCCCACATCAGACCCCCAGTCGGGACATCGAAATGCAGGGCGAGCTGTACGTGGCCCGCAGTCGCCGCCAGCGCATCCATCCCCTGCCCATCCCAGCGGATCTGCAGGCAGCAATGATCGACCCGAACATGTTCACTCGCATCGGCGCGGTCAGCGAACTGCGCACGCGACTGCTCAGCGACAACCTCCCGGCAGCGATAGGGGCCAACGACGCGCTGGGTGAAATCGCCCGCACCGACATCCAGTACGTCGCCGAGGCCGCAGCGGCGGCGCTACGCGAGGCCGCCATACGACCGGTGGAACAAGAGCTTGACTTCGGGCAGGTGACCAAGGACTCCAGCCCCGCTCACCACACAATCCACCTGCTCGGTCCAGCATTGGCCCGCACCTGCAGGTTTGAGCCGTCTGCTAACTGGATCCGGGTTCAGGAGACCAGCGCGGGCCTTGATATATCCGTGGACACCTCCACCGCCGGAAGGCGGCACGGCAGCGTCGCTCTGACCGGCCCGACGGGCGAGGCCATGATTAACGTCGATGTCGAAATCACGCCGAGCCCACCGCAACCGCCGCCACCCACCACGGAATCCTCAACATCGAGGGATGAGATGCCGACCGAAACGGCCCCGGCATCAACCCCGATAGGAACCCGACAAACCGACAGACCGCCGATACGGCCGGCGCCGGCGCCAGCACCGGGCTCCCCATTGCCGCCGCCGACCGCGCCAGCACAGCCAAGAACCGTCACGCCGCACGACATTGGCGTGCCGACCAGTTTCGTTCCAGGGCAGCGGGCAATGCCGCCGGCGGTTCTTCAGGTGCTGTGGGCGCTGATCCCGGTGCTGTCGTTCGGCATACTGACGCCAGTTCCGTTTGCTTATGCCGCGCGCCGACTCCGCGACCGGAGGCTGTGGTTGATCACGTCCACCTACACTGCCGTATGGCTACTGGCGCTGACGGCACTGGTTACCGCGGGCGAGGGGGTTAGTGTGGCGGTGATCCTAGCGCTGGTTGCTTCGATCCATGCGTTTTCGCTACGCCGCCGCGTCTTTGCCGAAGCCAAACCGTCCGGATGGTCACCGATGCCCCCACCATAGCTGTGGATCACGGGCTCCTGGCCGATGAGCAGGGTTGGAGGCTTCAGCCCCGCTTGCTTGCGTCGGTGATGAAACCGGGTGGTGCAGCCGAGGACACCAGCGGCGGGTTCGGCCGAGGTGGGTGGCTGGTGCCATACGCCGATCAGGAGATGGGCCGCATCGTGGAGCAGGACTAGGTCGCCAAGGCAGACGCCTTCCTGCTCGGGCGCACGACCTACCAGTTGATGTACCCGTACTGGTCCGCGGTGACCGACCCGCAAAACCAAATGGGAACGGCCCTGAATACACGGGATCGCGCTCGACGCCAAACAGCACCCGCGATTAGCGCAACAGCGACCGCGCGGTGGGTACCAAGCGTAGGTGCTGAGGTGGGCGGGTGAGATCGGTCAGTAGGTCGGGCATGACCGTCTCCCGCCAGGCCTGGGACCGTCCAGTCGGTTGGTGTAGGCCCGGTGGTCGGCAAGGCTCGCAAACGAAGAGAACAATATGAAGGCATGCCCGCCGACCCGCACGGGCAGCGTGGGATAGGTGTTCTCAGCCGGCTCGGTCTCCAGGATGCCCAGCGGTTGTGCTCCAGCTTGGAGCAGCACCGGCTGAACTCGGTCGCTGAAGAATTCCACGAACGCCTGATCGACCGGCGCACGGAGAAAGTGGAGACTCGCACAGACGATCGAGACGGGCGGCGCACTGTCCACACCAGCTGGGGGCCGTACGTGAGACCGGGTCGAGAATCCGGAGTCGGCGCTTGTCGGGCGCAGGAGCAGCACGTCGTCCGAGTCGATCATGGTTGCATTGGCCTTGACCCCGTGCACCTTCCATACCGGACCGCCATAGAAGTCGGCCAGCGCCTGGGCCCGTGACGTCATATCCCTGAAACCGCGCACCCACACGAAGCGGTCGGCGTGATCCAGGTCCCGGAACTGGCCGACGACTCTCATGCCGACAGCCTCCTGGGTCTCGACGAATTCGCGGTCGAACAGCTCGATCAAGACATCTCGCTGACCCGGGTGCAGCGTGTACTGCCGAAGTTCGAATACCGACCAGGGTTCGCTCTGCTGGTAGTCGTCGCTGTGGTGCATCCGGGTCTCCGTCCTGTTCGGACCGTTGATGGAATAGGAGTGGTTACGAACAACCCCAAGCCGCGCCGCCCACGGTCTGCAGGACCGGATGTCAACCGACCTGGTGCGTCAAGGTCTGGCCGAGCACGTCCTCGATGGTTGTTCGGCGCAGCTGCCGACGCAGAGCCGTCTCTGCCCTTGCGTACACCGAGCCGAGCGCGGGTTGGATGCCGCGTCCGACAGGACACCCCTGATTCGGTTCGGTGTGATGCATCCCGAACAGCGGCCCGTCCTCGACTGCGTTGAACACCGCAAGAAGGCTGATCTCGTTCGGCCGGCGGGCCAGGCTCCAGCCCGGCCCAGAGCCGCGCCGCACCTGCACTAGTCCGGCTCGGCGGAGATCGCCCAGACTTCGGCGAACGATCACCGGGTTGGTGTTGATGCTCGCCGCGATCTGATCCGACGTCATCACGCTCTGCCCGCGCCGCTGCGCCAGCGCCATCCAAGTCAACGCGTGCACCGCGATGGTGAGCCGGCTGTTCGCAGCCATACCACCTTTGTAACAGGAAAGGTTACAAAGGTCCATCTGGCCGGCCGAGCGCCGCTTCCCGATCGGTGGTATCCGGCTACTGCTCGGTCAGCGGGTCCTGTGCTCGATTTCAGCTCGTCGCGGCACCCGATGCGCAGCCAAATAGTCCTTGGCGGGTGAGGCAACGTCTGCAGCACCCCCGTCATGTTTGATGTCAGGCTGGATCTTGGGAGGAGCCTCGCGATGACGGGAACCGGCATGGGAAAGCAGTCGGACGTCGGCGCGTCAGAGGTCTCGACTGCCCCGGCGGGGGCCAGTTTGGTCCTGCTCGCGCTGATCCTGGTGGCCGCGGTGGCAAACCTCAACCTGGCCGTCGCCAACGTGGCTCTGCCCGACATCGGCAGGGCCTTCGACTCGTCACAGACGACGCTGAACCTCATTGCGGTGGGTTACTCGTTGGGCCTCGCTGCCTCGGTGCTCTACCTCGGTGCGGTCGGCGACCGCTATGGGCGCAAGTTGCTGCTGCTGACGGGGGTGCTCCTGTCGATCCCGGCCTGCCTGCTGGCCGCCTACGCTCCGAGCGATTCGGTCCTTGTCGCGGCCCGGATCCTGGGTGGGGTCTCGGCGGGAATGGCCTACCCGACCACCCTCGCGCTGATCACGGCGTTGTGGTCCGGACCGGGGCGCACCAAGGCGATCGCGCTTTGGTCAGCTCTCGGCGGCGGCATCTCCGCCTTGGGACCGATGATCGCGGGCTGGATGCTCGAGCATTTCTGGTGGGGGTCGGTGTTCCTGGTCACCCTGCCGCTTGCCGTGGTAGCGCTGCTCATGGCATGGGTCTTCGTGCCGGCGCATGTCAACGAGGCGACGGATCCGGTTGACAACCTCGGAGGCATCCTGTCGGTCATACTCGTGGCCTGTCTGATCCTGGGCATCAACTTCGCGCCGGTTCCGAACAAGGGGACCCTCGTGTTGGGATTGGCCGCGATCGCCGTCGCGGCGGGTATCGCCTTCATCATCCGGCAGCGCCGAGCCCGCAATCCGCTCTATGACCTTCACGTCGCTGCACGCCGGACCTTCTGGGTCGCCGCGTGCGCCGGAATCATCGTGTTCGGCTCGCTCATGGGCGCCATGTTCGTAGGCCAGCAGTTCTTGCAGAACGTGCTGGACTACTCGACGCTCGACGCCGGTCTTGCGATCCTCCCCGCTGTCGTCGGCATGGTGGTCGTCGCGCCCCGATCAGCCAAGCTCGTCGATGCACGGGGGGCCCGCTTCACCCTGCTCATCGGCTATGTCTTCTGCCTGCTCGGGTTCCTCACCATGCTGCTGCTGTGGGAGGAGGGCACTGACTACTGGGAGGTCGGCCTCGGGTATCTGTTCGTTGGGATCGGCGTCGGGTTCGCCGGCACGCCGGCCTCGCATTCACTAACCGGATCCGTGCCAGTCACCCGCGCGGGCATGGCCTCGGGGACCGCTGACCTGCAGCGTGACCTGGGCGGGGCCATCATGCAGTCAATCTTCGGAGCCCTACTTACCGCCGGCTACGCGTCTGCCATCTCGGCGGCCATCGCAAGCGCACCGAACAAGGATCTCATCACCGACAATGTCCAGTCCGAGCTCACCAAATCATTCGCGAGCGCCACGGCGACGGCAGCCCAGTACCCGCAGTACGCCGGGCAGATCACCTCCGCTGCGCAGAAATCCTTCTTGCAGGGCGACGACTGGGCCTACACGGCAGGGGTGATCGCGATACTGCTCGGTGCGGCCTTGGTCTTCTTCCTCTTCCCGAAGAAGGACGAGGAGGAGGCCCTGCTGGCGAGCTACCGCGCGGAGGACAGCAAGTCGGGCGTCGCCCGCCCGGCTACCCGCGCGCCTCAATGAGGTGCTCGTCGTAGTCGGCGGCGAGTCGATCGTCAGGTCCAGCCGGTAGAGGAGAGCGAGGGCAAGCCCGACCAGCACCACCGGGACGATGGTGACGATCACCAGCCAGCGCATTGTGCCGGGACCGCCAGCGGCTTCGTCGGTGGTCAGTGTGGTGGGCAGCGGTGGCAGCGACGGTCTAGCTAAGCCGCGCCCTCCCCGTGAGGAGCACTGATGTCACCCCTTGCGGGCGATGCAGGTCGTGGCGCCCTCTTCTAGCGTCACGGTCGTGTGGTTTGGGCCCGACCGGGTCAGTTGGTGGATAGGTGCACTGTTCGGCATCGGCTCTGCGTGCTTCGCGATCGCGTCGTTCGCCTCGCAGTGGGCGTCGGCGCCGCGTCCGGCGATCGGCGTCACCTTCTTTGTCGGTTCGGTGTTCTTCACAGTCGCGGCGTTCCTGCAGCTGCGCACATCGCAGACGCGAACCGACAAGGTGGCCGCGCTCGTCCAGTTCGTCGGCACGCTGTTCTTCAACGTCAGCACGTTCGCGGGCATGCAGCGGGGCCTCGACGCCCGCCAGACCGACCTGCGCGTGTGGGCTCCGGACGTGTTCGGCTCGGCGTGCTTCCTCGTCTCGAGCGCACTTTCCTACGTCGCGGTCAGGCGCCCGTCGGCCGCCTGGCGGATCGCCGGGTTGAATCTGCTCGGCTCGGTCTTCTTCGGCGTCGCGGCGCTAACCGCGCTCATCGAGCCGTCAACCAGCGAGCCGGTCAGCGCGGCGATCGCAAACGCCGGCACAACAGCCGGCGCGCTGTGCTTCTTCGCCGGCGCATTCATGCTCATCCCACAGGCGGCAGCGCCCACGGCCGTCGCCCCAGCGAAGGAGGACGACGATGTCGATCCAGCAACGCGACGTTCCCCCGGCCGAGCCCAGGAATGGCGCTGACGAGAGCGCGCTCAGCGATCAGCTCGAAGCCCTCGCGACTGCCTATGGAAACCGCTTCCTGCTCGAGCCGGCGCCGGATCACCGGCTGCCGGAGTACGGCATGCGCGCGATCGACGCGATGCGATTGATCGGCGAGGAGCTCGTCCTCGACGGGATCCCGCAGCGCAACCTGGCGACCTTCGTGACGACCTGGATGGAGCCGGAGGCCCAGCGGATCATCGCCGAGAACCTGCACCGCAACTTCATCGACCACGCCGAGTATCCGCAGGCGGCGGAGATCGAGCAGCGTTGCATCCGCATGCTCGCCGACTTGTTCCACGCCCCGGGCGAGACGACCGGCGCACGCACGCAGGGATCGTCGGAGGCGATCATGCTCGGCGCGCTGTCGCTGAAGTGGAAGTGGCGCGAACGGCGCGAGAAGGAGGGCAAGGACACGAGCCGGCCAAACCTCGTCTTCGGCGGCGACGTGCATGTCGTGTGGGAGAAGTTCTGTCGCTACTTCGACGTTGAGCCGCGCATCATCCCGCTGCAGCCCGACAAATACGT
>DATBRJ010000084.1:0-4825 GCA_036560395.1 Actinomycetes bacterium | reverse complement strand
GGTCTCTGGCCGAAGTGGTCGAGAGTGTGCTCGATCAGTTCGGGTGGGAGATCGGAAAGTGTGCCGGTCGGGTTGGTGTTCCACAACGTCGTGAGCCCGCGACGGATCAGCCGGCGAAGCACGTAACCCCGACCGGTGTTGGACGGACGTACGCCATCGCCGATCACGACGATGCCCGACCGCAGGTGGTCGGTCAGAACCCGCAGCGACTGCTCCTGCGGACCCCACACCCTGCCGAGCAATCGCAGCCACGGTTCGAACAAGTCGGTCTCGAACACCGAGTCCTTCCCCTGGAGCAGCATCAGCAGGCGTTCGAAACCCATGCCCGTATCGACGATGGACAGATCCAGCGGACGCAGGCTGCCGTCGTCGTACCGAAGGAACCGCAGGTTGACGTGGTTCCACACCTCTACCCAGCGGTCGTCGGTGCTCGGTGTCCCGACCGGTGGCGACCCTCCGGTCCAGAAGAAGATTTCGGTGTCTGTGCCGCACAGCCCGGTCGGCCCGTTCGACCACCGGTTGTCTTTGCTGAGCGGTTCGACCGGCACGCCTAGCTGCTGCCACACCTCGACCGACCTGGTGTCTGGACCCACCTCGTCGTCGCCGCCGAACACGGTCACGTAGAGGTGGTCAGGCAGACAGCCGAAGCCCTCGGTCAACAGCTCATAACCCCAGCGGATGCTCTGCGGATGGTCGTAATCGCCCAGCGACCAGGTACCGAGCATCTCGAAGAGGGTCAGGTGCGACGAATCGCCGACCTCGTCCAGATCGGTGGTGCGCAGGCAGCGCTGCAGGTTCATCAGCCGCCGCCCGCGCGGGTGCGGCCTTCCTTCGAGGTACGGGGTGAGTGGGTGCATGCCTGACGTTGTGAACAGCACCGGATCGCCCGGCTCGGTGATCAGTGAGGTACCGGTAAGGCGCACGTGTCCACGTTCGGAGAAGAAGTCCTCGAACGTCGACAAGATCGTTTTCGTGTCCATCGGGATCGCCCTTCGATGACGGGGCGAACGGGGCGATCCCCGGGGCGGCGGCGCACCGGCGAACCGCTCCAGTTCGCCGGTGGAGGCAGATATCAGGTCAGGCTGAGGAAGCCGGCGAAGCGAGAGCTCGCGCGGCTGCTGCGACGTGGCGCCGGACCTTCATGCCTTCCAGTCTAGGCGGTTGGCTCAAGGCCATTTCAGGTCTGCCACGCCTGGGGGCGGCCGGTCAGGACGAAAGAGTGGCGTCCACTCCTGATCGAGAGGTGGCGTGAGAATCTGACTGCGAACCGGGGGTGACCAGAATGGTGGGCCGCGATGGAGCACGTTGACGTCCAGGGACTGCGGATCGGCTACGAGCGTGCAGGCGCAGGGCCACCGCTGGTGCTCCTGCATGGCTTCGTTGGAGACGGTCGCTCGACCTGGTCACGTCAGCTGGAGGAACTGTCCGACGAGTTCACGGTTGTGGCCTGGGACACGCCCGGCGCGGGGGCCTCATCGGAGCCGCCCGAGTGGTTCCGATCGCCTCACTTCGCCGATTGCCTCGCCGGTTTCATTCATGCGCTCGGCTTGGTCGCTCCCCACATCGTCGGATTGTCGTTCGGAGGAGTGGTCGCCCTCGAGCTGTTCAGGCGGCATCCGGATATTCCGCGGACGCTGGTGCTGGCGGGGGGTTATGCGGGGTGGACCGGATCCCTGAGTCCAGAGCAGACTGAGGAGCGGTTGCGATTTTGCCTGCGCGCGGCCGAGCTTCCGCCGCAGGAGTTTGTCGACGCGATGATCCCGTCCATGTTCTGCGACGCGGAGTCCGCGGGGGTCGCGGAGTTCGCTAAGAGCATGCGTAGCTTCAGCCCGGTGGGATTCCGAATCATGGCGCGCGCCTCGGCCGAGGCGGACCTGCGGGATGTTCTTGCCCGGGTAAACGCGCCCACGCTGCTGCTCTACGGAGACCGCGACAGGCGAGCCCCCATCCCGATCGCGGAAGCCCTTCACACCGCCATTCCCGGATCACGTCTCGTCGTTCTGCCCGGTGTCGGCCATGTCAGCTGTGTCGAGGCGCCGCTGCGGTTCAACCGCGAAGTCCGTCACTTCATCCGGTCTACGGGGGACGACCCGTATGCCCCCCGAGATCCGCGGTGATCCGGGGCCGATGAGTTTGGCGGCGCCCAGCGGTCTGACTTAGGAGGACCCCAAGGCTAGGAGGCTGCCCATGAACGAAGCACAGGAT
Source organism: Actinomycetes bacterium (assembly GCA_036560395.1). Lineage (GTDB taxonomy): Bacteria > Actinomycetota > Actinomycetes > JAKEEW01 > JAKEEW01 > DASYTV01. The sequence goes on along the minus strand of DATBRJ010000084.1, from coordinate 2,620 downwards.
CGGTATCACCGGAGCGCGACCGCGGATGCGGGTGGGACCGCGGGGGAGTACGGATTGTCGGCAGGCGCGACTACGGTCTCCGACATGGAGCTGGCGGTGGAGGCTGAGCGCCTCGTCAAGCAATACCGCAGCCGCGCAGAGACGGTGGACGCGGTTCGCGGCGTGGACTTGAAGGTTGGGATCGGTGAGGTCTTCGGGTTTCTGGGACCGAACGGTGCCGGCAAGTCGACGACAGTTCGGATGCTGACGACGCTTTTGTCGATCACCTCGGGCACGGCGCGTGTCGCCGGGATCGACGTGTCGGCCGACCCTGACGGCGCGCGGCGGCGGATCGGCGTGGCTCTGCAAGAGGCCGGGCTGGATCCGCGCCAGACGGGGCGTGAGCTGCTAGTCCTGCAGGCGAGGTTGTTCGGCAGTTCGGCAGCACACGCGGAGCGACGGGCTGGCGAGCTGCTCGAGCTGGTCGATCTGGTTGAGGCGAGAGACCGGCGGATCAAGGGCTACTCAGGCGGGATGAAGCGTCGTCTTGACCTCGCTTCAGCGCTCGTCCACGAGCCCGAGGTGCTGTTCCTCGACGAGCCGACGACCGGCCTCGACCCGGCGAGCCGCCTTACCGTGTGGGACGAGCTGCGGCGGATCAACGCACGTGGGACCACGATCTTCCTCACGACTCAATACCTCGAGGAGGCCGACCAGCTGTGCGACCGGCTCGCAATCATCGATGGCGGGCTCATCGTCCGGGAGGGGACACCGCAGCAGCTCAAGGCCGAGCTGCGACAGCGCCGCGGCCTGGACACGGATCCCACGCTGGACGAAGTGTTCTTGGACGCTACGGGTCGCACGCGCGAGCGGGCCGCTGGCGAGGTTCAGGAGGTGTCGGCATGAGCGCCGTCCAGCAAGCGAACATCCTCGGCGGGCGGTCCCTGCGGGAGGCTTGGCGTACACCTGAGGCGTTGGCTCCGACGCTGTTCATCCCGGTGTTCTTCCTGATCGTCAACTTCGGGCAGGCAGGCAAGATCTTCCCGTCGGACTCGACGGGGTTCCTGCACGGACAGACATACGCCGCCTTCCAGCTGCCGATCTCGCTGCTGCTGGCGGCATCGTTCGGCACAGCAGCGCTTTTCCTCGTCGAGGACATCGAGGGCGGCTACTTCGACAAGCTGCGGGCGGCACCGGTATCCCGCAGCGCTCTCGTCCTCGGGCGCCTGCTCGCGGAGTTCGTCAAGAGCGCGGCGATCACGACCGTCCTTGTGATCGTGGCGCTGCCGTTCGGGGTCTCGATCGCCAGCGGACCGGTCGGCTTCGTGCTCTTGGTCCTGCTGACCTCACTGTGGGCCGTCGTCTTCTCCGGCTTCATGCAGCTCATCGCGCTCAAGACCCGCAGCGCCGCGGCCACGAACTCCGGCGGGCTCGTGTTCTTCCCACTGCTGTTCCTTACGCCGAATTTCGTGCCCCGCGACATGCTGACCCGACCGATGGAGATCGCGGCGACCTTGAACCCGGTCACCTACGTGATGGAGGCCATGCGCTGGCTCGTCCTGCAAGACCTTGCCTGGGAGCCACTGGCGCGCGGGTTCGGTGTCGTTGCGGTGCTCGGGGTGCTGATGGTCGCCCTCAACGTGCGGGTCATCCGCGACTACGACTGACCGACTACCTCGACGGACCCCCCGACCGCCCTACCCAGCGCCGCCTCAGCGAGCACCTAGCGGGACGATGTGCCCGGTGGGCCGACGCAGTTCAGCCCACCGGGCACGTGAGTGCGGCACCGACCTTCGCGCCGCGGCCAGCTCGGAACGACTCGCCGCTGGAACCAAACGAAGTGGTCGCCGCCGCCTACGTGGTCCGCTCCTACATCATTAGGCCCGGCCGCTCTCGATTAGGCCGGAAGCTACGCGGCTCGCTCTTCTAAGAGAAGCGAGTTTTGGTTCTAGCATTGGCACGTGGGATCTAACACCTTCGAGGCCGGTGTGACGCGGTTGGGTTTGCTGCAGGACCCAATACGGGCGGCCCTGTATCGGTATGTCATTGCGCAAGATCATGACGTGGGTCGGCACGAGGCGGCCTCCGCGGTTGAGATACAGCGCGGGCTGGCGGCCTTTCACCTGGACAAGCTTGCCGAGGCAGGACTCTTGGAGGTGACATTCCGGCGGCTGAGCGGGCGTACCGGACCCGGCGCGGGCCGGCCTGCCAAGCTCTATCGCCGGGCAGACGGTGAGGCCACGGCGAGTGTGCCGCCGCGAGCGTACGAGACCGCCGCGGCGCTGCTGGCAGAGACCGTCGAGCAGGCCGGGGCCGATCTGAGTCTCCAGGCTGCGGCCCGCGAGATGGGGGAGCAGGCCGGGAGGCAGCGGCAGGCCGATGTTGCGACCGAGGACTCGGATGCTCGACGGGAAACGATCATGGAGGCGCTCAACGACCTCGGGTACGAGCCATACCTGGACGGCTCCGTGGTACGGATGCGGAACTGTCCATTCCATGCCCTGTCTGAGCGATTTCCGCCTCTCATCTGTGGCATGAACCACGCCCTGATCACCGGACTCCTGACCGGTCTGGATGCACAGTCGTGCCATGCTCGGCTCGATCCGGCGCCGCGACGGTGTTGTGTGGCGATCCTTTCTAA
>DATBRJ010000083.1:0-26653 GCA_036560395.1 Actinomycetes bacterium | reverse complement strand
GGCTGCGGAAGATATCGCCAAAGACGATGATCAGCAGCCACAGCCAGAGGAAGAAGAGAAAGAACCAGAGGATGGACCAGAACACCTGCCCGGTCCCGAACTGACTATCAGCGAGCATGCGGTTCCCTCCATGCCACTTATCGGATGCGGCTCCGGTGAGTTCGTTGGCCATCGACCCGGCAGCCGTACGTGGCGGCATGCACATTAGTCCTAAGACCGCTACCACTGTCACTCGACCCCCGGTGCCGTGAGTGAGACTCAGTGTAGGAATACCAGGTTCCGATGCTTGGGATCTCGGGCGAGTCGCACGGGACTAAATGGCTCATGTCGGGAATTCCAACCTCGCGCCTTCATCCCGCGAGATCCCCGTACCACCCCGTACTCCTGCCAGCAGTGGATGCTCGCCGATAGGAAGAGGCACCAGCGATTGGCCCGCTAGCCAGTCTGAAGGTGCTGTTGCATCTGGCTGACCACCCTTTCAAGCGATGCCCGAATTGTTCCCGGCTCGCTGTCCACGGTTGCGGTTACGCCAGGCGGGTTGCCGGGCGGCCGGGCGGCGATGGAACGCCCGCCCGATAGGTTTCATGACGCGGGTCGCCGGTAGTGGTTCCGGTTCTTCCTCCGTCGGCAACAGGAGAGCGCAGCGGCGTGATGAGTGACGTACTTCAGCTGGCTGACGTAACGGTCGTGCGCAGCGATAAGCGCCTGCTTGACTCGATCACGTGGTCGGTGGCCGCGGGCGATCGCTGGATCATCCTCGGGCCGAACGGCGCCGGCAAGACGACGTTGCTGCAGGTCGCGTCCGCACACATTCATCCGACCAACGGTGTGGCTGGCATCCTCGGCGAGGTGCTCGGCACGACCGATGTGTTCGAGCTACGACCCAGGATCGGGCTCGCCAGTGCCGCGTTTGCCGAGCGGGTACCGCCGAACGAGCGCGTCCTCGACGTCGTACGAACCGCCTCGTACGCCGTCGTCGGCCGGTGGCGGGAGGCGTACGACCGCCTGGACGACAACCGTGCGCTCGATCTGCTGCATCAGCTCGGCATGGCCGGATTCGCGGAGCGGACCTTCGGTACCTTGTCGGAGGGGGAGCGCAAGCGCGTTCAGATCGCCCGCGCCTTGATGACGGACCCCGAGCTGCTGCTGCTCGACGAACCTGCGGCCGGGCTGGATCTCGGCGGACGTGAAGACCTGGTCAGGCGGCTGGGCGTGCTGGCCTCCGACACCTACGCACCGACTCTAGTTCTCGTCACCCACCATGTAGAGGAAATTCCGGCAGGATTCACGCACGTGCTGATGCTGCGCGAGGGGCGCCTGATCGCCGCCGGCCCGCTCGAGGTCATGCTAACCGCGCCGAACCTCTCCGCGACCTTCGGGCTGCCGCTCGTCCTCGACCGCAACGGCCACCGCTGGACTGCTCGCGCCGCAACCGGAGCCACCGCGGAAGCGACCGCTGAAGCCGCTGGTGAGGCGGCTGCGGACGACCTGGCTCGGTACGGGTAACGATCTGTCCGCGGGCCGTCACGCCGTAGCGGAACCCTCTCGTATGGCGGGTCACGGAACCGTACGATCAGTTATGTGGATGCCTGGGTTTGGTGGGTCATCGCGGCGGTTGTGCTTGTCGTCGCAGAGATGCTCAGCCTGACGCTGATCCTCGCCATGCTGGCCGCCGGCGCTGCCGCCGCTGCCGTCGCCGGGTTGGTGGGTGTCAATGTCCTCGGGCAAGTCCTGATCTTCGCGGGGGTGTCCTTGGCAGGCCTCGTCGTTGTAAGGCCGGTCGCTAAGCGGCACCTCTATCCAGCGCCGTCGATCAGGACCGGCGTCGACGCACTCGTCGGATCGAAGGCACTGGTCCTCGAACAGGTCGACGCACATCGTGGACGCATCAAGCTCGCCGGCGAGGTGTGGTCGGCCCGGACCTATGACGGCGAGTCGGTGATTGAACCGGGCCAGACCGTGGACGTAGTAAAGATCGACGGTGCGACAGCGCTCGTCCTCTGAGGTCGACCGGCCTCGGACTGTAATCGGGCTTCGGACAAGGAGTCTTAGGTGATCGCGTATATCTTGATCGGCGTCGTAGCGCTCTTCGTGCTGGTGACGCTGGTACGGGCGGTCCGGATCGTGCCGCAGGCGCACGCCGGGATCGTCGAACGGCTCGGGCGCTACCAGCGCACCCTCAACGCCGGGTTGAGCCTGCTGATTCCGTTCATCGATCGCCTCAAGCCGCTGATCGACCTGCGGGAACAGGTCGTGTCCTTCCCGCCACAGCCGGTCATCACCCAGGACAACCTGGTTGTCTCGATCGATACAGTCATTTACTTCCAGGTCACCGACCCCAAGGCGGCGACGTACGAGATCGCCAACTACATCCAAGGTGTCGAACAGCTGACCGTCACGACACTGCGTAACGTGGCCGGCGCTATGGATCTGGAGAAGACACTGACGTCCCGCGAGGAGATCAACGGGGCCCTGCGCGGCGTCCTTGATGAGGCAACCGGCAAGTGGGGCATCCGTGTCAACCGGGTCGAGCTCAAGGCGATCGATCCGCCGATGACGATCAAGGACGCGATGGAGAAGCAGATGCGCGCCGACCGCGACAAGCGCGCCACAATTCTCACCGCCGAAGGCGTGAAGCAGTCCCAGATCCTCACCGCGGAAGGTGAGCGGCAGGCGGCGATCCTGCGCGCCGAGGGTGACGCCAGGGCACAGGTGCTGCGAGCCGAGGGTGAATCGAACGCGATCCGGCAGGTTTTCGGTGCCATTCACAGCGGCAATCCGGATCAGAAGCTGCTCGCCTACCAATACCTCCAGATGCTTCCCGAGATCGCTAGGGGCGACTCGAACAAGGTCTGGATCGTGCCCAGTGAGCTGGGCGAGGCGCTCAAGGGCCTCGGGAGCGTGCTCCCGAAGGTGACCGGTGCCGAGCCCAACGGTCAGGCGCCGACGTCCGAGACCCCGCCGGCCACCTAGTACGGCGTCCGCCTCGACACACGCAGCGCGACCGAGACGCCCCAGCTGCATGGGGCCTTGTCGCCGTTTCGATCGTGTACGGGCAGGATGGGACAAGCGCAGGAACCGCACGGACGAGAGGGGTATCGCATGGCAACGACCCGCACCGCCAACGCCCACTGGGAGGGCTCGCTCCTCGAAGGAGGCGGCAAGGTTTCGCTCGACTCGTCTGGACTCGCGACGTTCGAGGTCACCTGGGCGTCGCGGGCCGAAACACCGAACGGTCGAACCAGTCCGGAGGAGCTCATTGCGGCTGCGCACTCGTCGTGCTACTCCATGGCGCTGGCGCATGCGCTCGCGCAGGCCGGCACCCCGCCCACGTCGATCGACACTAGGGCGGATGTCACCTTCCAGCCCGGCGAGGGCATCACCGGCATCCACCTCACCGTGCGCGGTTCGGTGCCCGGGATCTCGGCCGAAGACTTCGCGACCGCCGCCGAGGGCGCGAAGACCGGCTGCCCGGTGAGCCAGGCACTGACCGGTACGACGATCACCCTCGACGCCGCCCTCGTCTGATCCCAGCGGACCGCTGCTGACCGAGCCGGTCTCTGTGGTTACACCTGCGGTAACGATGCGGCGCGGGTAGAACCAGCTCCGATGGATTACTCCTGGCGGTAGAGGAAGTCGCAGGAGCGGTCTCGCCTCTGCGGTTGGAGGCCGAGCCGCTCGTGGCGACGAGAGAAGCTGCAGGTCAGCGCCCTTCCTTACCCGTTTAATACCTGACCTTCTGTACGGTGGAGGACCGGCACGAAGCGCCTGGCCCTGCGAGCACAGCGGCTCTATCCGCCGGGTCCCGGGCCCGGTGACTAGATTGCCCGAGCGCGGTCCAGTGGGTACGTTCCGCTAGCCCGTACTCGTACCGACGTAGCGGAAGGTCCCGCCGATGACCCGGCTCGCCGACACGATCGCCACCATCCACCCCCTCGACAGCAGGGCGCAGGCCGCTGCTGCCGAGCGGCAGTCCCGGCTGACTAAGCCGCCGGGCTCTTTGGGCATCCTCGAGGATCTTTCGGTTCAGCTCGCCGGACTGGCCGGGACCTGCCCGCCACCGATCCCTGAACCAGCGGTCGTCGCGATCTTCGCCGCCGACCATGGCGTTCACGCTCAGGGTGTGACGCCGTGGCCGCAGGAGGTCACGGCTCAGATGGTGGCGAATTTCGTCACTGGCGGTGCCGTCGTCAACGCATTTGCGAGGCAGACGGGCGCCACTGTCCGGGTTATCGATGTCGGCGTTGCCGGGATGCTGCCGGCGGACGCCGGCGCCGGCCTGCTCATCAGGAAAATCCGCCCGGGAACCGTCGACATGACTGTCGGCGCTGCCATGACGAGACCGGAGGCAGAGGCCGCGATCGAGACCGGAATTGAGGTGGCTGCAGAGCTGGCAGGAGCCGGCTACCGCTGCCTGCTTACCGGTGATATGGGCATCGCGAACACGACCGCGTCAGCCGCGCTGATCGCTGCGTTCACCCGGCGGGAGGCGGCGGCTGTCACCGGCCGCGGGACCGGCATCGACGATGTGACCTACGAGCGCAAGGTGGAGGTCGTCCGGCGCGCACTGGCCGTCCACAAGCCGGATCAGGCAGACCCGATCGGCACCCTCGCGGCGGTCGGCGGTCTCGAGCACGCGGCGTTGGCCGGTTTCCTTCTGGGCGCTGCCGCCGCCCGGATCCCGGTCATCCTCGACGGCGTCACAGCAGGTGCAGCCGCACTTGTCGCTGCCGGGTTGTCCACCGATGTGCTCGCTGCCTGCGTCGCAGGCCACCGATCGGCCGAGCCTGGACATGCAATCACCTTGAAGCACCTTGGCCTGAGTCCCTTGATCGAGCTCGAACTGCGGCTGGGCGAGGGCACCGGCGCTCTGCTGGCGCTGCCGATCGTCCAGAGCGCGGTCCGTGCCCTGCACGATGTCGCCACCTTCGATGCTGCTGGTGTCACTGAGAAGGCGTGAGCTGCACATGCGGTCCGGCAAGGGCAATCATCGACCCGTCGACGCGACGGTCTATCCCGTGGGGCTCCGCCTTGCCGGCCGTCTGGTGGTCGTTGTCGGCGGCGGCGCGGTCGGGCAGCGACGCATCGGTGGTCTGCTGGCAGCGAAGGCCGACGTGCTCCTTATCTCACCGCACGTCACGGCGTCGCTTGAAGCGATGGCTGCAGGCGAACGGCTCAGGTGGCTGCCGCGGGCGTACCAGAACGGCGATCTAGACGGTGCGTGGTACGTCCACGCTTGTACCGACGATCCGGCTGCCAATGCCGCGGTCGCCGCGGAGGCCGCAGCACGCCGGATCTTCTGTGTACGGTCCGACGACGCGGCGTCCGCCAGTGCGTGGACACCTGCTATCGGCAGGCACGACGACGTGACACTCGCGGTCTTCGGCGGCGGGGACCCACGCCGGGCAGCGGCCGTACGTGACGGCGCGCTCGAGCGGCTGCGCGACGGGTCGATTGCCGCCCCCAAATTCCGCGGTCCGGTATCTGTTCCGGTATCTGAGGGCGATGCGCCCGCTGCGGAATCGTCCGGTTCGGCGGGCGCACTCCGGAGCTCCAGCCAGCCGTCCGTGGCAACCGGCACGGCGGGGCATACCGGTGAATCGCCTGCCGACAAGACCAGCGCCGGACAGGTGATCTTGGTCGGTGCGGGGCCGGGCGACATGGACTTGATCACGGTACGGGGGCGGCGCGCGCTGGCCGCCGCCGACGTCGTCGTGGCGGACCGTCTCGTCCCGCAGGCGCTGCTGGATGAGCTCCCGCCACAGGTTGAGGTCATCGACGTCGCCAAGATCCCACGTGGCCGCGCGGCTACTCAGGAGGACATCAACTCCCTGCTCGTGGCCAGAGCCCGCGCAGGCCAGGTCGTGGTGCGGCTCAAGGGTGGCGATCCCTTCGTCTTCGGCCGGGGCTATGAAGAAGTCGCGGCCTGCGTAGCCGCCGGCATTCCGTACACCGTTGTGCCCGGCGTAACCAGCGCGATCGCCGTGCCCGCGGCGGCGGGCATCCCGGTCACCCACCGCGGGGTGGCCCAGGAGGTCAGCTTCGTCGCCGGACATCTGCCGCCCGGAGACCCACGTTCGCAGGTCGACTGGTCCGCCCTCGCCCGCGGCAGAGGCACGCTCGTCCTCCTGATGGCGGTGGAGCAGCTCCGCGCCATCGCATCGGTGCTGGTCGAGCACGGCCGCGACGGGTCGACGCGGGTCGCCATCATCGAGAGTGGCACGACTGAGCGGGAGCGGGTGGTCGACGCGACACTGGACACCGCGGCGACCGCCGCCGCGGAGTCCGGCGTACGGCCGCCAGCCGTGATCGTCATCGGCGATGTAGTCGCGATGGCCAGGCCCGGCCACAGGTGACGGGTCAGCTCGATGAGCGTCGTCGGGGTTACCGATCCGAGAGACCCGCGCCTGGCCGACTACGTCGCGCTGACCGACGTGGAGTTGCGTCGCAGCCGAGAGCCGGCCGAGGGGCTGTTCGTTGCCGAGGGGGCGAAGGTCATCAGGAGAGCGATCGCCGCCGGGTATCCGCTGCGGTCGATGCTGCTCGACCAGAAGTGGCGGATCGCGATGGCAGATCTCGTCGACTCGATCGAAGCGCCGGTGTACGTCGGCGAGCCGGAGTTGCTGGAACAGGTGACCGGGTTCAATGTCCATCGGGGTGCGCTCGCCGCGATGGTGCGGCTGCCGCTGCCACCCCTACAGCACCTTCTCGAGGCATCTCGCCGTGTCGTCGTCCTCGAGGACATCAACGATCACACCAACATCGGCGCGATCTTTCGTGCTGCGGCGGCGCTTGGTATGGATGCGATCCTGTTGGCACCTCGCTGCGCTGACCCGCTCTATCGGCGTTCGGTCAAGGTGTCCATGGGTGCCGTCTTCGCGGTGCCGTACACGCGTCTCGACGATTGGTACGGCGTGCCGCAGCGGCTGCGCGGGGCCGGCTTCCGAGTGCTTGCCCTGACGCCGGATCCGGGGGCGATCCCGATCGGAGCGCTTGATACGCGGGGATTGGAGCGGGTCGCGCTGCTATTCGGCGCCGAAGGGGCCGGGCTGTCGAAGCGCTGGATGTCCAGCGCGGATGTTCGTGTCCGGATCCCGATGGCACGTGAGGTGGACTCGCTCAACGTGGCCGCTGCTGCCGCGGTCGCCTTCTACACACTCACCCACGGCGGCATCTTATGAAGGTGCTGGTAACTCGAACCCGTCACGCATGAAGGGGCACCTTCACCCGTACCTATCGGGTGGAGGCGCCCTTCATGCGAGGGGGTGCGCTGGCTAGTGGGCGAGCGGAGTGGGGGCACGCCGGTCGGGTCGGGTGGCGAGCGGGCGGACGCGATCGCCCTTTGCGCGGTACATCGCCTTGTCCGCCTCGCGCAACAGTTGGTCGACGGTGGACGCCGGTGCTGAGGCGCCCAGGCCGATGCTTGCGCTCACCGTGATCACGTGGCCTTCGTAGTTGACCGGCCGGCTGACCGCCTCCGCCAGCCGCTCGGTGAGGTCGTGTGCGTCGGTGGTGTCGAGGTCACGGAGCACGATGACGAACTCGTCGCCGCCAAGCCGGGCGACCGTGTCGTTCTCCCGAACGTGCATCCGAAGCCGCCGTCCGATCTCGATCAGGACCGCGTCCCCGGCGTCGTGCCCGTAAGTGTCATTCACCTGCTTGAAGTCATCGAGGTCGCAGAAGAGGACAACCACAGGCACGCTGCTGCCGAGCATCGCGTAAAGGCGAGTGCGCAGCTCTGAGCGGTTAGGCAGTCCGGTCAGCGGATCGTGCGCCGCCCGGTGCGCGAGCTTGAGCTCTCGTGCCCGCCGGTCGCTCACGTCGTGAACATGGATGAGCTGGAAGTCGGGGTGCCCCTCGGCGTCGTGCACGATGGAGCTGTTCGCGGAGACCCACAGATGTGTGCCGTCTCGCCGCCGCATTCGCAGCTCGACCCGGCCGAGGTCGGCTTCGTCGCTAAGCATCGCCCGATCGTCCGGATGGACGATGGCCAGCAGGCCGAGCTTGAGAAGATCCCGCGTCGGATAGTCGAGCAGTTCTCCCAGTGCGGCGTTGACGCGCATCAGCTGGCCGCGGTCGTTCGGACGCAGGGAGCGCATTGCCATGCCGCTGGGCGCGTTCTCGAAAGCGAGCCGGAAGCTTTCCGCGCTCGCCCTGAGCTCGTCAACCGACTGCACGAGCGCCGCGTGCAGGCGAGCGTTATCGATCGCGATGGCGGCCTGCGCCGCCAGCATCTCGAGGAGCTCTCGCTGCAGCGGTCCGGGCTTCCTGCCGTCGACTGGCAGGTCGACGGACAGCACCCCGACCAGCTCCCCCTCGGGCGAGTACAGCGGTGCGACGAGGCAGTCCTCCGGATGCCACGCGTCCGGATCGTCCGACGGATCGGCGGTGGGCGTCCACGACGGTACGTCGCCGAGGTTCGTCTGGTGCAGCGAGAAGTAGCGGAGGGTGCCCCACGCCTCAGCGGAGCTGAGGAGTTCCTCCCATGCTGCCCGGCTGCCTACCTGACCTTCGAGCTCCTTCTTGACCTCATCGGGGCCGGCGACTGCGGCGACCTCGAGCATGCCGTCCGAGGTGAGGTTGACCGCGGCGATCTGGAAGCCGACGGATTCGACCACACCGTCGACCACTGCCTGCAGGGTCGCGGCGAGATCCCGCGCCGTGTTGGTGTTGAGGAGCTGGATCGTGCGATGCAGAGTGCGGTAGGCGTCGAGTCGCTCTTGCAGTCGCTGCGCTTCGTTCACCTCAGCTCCCTATCGCCGTTTCGTCGATTCACTTAGGCGTGAATAGTGTCTGATGGCCGGCTCGGTCATACTCCGCCGAACGGGTGACATCGGGGACGATCATCGCCCGACCGCCCAGCCGGGGTTGACTCCGCCGAAAGCGACAATATCGGTAATCCCATTGATCGCACTTCTCCGGAGTCAGTCAACTACGGCTTGTAGTCAAGAATTCGGTGACGTACACCCATAGGAAAGCACCCCAATCGGGCGCGGTGGGGAGCGCCGGCCGTTTTGCTCGGGTTTGAGGACACAGGTGGGCTGGTCCAGATCGGTCGTGCTGGAAAGACGCCTTCGCCGCGGGGTGGCACCTCGTGCGAGCGGCATGGTTCCTTCGCGAACGGAGGGACGGGGCTGACCGGAACGTAGAGGCGACGGATACCAGAAAGCGCGGACAGGCGGATGGGCACGGCTGCGTCGCCGTGCCCATCCCGACCGGGGCGACAGATCATCCCTTAGCCGCGCTAAGGCGGGTCGGTCACCTTCCCACCTATTTAGTCGTCTTTATCTAGTCGTTCGGTGGAGCCGCACTGATATCGGTCAGGGCAAGGGCCGAACGTTCGTCACGCTCGATGGCCAGGTCCCCGATCGAGATCACGCCGACGGCTTTTCCGTCCTCGACCACCGGGATACGACGTACCGCGCGCTCGCGCATCAGCTGGACCGCCTTGTCGACGTCATCGTCAGGCGTGATCGTGACAAGGTCGGAGCTGCAGCACTCGCCGGCGGTCGCCATACCAGGATCACGCGCCTCGGCGACGCATCGCACGACGATGTCGCGGTCGGTCAGGACTCCGACCAGGTGGCCGTTGTCGGTGACGAGGACGTCCCCGATGGCCGCGTCGCGCATCATCCGGGCCGCATCGACCAAGGACTGGTTCCGCTCCAGGGCGACAGGTATGCCCGTCATGACCTCGTGAATCTGCTGTGCCATGGCTGTCTCCTCATTCGTGTTGCCGCAAGCCTCTCTACCTACCGCAGACAGGGCGTCTTATGCGTCTTCTGGCGGACTCGAAACACCCGACCGGATTAGGCGGAGATTTCCGGACTCTCCAGACGATGGGTGGTGAATGACGGCGAGGTGCGTGCCTTTCACACCCCGGTTTGCGCGGTCGTGCACATTGCTGCTGGACTGGTCCGCCGTGCTGGCGAAACGAGTTCGCCTGGTAGCCGGTTGCGCCGCAGCTTTAGCAGTCGCAGCCGGTTGCGCGAGCCCGCAAGGGCAAGACCCCCCGCCTCGGTCGGCACCCACGTCGATCGAATCCGCAATGCCCAGCCAGAGCACGACTGCACCGCCGAGGCTTGAGCTGCCGCGCGGAGGTCGCACGCTTTTCCCGCACTACCGCCTTGTCGGCTATGCCGGTCGGGCCGGCAGCGAGGCCCTCGGCCGGCTCGGCATCGGTGACCTGGACGCCCGCGGGGCGGAGCTGATCAAGCGGGCCCGACCGTACTCCGATGGCCGGGAGATCCTGCCGGTCTTCGAGCTCATCGCCACCGTCGCGACCAGCTTCCCGACCAAGGACGGCCGCTACCGGGTCCGGGCCGATGACGATCTGATCGATCGCTACCTCAAGGCTGCTCGCCGGCATCGGGCTCTGCTGCTGCTCAACATCCAGCCTGGCAGGGCAGACTTCCTGCCCGAGGTCAAGGCGTACGAGAAGTGGCTGCGAAAGCCCGACGTCGGGCTTGCGCTCGACCCGGAATGGGCGGTGGGGAGCGGTCAGATCCCAGGCGAGGTCTACGGCTGGACCACGGGCGCGGAGCTCGACGCCGTCGCTCGCTATCTGTCCAGGATCGTGGCCGCCAACGACCTGCCGGAGAAGGTGCTGGTCTTCCACCAGGTCGCGGCCTCCGTCGTCGACGATCAGCGGGATTTGCGCCGTCATCGCGGCGTGGTCGTCATCAAGTCCGTGGACGGCATTGGCTCGCGTGGCGCGAAGGAAACAACATGGCGGAAGCTCACGACTGGGATGCCGCGCCAGTTCCATGCCGGTTTCAAGCTCTTTTTCGTCGAAGATCGTCGCCAGGGGACGCTGATGACGCCGTCGCAAGTGCTGAGGCTGCGTCCCAAGCCCGATTACGTCATGTACGAGTGAGCGTGCCAAGCGTTGGCACGGCCGAGCGCACTCCGGTTCGCGCGGCGTCGATCCGCGCGCGCCGCTCTGCCAGGATCGGTCCATGACCAACGACGACCGGGTCCACACCTGGATCGAGGGCTACGTGCGGGCATGGAATTCCAATCACCCCGATGACATCGCCGCCCTGTTCACCGAGGACGCGGAGTATCGCACCGAGCCTTACGCTGCGCCGTGGCGAGGTCGCGCGCAGATCGTCAGTTGGTGGCTCGCCAATAAGGATGAGCCCGGAGACACGACCTTCTCATGGAGTAGTCCGGTTGCGATCACCTCTGAGCTAGCCGTGATCGAGGGCACGACGATCTACCGCGCCGCACGGCAGACGTTCAGCAACCTGTGGGTGATCAGATTCGCCGATGACTTCCATGCCGACAGCTTCACCGAATGGTGGATGGAACACCCCCGGCCCGCCGAGGCTGCCGATTGATCCGTCGAAATCACCACGCGAAGTCTGTTTTGGCCGGTTCCGGCTGGGCATGGGGCAGGACTTTGGGCCGCGAAGCCGGCCTCGGCTCGCTGGGCAGAGCACCTCTGGATGCCCAGGCTCGGCCCGGGTTGGGACTAGGTACTGGAGGCAATTTCGATGCTCACGCTTACCAACGACGCTGTCAGCGCGATCCGCAATCTGACGGCCCAGCCGGATCTGCCCGATGAGACAGGCCTGCGCATTGCAGCCTCGCCCACCGAGGCAGGACCGCCGCTGGCCATCTCCCTGTCCGCTGGGCCGCAGCCAGGCGATCAGCTTGTCGAGAGCGAAGGTGTGCGTGTCTACCTGGACAGCGATGCTGCGGTGGCGCTGGACGACAAGGCGCTCGACGCTGACGTCAGCGACCGGGGTGAGGTGCGTTTCCAGGTCACCGATCAGTAGAAGGGATCCCCCGATTGTGGCGTGGCTGGGTCGGCGGCCTGCTTATCGGCGAACGAGCCGAGCTCCCTTGCCGATGGGACGGGACGCACAGGCGGTGTTTCGCTCAGGTCCACGGCCGGGCGCTTCTCGCCGCCCAGTAGTTCTCCGGTGTCTCGGCCAACGAGCCCAGCTCCGCCAGCTCGTCCGTGGTGAGCTTAACCGTCGTTGCGATGAGGTTGCTCAGCAGCTGACTGCTGGTGGCCGCGCCGGACAGGACGGTGGACGCCCACGGGTTCGCGAGCGCGGCGGCGAGCGCGACGGCATCCGCACCGACACGGTGGCGGGCGGCGACACTGCCGAGCGGATCGACCGCCGCGCGTGGGCCGTCGTGGGCTGTTAGCCGGCCGTTCGCCAGCACTTCCTTCACAATGACCGTCCACCCATGCCCGCTTGCGTCGGCGAGCGCCGGGCTGACCGACGGCTCGAAAAGATTCCATGTCGCCTGGACGGACGAGAACGGATTCCTACCGTCCTCCTCGACCTCGAGCGCTCGCCACACCGCCTCCGCCTGGCGCGGTCCGCTGACGGTCAGTCCCACCCTCAGGCCATCGTCGTGCAGCCGCAACAGCTCGCGGAGCAGCGCCCGATCATCCAATGTGTCGTCGTCTGCGGTCACCGAGTGGATCTGGTAGAGCGTCAGCCAGTCGCCGAGCAACTCGCGCGTCTCCTCGAGTTGGCGCCTGAATGTACCGACCGAGTGGTCCTTCACCTCGTGGACGTCGACGTCCATCCGCCAGCCGCCGGTGTAGACGTAGCCCCACTTGGATCCCACGGTCAACGCACCGAGGGGGATGTCACGGCTGCCCAGCCAGGAGCTGAGAAAGGCCTCCGCCAGCCCGTACGACCGGGCGACGTCGACATAACGCACACCGGCCTCGTACGCGGTGTCCAGCACCTCGTGGCTCCGCCGTTCCATTTGCGCGACGCTGCGGTCCGGCCCGAGATCCTCATTGCGGCCAGCGTTGATGTAGGCCGGCCGGCCGAGTGCGGCCAGCCCGAGCCCGACCCGCGCGGTGATCTCCCGCTGATTCACCCTCGGTTCTCCCTTCGGCGATCTACTGTCGCAGACACGGTCCGATCCTTGGTCGATCAGCCTCCCCACGATCGGCCGAGGGGTTGAGAGGGCATGAAAGTAAGAGTCTGGCCGCCAGAGATCTGGTATAGATGCGTCATACAACAATGTGGGAGGTCAGGATGGATTCGCCGGTCGAGCACATCGAACGGGAGCTGACCACCCTCATCCGGCGTGCGCTCAGGTTCCGGGTCGACGATGTACGCGGCCATCATCTGGACCGGCCGTCGTATTCGATCCTCGCCAAGATCTATGACGACGGACCCCAGCGGTCCGGCGTCCTCGCCTTCGCGTTCGGGCTCGACCCATCCACCATCACCCGCCAGGTCCAGGGACTGGAGCAGGACGGGCTGGTCCGGCGGGCAGTGGATCCCGCAGACCGCCGGGCCCAGCTCCTCGAGCTGACCGAGGAGGGGCGTACGACGCTCGAGCTGGTCCGTGGTGAGCGCCGTGGAGTGCTTCGCTCGCTGCTCGAGACCTGGCCGGAAGCCGACCTCGTCTCCTTCGCCGCTCTGCTCGAGCGCTTCAACGTGGGGATGACCGAGCGGACCGGCGGGGCAGCTGACCAGGAGATGGCCGCGCGCTAAGGACCACGGCAGCCGGCCGTGCCCGGAGGGCGTGGCCAGGTGCAGGCGAACGGCAGGCGGCTGACCGGCGAGGACTGACGGATGCCGACTCTTCAGTGCGGGTTAACCCCGGTCTTAAGGCTGGCTTAAGCGCAGCCGCGAGGATGGGGCCTCGTGGACACCTTCGTCGTACGGGTTCTGGTCGGCGCTGAACCGGGTGCGGACCGACTGCGTGGAGTCGCTTCCCATGTTGCGACCGGGCGCGAGCTGACCTTCTCCGACGCTGAGGCGCTCCTGGCGTTTCTCGCCAACCCCCACAGCGGCGGGGAGGGGGTCGGCGAGAAACGCCACTCGGGGACGCCGAGCTGACCATGCTCCGGCTTGCCGCTGCGTGCTGTTGGTGTCCTGATCCCGCCAATAACCCGCTTGCCGGGGCTCCGCCCTGTCGCCTTCTGGTGAAACAATCACGCTGTTAACGGGGAGCCAACCGGGTTGCGGTGCCCATGTCTGAAGCCGCAGGAGTCCTGCGCCGGCCACGGCTCGAGGCACGCCTTGATGCGGCGGCCACGCATCGTCTGACGCTCGTCGTCGCCGCCGCCGGATACGGCAAGACGACGCTGCTGCGATCGTGGTCCGAGCGGGTTCACGTCGTCTGGCACACGGTCGCGGAAGCCGACCGCGCGCCCGGTGCCCTCGCTCGTCATGTCGTCGACGCACTGCAGTTGCGGGTGCCGGACTTGTCGGCTGATCTTCTCGTCGCAGCGACCCGGCTGCGTGGCCTCGGCACTGACGATGAGAGCCGGGCCGAGGCCTACGCGGCGGCGCTCGGCGAAGCGCTGGACACCGTGTTGCCGCGGGGTCTCGTGCTCGTGCTCGACGACGTACAAGAGATCGGCACCGCGAGGGAGGCCTCCCGGTTCGTCGCCGCTCTCGCCAGACATGCGCCACCGCGGCTGCATCTCGTGGTGGCCGGTAGGGACGCGCCGAGGTTCGGGACGGCGCGGCTACTCGCGCACGGCGAGGCGGTCGAGCTCGGCGCTGCCGATCTGGCCTTCACCGCGGACGAAACCGCGCAGCTAATGGCGAGCGCACACCTCGGCAGCCCTGATGGGCTAGCCGCTGACCTGCATGCTGCGACTGCCGGTTGGCCGGTCGCCACCCGCCTGGCGCTGGAAGCGGTCGCGAACGGCGACGGCTTCGATGATCTCCCAGGAACACTCGAGGAACCGGGCGGGCTTCTGCTCGACTACGTGGCCGAAGAGGTCGTCGGCAGGGAACCCCGGCAGGTCCTCGACCTGCTTTCTCGCGCCGAGCCCCTCGTCGCCCTCGATGCGGCGATCGCCGCTGCGGTCGGAGTACGCGACCCCCGGACTGCGATCGCGGCGGCGTCACGCCGCGGCATCTACTTCGAGCCGGCCCCTGACCGCGCGGGGGCGATCAGGCTGACCCCGCTCTTCCGGTCATTCGTCCAGGCCAGGCACGCGCTGCCCGAAGACAAGCGGGCCGAGGTCATCGCAGCCGCCGCACGGTGGCACGAACGAGCCGGCCAGCCTTCTGAGGCTCTCGCCTACTGGACGAAACTCGGTGACGCTGACGCGTGTATCCGAGTGCTTCGGCAGCGTGGGACCGAGCTCGTGGCATCCGGCCGGGTACGACCCGTCGTCGACGCCGCAGCGGTAATTCCCGGCAACAGGCGGCCACCGGACATCGATGCGCTCGCCGGTGAGGCCTGGCTTCTGCTCGGCGAGTGGGACGAGGCGATGGTGTGCTACCGCCGGGCACTCCGCGGGCGGCGGAAGGTGCCGGCCGGGCTGGCCTGGCGTATCGGCCTCCTGCATCACCTGCGCGGAGAGCTCGACGCTGCGGTGGCGGCGTACGACGGGGGTGACGAGTCCGACCCCGACCTTGCCGCCCGCGCCCTGTTGCTGAGCTGGTCGGCCGGCGCCCGGTGGTTGCGCGGTGATCTCGAACGCTGCCGTTCCCTCGCCGGGGATGCTTTGGCGGCTGCGCGAGCGTCCGGCGACCACCGCGCGCTGGCCAACGCGCACACCGTCTCCGCTATGGTCGCAGCGCTGGACGGGGACCGAGACGCCAATGACGCTCACTATCTCCGGGCACTCGACCATGCGACCTCTGCCGGAGATCTGCTGCAGTTGGTACGTATCCACACGAACCGTGCGAGCTTGCATCTCGAGGAGGGCGACGTCGCCGAGTCGCTCGCCGAGGCCGATCTCGCACTCCGGCTGGCTGACCTGGCCGGCTTCGCCCTGCTGCGGGCGATTGCGCTGTCGAACCGAGCCGAAGCGCTGCTCGCGCTCGGCCGCCTCGACGAGGCATACGCCGAGCTTGAAGCGGCAAGGCAGCTCTATGAACGGCTGGGCTCGCCGATGGCCGCCTACGCGTACCAGGAACTGGGTGATATCCACCGGTTGCGAGGAGACCGGGCTGCGGCGCGGTCGTCGTACTCCCGAGCGATATCGCTCGCCGAACCGGTCGACGATGTGCAGGGGACCGTGCCGGCGCTCGCCGGCCTCGCGACACTCCTCGCCACGGACGAGCCTGGGGTCGCGAGCAAGCTGATCCTTCGCGCCCTGGACGCCGGTCCGTCCCTGGGCCGGATTCGGGCGCTGATCGCCGCGGCAACGGTTAGCCTCGCCGCCGGCGATCCAGCAGCCGCGGCTACCCATGCCGAGGAGGCCGTTCGGGAGGCAGAAGCGCGTCGCGACCGCGCTGGGCTCGCGGAGGCGAGGGAGATCATCGCGGCGGTCACCGGTGATCCAGGTGCGGCAAGGACCGCAGTCGACCAATGGCGCGAGCTGGGGCATCCACTGGGCGAGACCCGGGCGCTGCTCGTCCTCGCCGAGCTGGAACCAACCGCGGAAAACGTCGCGCTGGCGACGGCCGCAGCCGACCACGCGGCCACTCTCGGTGCCCGTGAGCTCGCCGCGCGCGCCGAGGCGCTCCTGGGCGACCTACGCCGCGGCCATGTACCCGAGGTCTCCGTCGCATGCCTCGGCGGGCTGCGCGTGGCACGCCAGGGTGACCCCGTTCCAGCGGGTGCGTGGCAGTCGAGAAAGGCTCGGGAGCTGCTGAAGCTGCTCGTGGCCAAGCGCGGCCGCCCGGCCCACCGCGAGCAGATACTGGAGGTTCTCTGGCCAGAGGAAGACCCGTCCAGAACGATGAACCGGCTCTCCGTTGCGCTGTCGACGCTGCGGTCCGTCCTCGATCCCGACCACACTCGCGCCCCCGACCGCTACCTGCGTGCCGACGGCGACACGGTGGCGCTAGACCTCGGCCACGTGGACGTCGATGTCGAACGGTTCCTCGCGGATGCGGCCGCCGGCCTGAAGCTGGCGCGCGAGCGCGCGGCAAGCGCAACTGCGCGGCTCGAGCGGGCGGAGCTCGCCTACACCGGCGACCTGTTCGAGGACGATCCCTATCCCGACTGGGCGGTTGATCTGCGCGAAGAGGCACGGCTGGCTTATCTCGAAGTGGTGCGGAAGCTGGCCGAGCTCGCCGAGACCAGCCGTGACAGCGCTGCTCGTTCTCGCTATCTGCTCAGACTGATCGAGCGGGATCCCTTCGACGAACAGGCTCACCTGGGCCTGGTCCGTTTGCTTGCGGCATCTGGCCGGCACGGCGAAGCACGCCGGCGCTACCGCCTTTATTGCCGCCGGATGGAAGAGATCGAGGTCGAGGCCGCGCCCTACCCTGCCGGGCGCACGTAGCGATCGGCACGTCGGCGACTGCCTGCAAGCCTCGGTCCAGACGCTCGGCGCTTACGCCGGTGCCGCCGCGGTACTTGTGTTGCCGAACCGCCGGCAGATAGACACAGCAGACATGGGGCGGATCAGGATCGGCATCGACACCGGCGGCACCTTCACCGATGTCGTGGCCGTCGACGAGGGCACGGGTCGGATCCTCACCACGAAGGTGCCCTCGACGCCCGCCGATCCGGCCGAAGGCTTTCTCGCCGCGATTGACCGGATCAGGGACCTGACCACCGGTGCCGAGCCATCCGGCATCACCGCGATCTCGCACGGTACGACGGTCGCGACGAACCAGCTGCTCCAGGACGACCTTGGGGAACTCGGTTTCATCACAACTGAGGGCTTCGAGTTCGTCCTCGAGATCGCCCGCCAGTCGGTACCGGACGGCTACGGCAACTCGTACTTCTGGGTGAAGCCGCCCCGGATCGTCCCCGCGCACCGGGTCAAGACTGTGCCCGGACGGCTCGACCCGAGCGGGCAGGAAATCCGCTCGTTCGACGAGCAAGCCGCCGCCGGGGTCGCTCGCTGGTTCGCTGATCGGGGGATCACGACGCTGGGCGTGTGCCTGCTGCACTCGTACGCCAACCCGGCCCACGAGCATGCGATGCGGGACCTTTTGCAACGAGAGCATCCGGCCGCGGTCGTCTCCGTATCCTCCGATGTCCTCAGGGAGTATCGCGAGTACGAGCGTGCGGTGACGACGCTTGTCGATGCCGCCGTCAAACCGCGGGTGGCGGCTTACATCACCGGCATCCGCGGCCGCCTCAGCAGTGAGCTCGGCGACGTGCCGTTCTACGTCATGAAGTCCAACGGCGGTGTCCTGTCGGCCGACGAGGTCGTCCACCAGCCCATCACCACGATCCTGTCGGGTCCGGCTGCCGGCGCCTTGGGTGCCGCCCTGGTCGCCAGGGCCGCGGGGCACGACTCGATCCTGACGCTGGACGGCGGCGGGACGTCGACTGATGTGTCCGTAGTCGTCGGCGGACAGCCTTCGATCACCACCGAGGGCCAGGTGGGTCGCCATCCTGTCAAGATCCCGATGGTCGATGTTGTGACGGTCGGCGCCGGAGGCGGCTCGATCGCGTCGGTATCAGCGGAAGGAACCCTCAAGGTCGGACCGCGCTCGGCAGGTGCGGATCCGGGTCCGATCTGCTACGGAGTCGGCGGTACGGAGCCGACCGTCACCGACGCCGTGGCCTATCTCGGCCGGATCCCACCGCACCTCCTCGGCGGACAGATTCCACTCGATGTTCCAGCGGCGGCCGATGGGCTCGGCAAACTGGCGGAGCGGCTGGGCCTGACCACGGATGACGCGGCCAGCGGCATTCTCGAGATCTCGGCATGGAACCAGGCCAACGCCATCCGCCAGGTGACCGTCAAACGGGGTCTCGACGTCCGCGACTTCGTGCTCGCGACCTTCGGCGGTTCCGGCTCGCTGCTTGCCTGCCGGCTGGTGGACATCCTTGGCCTGCGGGGTGTGCTTGTGCCCCGCGACCCGGGCAACCTCTCCGCGTTCGGCCTGCTGACCGTCGACGTCAGGAACGACTACGTGCAGACCTATGTCCGTACGCACCGGAGCCTGGACTTGACCGAGATCGGGCTGGTGTACACCGACCTGGAGGCGCAAGCTGCGGCTGCGCTCGACCGGGAAGGCTTCGATCGCAGCGAGCAGATCTACCTGCGATCGGTCGACCTGCGCTACTTCGGGCAGGCGTTCGAGGTTCGTGTGGACGCACCGGCCGGGCCGGTCAACAAGGACTTCGCTGCCAACGTGCTCGCTGCCTTTCATGACGCGCACGAGGGCCTCTATGGCTACTGCTACCGGGACGACCCGTCGGGCAGCCATCCCGTCGAATGGGTCAACCTGCGCGTCTCCGGCATCGGACCGATCGCCCGGCCGTCGCTGACCCGCCTACCCGCGGCCGTGGGCGACCTCTCTCGAGCCCGCACGGGCCGCCGACCGGTCCGGTTCGACGGTTGGCTCCAGACGCCGGTCTATGACCGCGCTGCGCTCGCACTGGCTGACCGGGTCGACGGTCCGGCCGTCATCGAAGAGTTCGGTTCGACGGTGCCGGTTCATCCGGGGTTCACCGTTACGGTCGACGCCTTCGGCAACCTGAACCTCACCCGCCAGCAGCTCCCCGCTGACACGCACCGTTAGCGAGCCGCCCGCCCGCGGCTCGAACAGCCGGCGTGCTCAGCGGGTCATGCCGGGGTACGGAAGGTCCGGTCTGCTGTTGAATGCCGCTATGGCGGACCAGATGGGGGACAGCGTTCAGAGCCGTCCCCGCCCCGCGACCAGCGGGCTCGACCCGGTGCTGGTGGAGATCGTGGAGGGGACACTCGCCTCAGTGGAGCGCGAGGTGGAGACGGCGATCGGCCGGACGGCGCGCTCCCCGATGATCCGCGATGCTCATGACTTCCGCGCCGGCATTCATGATCGGAAGCTGCGCAAGCTCACCGGCCGGTCGTATTCCGCGCTCGTCCATCCGATCGTCCGGGACTTCCCGATGGAGACGATGCGTCCCGGCGACGTGTTCTTCCACAACGATGTGTACCTCTCCGAGGGCGGCATCGGGCACCTGCCTGATCTGTGCGTGACGGTGCCGGTCTTCTCCGGTCGGGGTGGGCCGGCGGCAGCCGATGAAGCAGAGCTCGAGGTCGTGGCTTTCGTACAAGCATTCGGTCACCACGATGACATCGGCGGGGCTGTCCCCGGGTCGATGCCGTCGACCGCGACGAGCGTGTACGAAGAGGGGCTGATGGTCCCGCCCATCAGGCTGTGGGACCAAGGCGTCCCCAATCAGTCGGCACTGCGGATCATGACCCGCAACTCGCGGATGCCCGAGTCCCTCGCCGGTGATTTGGACGCGGAGTGTTCGGCATGCCTGATGGGCGCGCGCCGCCTCACCGACCTCTTCGAGCGCTACGGCAGGGATCGCATAGAGGCGTGCTTCGACACCATCGTGGCGAAGACAACCGAGACGTTCCGTCGCGAAATCCTCGCCAAGATCCCCGAGGGCACTTATGCGTGGGAGGACTACGCCGAGCACGACGGGGTCGAGCCACCCAAGCTGCATGCCCAGCGGATCACGCTCACCAAGACGGACGAGAAGCTCATGCTCGACTTCACCGGGACCTCGCCGCAGGCGAAGGGCCCGATCAACCATGCGGGGGACTACGCCAACGGCAACTTCCTGGCGAAGTGGCTCGCGCCGATCCTGCGCAACCTTGCCGACACCCCAGAACGGGCGGCGGAGCTCGACGTCAACGAGGGGGTCGTGCCACTGCTCGAGCTGCGCTTCCCGGCGAAAGGCACGCTGCTCACACCGGTCTTCCCGGCGCCGACGAATGCGCGGACCTTCGTCATCCTGCGCCTGCTTGGTGTTCTCGCCGGGGTACTCGCCAAGGCAGTGGACGGCCGGATGCCCGCCGACCAGGAGACAATCCGCTATACCGGCGTGTACGGCATCGATGCTGCCGGTCGCCCGTACCTTATGCGTGAGGTCCTCGGCGGCGGGTCCGGCGGGCGATGGTACGCGGACGGCGAGGACACGATCCACGTCGTGCCCGACTCACGGAACCTGCCGGCGGAGTTCACCGAGTCGCGATTCCCGCTGCGGGTGGAACGGCTGGGCCTTGCCGTCGACAGCGGCGGGCCGGGGCAATTCCGCGGTGGCCTCGGATACGAGAAGCACATCCGCGTTTTGCGTGACGGCTTCTTCATGTCGATCGCCGACCGATCGATCCTGTCGTGTTGGGGTGTGCGAGGCGGGCTCGCCGGCCGCCCGTTTCAGGTCACGCTCGACCCCGACGGCCCGAACGAGCGGGAGGCGGACGCGCTCGCGGACGCCGAGCCGGTCCGGGCTGGGGAGATCATCCGGATCCGGACAACCGGTGGCGGCGGGTGGGGCGACCCGCTCGAAAGGGAGACTGAGCAGGTGCTTGCGGACGTACGTGACGGCAAGGTGTCGCTGCAAGGGGCACGCGACGATTACGGCGTCGTGGTGACCGGCTCTGATGACCAGCTACGCGTGGAGGAGGCCGGCACGGCAGCGCTGCGAAACGAGATGCGGGCCGCCCGTGAGGCGCGGTGGCCCGAGGGCCGGATCCCGTTCTTCGATCGCGGCCCCGGCTACCTCCGGCTGTCCGGCCGTACCCACTCCGACCTCGACCTCACCTGACCCGCTCGCCCCGCCCCCATCCGCATGAAGGGCACCTTGACCCCATAGGTTCGGATGAAGGTGGCCTTCATGCCAGCGGCCGCGACCCCCCTTTCGCGGGGGGCGCGGATTGCGCCAACGTCGAGATTCGGTCGCTGGATGGCCGAGGTATCGCGCCTTGCCGCTCCGGCGCGTCAGGATTGACGACATGCTGATGCCGCCGAAGCTCACTATCTCGCTGCTGCCGGACGACCTGGTGGTCTGCCGGCTGCCCGCTGACGCAACGCCGCCAGCGGTCGTGACCGCCAGCCGCCTCTACTCGGTGACCGCGAGCGCGGACGAGATTTCCATCGTGTGCCGGGAGGCCGAGGCGCCGGCAGGTGCGACTGTCGAGCGCGGCTGGCGTGCGTTCGTCGTGGACGGACCGCTCGACTTCAGCCTGGTTGGGGTGCTCAACTCCATGCTGACTCCGCTCGTGGACGCGAAGGTACCGGTCTTCGCGATGTCGACGTACACCACGGACTATGTCCTCGTGCGCGAGCAGGATGTGCGGCCGGCGACCACGGCCCTGAAGATCGCCGGTCACACTGTCCGCTAGCGCGGACGACGCTGTCCTCACCGAAGGCGCACGTACTCTCGCTCGGGATCGTGAGGGAGCGAGGAGTTGCCGTCGACCATCAGGTCGGCCCGTTCCCAGGGGTGCTGGTCGCTGAGAAAGATCGCCTCGGCGCTTACCCATTCGTTCCAGAAGGCCATGAGCTGGCGCCGCATCCCTTCTCCGTGCTCGGCGATGTCCCGCTGCAGGCCCCGCGCTAACGCAGCTTGCGGGCTCGTCTCGAGCCAGATCGTGTACGCCAGGTAGTCGGTGAGCTCGCGTCGCCCGGCGCCGACGCCATCGAGGACCAGCACATCGACCGGTGGCACCTCGGCGCGGGTGTCGGCCCGGCGAGCCACCCAGTCATAGACGGAATGGTCACCGGCTCGCCCGGCCCGCAGCGGCTCGAGCACATCGCTGACTAGGGCCGGCACCCAGCCATAGAAGTCGGTATGCGAGGCCAGTTCGTCCGTGTGCGATAGCGCGACGGTGGCGCCTGCCGATCGCACCGCAGCGGTCAGCCGTTCGGCGAAGCTCGTCTTCCCCGAACCGGCCCGCCCGTCGACGGCGACCACGCGGGTCAGGCCGGCCGACGGGCGCAGGCCGAGCACTCGGGCGGCCAGTGTGCCAAACGTCTCTACCACCGGCATTCCACGGACGCTATCCGCCGTGGCATCCAGTTGCGCCACCCTGCAACGGCTGACCGGCCGGCGCGCCTGCCCGGTTAGCCTGACCTGACACGATCACGACACGGGAGGTGCGTCGTTGCCTGGACCACTCGACGGGCTGGTCGTCCTCGACCTGTCCCGGGCGCTCGCCGGCCCGCACGCGGCGATGATGCTGGGCGACCTCGGCGCGCGGGTTATCAAGGTCGAAGCACCAGACGGAGACGACTCGAGGCACTGGGGCCCCCCATTCGTCGGAGCGGACGCCGGCCGCGAGTCCACGTATTTCCTCTCCTGCAACCGCAACAAAGAGTCGATCACTCTGGACCTCAAGTCGGCCGCCGACTCCGCCACACTCGCTCGGTTGGTCAGGCACGCTGACGTGCTTGTGGAGAACTTCAGGACGGGGGTGCTTGACCGGCTGGGCTTCCCCGCCGAGCGGCTCCACGAGCTCAACCCACGGCTTGTGGTGCTCTCGATCACCGGCTTCGGACACGACGGGCCGGAAGGTGGACGGCCCGGGTACGACCAGATCGCGCAGGGTGAGGCCGGACTGATGAGCCTCACCGGGCCGTCACCGGACCAGCCGATGCGAGTCGGTGTACCGGTCGGTGATCTGCTTGCCGGGATGTACGGCGCCTACGGCGTCCTGGCCGCGCTTCGTGACCGGGATCGGACCGGGCGCGGCACTATCGTCCGGACCTCGCTGCTCGCCGCGATCGTGGGTGTGCACGCCTTCCAAGGCACCCGCTACACCGTGGCCGGCGAGGTGCCGGTCGCGCAGGGCAACCATCATCCGTCGATATGCCCGTACGGCTCGTTCACCTGTGCCGACGGCATCATCCAGATCTCGGTAGGCAGCGACTCGCTTTGGCGGCGGTTCGCACCACTGGCCGGGGTCGACCCTGATCATCCGCGGTTTGCGCGCAACCCGGACCGGGTGCAGAACCGGTCCGAGCTGGTCGGCCTTCTCGACGCTGCGTTCGGGAAGCAGCCACTTGCTTGGTGGCTGCCTCGACTGGCCGAGATCGGGGTGCCCGCTGGCGAGGTCCGTACCCTTGATCGGGTGTACGAATGGGAGCAGACGCGCTCCCAGCATCTCCTTGTGGACGTGTCCCATTCCTCACTCGGAACGGTCACGTTGCCCGGCCCGCCGCTGCGGTTCTTCGATGACAGCGGCACAGAGGCGGATCTCGTACACGATGCGCCACCTGTCCTCGGCGAGGACGGTCCCGCGATCCGCGACTGGCTCGACTCGCTGGACGGGTAGCTGGCGATTGCCGCCTTGACGGCCACGGGGGTCGAGGTCGGGGCTTGCGCATCCATGACCACCGAGTGAAGATCACAGTGAGTTGGAGGTTGGCGATGGCGCTGCGGATCACCTGCATGTGTGGCTATGTCATTCATGGCGACGACGACGACGAGCTCTGGGCGAACGCGCAGCACCACATGGGAGTCTTGCACCCAGAGCTTGTCGGCAGCGTCACGCGGGCGGACCTCCTCGCGCAGGCCGAGCTGCTCTAGCTTTCGGTGGTCTGGAGCAGCAGCCGTCGGTGGACGGCCTGCACGGTGGGGCTGGGGGCGATGCCCAGCTCCTCTCTGAGCAGGACCCGCAGCCGTTCGTAGGCGCGGAGGGCTTCGGCGACATTGCCCCGCCGCTCCAGCGCTTCCATGAGGATGCGGTGTCCGGTCTCGTGGTAGGGCGCCAGCTCGGTCAGCATCCGGGCCCGCTCCTCGGCCTGGGCCAGGGCCGGGCCGCCGAGGCCGAGGCTGGCGACGGCGAAGCACTCCAGCCCGCGAAGCCGGACGTCTTCCAGCCGGCGTCGCCACTGGTCGATCCAGCGTGCCTCCAGCCCGCTCAGGAACGGCCTGGTGGCGACGTGGTAGGCGATGCCGGCCGGACCCCACGCCTGCGCCCACCGTCCCTCGGCGATGGCGGACTCGGCCCGGTGGGCGCCCTCAAGGGCCGCCTCGGCGTCGACGAAGGTCGTCGGCGGCAGGAGCAGCTCGACCTCCGCCCGACCCTGGAGCCGGTTGGCGCCAAGCCCGTGCCGCAGCTTGGACAGCAGCACGTTGAGCGCGTTCCTGGCCTCCGCCGGGGCGTCCTCGCCCCAGCCAGCCATGAGCAGCTCATCGCGCGGCAAGGCACGGCCGCGGTTGAGCACCAGGTAGGCGAAAAGGACCCGCCCTCGGCGGCCGGGCAGCCGGTCCTCGATGCGGGACCCGTCGATGTCGGCAGCGAAGCGGCCGCACATCTGGATCCTGGCCTTGGCCCACCTACTCATCAGACGACCCCGGGTCGATGGTCCTCGTCCCTTTCGTGACGGCAAGGATACGGAAAGTGCTGGGAAAGGCCATGGAACGGTTCCGGCAAGTGGCGGCCGCCACGATCTCCTCGTCATCAACGGCCAAAGGCGCAGAGGAGAAGCCATGCCATCGCGGAATGTCGAGACCTACCGGGCTGGCCACGAAGCCTTCAACCGGCGGGACTTCGAAGCCATGACCAACCGCTACGCGGAGTCCATCAGCTGGACCGACCACGCGCAGGGCCGGACCTTCCGGACCCCGTTGGACTTCAAGGAGGAGTTCCTGCCCGGGTGGGTCAGGGCCTCCTCCGACATCGCCATTACCGACCCGCGCTACTTCGACGCCGGCCAGACGGTGGCGTGCACCTTCACTGTCGTCGGTACCCATGATGGGTCGCTGGGATCGTTGCCCGCCACCGGGAAGGGGTTCGCGCTGTCGCTATGTGAGCTGTGGCACTTCGACCCCAGCGGGCGGGTCGTCGGTGGCGACCTCTACTACGACCAGGTTTCGCTGCTCGGGCAGTTGGGCTTGATGCCGCAGCCGGCCGACACCTAGGCGGCTTCGCAACTGGAACGGAGCGACAGGCACCAGAGCACACCAGCTGACATCGCGGCCCTTGGCCACCCCGCTGGCGGGCAGGAACTGCCCCCGCTGTGGGCAACAGCGGGGTCTCCCTGCTGGTGGCCATCGGCGGCACGGCTGGCGGCATCCGCGCAAGCTGACTCGAGAGAGGTGAAGGCGATGATCGTCCGCGTCTTCAGGCCGACGATCCACCCCGGCAAGGAGCATGAGTTCGAGGAGTTCCTGCGCGACACGGCCGTACCGCTCGTGTCGCGGCAGTCAGGGCTCGTGGCGCAACACGTCGGCAAGCCGCGTGACCGGTCCTCGACGGAGTATGTGTACGTCACGGTCTGGGAGGACGTCGAGTCGATCCGGGCGTTCGCCGGCGAGCGCTGGCAGGAGGCCGTGATCACCCCTGACGAGGAACACCTCGTCAAGGACACCTGGATCGGGCACTACGAGGTCCTCCCGACACCTCATTAGTGTTCGTCGCGGTTCGCCCCCGGTATCGGCCTTGATCACGACCTGGAGAGTTCGGGTCGTTGGTCCATCCCGCTCCAGCGTCGACCCTGGCCGGCAAGGAACTGGCGCGGCTGCTTGAGCACCCGATCAGCGAGGCGCTGTCGTAGCTGCCGCCTGGACGTGCGAGACAACAGTGGCGAAGCCTGGTTCGCCAGGTCTGCCTGGGCAGGGCGTGCCAAACGAGCGCCACGGGCTGGGCAGTCTCTGCCCATACTCCGTTCGGGCGATCACACTTAGAGTCGGCGCCGTGCGGGTCCTGATCGCGCTCGGCGGCAATGCGATGACCGGTCCTGACGGCAGCGCCACCCCTGCCGCTCAGACCGCAGCCGTTGAGCTCGCCATGAAGCGGGTCGCCGATCTCGTGGCCCAGGGCGTCGAGGTCGTCCTGACCCATGGCAACGGTCCCCAGGTCGGCAACCTGCTGGTGAAGAACGAGCTTGCAGCTCACGTCGTACCACCGGTCTCGCTTGACTGGTGCGACGCCCAGACACAGGGCACGATCGGCTTCCTCATCCTCAACGCACTCGAGAAACATCTCGCCGACCGTCACCTACGGCGGCGAGTTGCCGTGCTCGTCACCCGCACTCGGGTTGATCCCGACGACCCAGCC
>DATBRJ010000082.1:0-3641 GCA_036560395.1 Actinomycetes bacterium | reverse complement strand
CTCCCGCCGGGGGGCGTGCTCAGGCGCGCACAGTGAACACCCGAAGGGGGAGAGGGAAATGGCGACCGACTACGACACCCCGCGCAAGACCGACGACGATCTCACCGAAGACAGCATCGAGGAACTGAAGGCCCGGACCCGTTCGGACAAGACCTCCGGCGCCGTTGACACTGATGAGAGCGAGCTTGCTGAGACTTTTGAGCTGCCGGGTGCTGACTTGTCCAACGAGGAGCTCAGCGTCCGGGTCCTGCCGCGGCAGGCCGACGAGTTCACCTGTTCTAGGTGCTTCCTCGTCCACCACCGCAGCCAGCTCGCCAGCGAGAGAAACGGGCAGCAGATCTGCATGGACTGCGCAGCCTGAGCGAGCTGGTGCGCAGGCTGCTGAGTGGATTGACGTCCGTCACCGGACGGGAACAACCTCTTATGCCCTCTCCCAATGAGATCGAATCACCTGACGAGGACCCTCGCCAGCAGGCCGCAGACCTGGTGGCGAGGGTCTCTGACGAGCAGGGGTCTTCCCGGTCGGGACGCACCCGCTCAATTTCGGCGCTCGCCAAAGCACTGGTCTCGAGCGCCCGTGCCGCCGGCACCGGAGCAGTGGCGAGCGGCCGCTGGCTGGCCGACGTCCTGATCGAGACAGCGCCCAAACTCCCGATCCGCGACCGTGCAACGCTTCTGCGCCACCATCCAGACCAGACCGACGAGGAGGTCGCTGACTCCCTGATCCGTGCCGCTGCCAAGTCCGCCGGCGCGGTCGGCGCCGGCTGGGGTGCGCTTACTGCCGTCGAGTTCACCGCCCCTCCGACCCTGCTGTCGCTGCCGGTCCAACTCGCGATCGAGACGCTGGTTGTGGCCGCCATCGAGGTGAAGCTGGTCGCTGAACTGCACGAGTTGTACGGACGACGCCCGCAGGGCAGTGGCTCATCGATCTTGGCTTACACCTCGTCGTGGGCCAACCGGCGCGGCGTCGACCCGCTCGATCCGGCGATACTCGCTGTGGGCCTGAGTACGGCCGCCAAGCTGCAGGTGCGCCGGCGCCTGCTCGGTCGCGCCGCGCGGAATCTCACGACGCTCGGTCCATTGCTGACTGGGGCGATCGCCGGAAGCCTGGTGAACCACCGGGAGACCAGCCGCATCGGCACGCAGCTGCGAGACGAGCTTCGCAGCTCCACCGTCTCCAGCGGATCGCCCGACCAACCCGTCGGGTAGGTTCGCGCCCATGCCGATTCCGACTGGAACCCGCCCCTTCGACCGCCTCGCCGCAGACCTCCTCGAGGATCAGCTGGCGGCCGAGCCGAATCTCGGGACCTTTCTCGGCATCACCGACCATGACGACCGGGTCGCCGACAAGAGCGCCGCGGCAATCGTCGAGCGGCAGCGGCGTGAAGACGCCTGGCTACAACGCTTCGAGGTCCTTGACGACGAGCTCGACCTGGATGAACGTGTCGACCGCGACCTGGTAATGATGGTCTTGCGCGGCCGTCAGGTCATGAGGGATTGGGAGGGCTGGCGGCGCAGCCCCGACGACTATGCAGGCAGCGTGCTCACTGGCTTGCAGCTGCTCCTGCTCAACCGAGACGCCGATGATCCCGGCCGTACAGCCGCACTCGCAGCCCGGCTGCGTGGGGCCCCCGGGCTGCTCGCACAGGGCCAGGCGAACCTCGAGGCCGAGCTTGCGGCGCCGGAGCTGGTCGAGCGCGGCATCGGGATGGCCAAAGCGGGTGCGGGCTACACGCGATCGATCGCGGGACAGGTACCTGACGATCAGCGCGCGATGGTCGCCGAGGCCGGCGAGGCCGCCGGCGTGGCTTTCGACGACTTTGCCGAGTTCCTCGAGGGTTTGACGGAGAAGGCGACCGGTGACTGGGCGATCGGTGAGTCACGGTACGACGGGCTGCTGCGCAACGCCGAGGGCCTGAGCTACGGTGCCCGCGAGATGCGACAACGTGGTCGCGCGGTCTGGCAGGAGCTCGCCGACGATCTCCGGCGGAGAACCAGGGAGCTGCGCGGCGACGACGACTGGCGGGCACTGCTCGACGAGCTCGACCGGGACCATCCGCCTACACCCGAGGCGATGCTCGCCGGCTACCGGCAGGCGACCGCGGCGGCTCGGGCGTTTTGTCTCGAGAACGAGCTGGTGACCCTGCCGGAGGGGGAGTCGTGCCGGGTCCTGCCGTCTGAGCCGTT
The DNA here is from genome assembly GCA_036560395.1 of Actinomycetes bacterium. Classification (GTDB taxonomy): domain Bacteria; phylum Actinomycetota; class Actinomycetes; order JAKEEW01; family JAKEEW01; genus DASYTV01. The sequence continues at coordinate 1,454 of DATBRJ010000082.1, read as the reverse complement.
CACCAGGCCGGTGATCGCCGTTGCGCACTACATGGCGCCGCCGCCGTTCTCGGGCCGTCCTCGCCGCGGGACGTTCTATGTCCCCTACCCGCCGGACGGTGCTACCGAGGAGCAGGTCGGCCAGCGGATGGCCACCAATGCCTACTCCGCGCAGCCGACGATCACCGTGCACGAGGCGTACCCAGGCCACCACTGGCACATGTCACATCTGGCCGCTCACCAGCGTCGGCCGCTGCGCTACGTCTTCAGCTCGGCCTATTTCAGCGAGGGGTGGGGACTCTACGTCGAAGAGATGATGAAGGAGCAGGGCTTCTTCGCCGATCCACGAGCCGAGCTTCGCCAGGTGGATATGCGGCTCTTCCGCGCGGCCCGCATCGTGGTCGATACCTCCCTGCACCTTGGCGAGATGAGCATTGACGAGGCAACGCAGCACATGTCGACGAGAGCATCCCTGTCACCGGACACCGCGCGGGCGGAAGTGTTGCGCTATTGCGCCTGGCCGACGCAGGCCGCGTCGTACCTCACCGGAGCCTTGGAGATCCAGCGTATGCGCGACGAGTGGCTCCACCAGGCCCGCGGCAGCCTGCGCGACTTTCACGACCTCCTCGCCGGAACCGGGCGGCTGCCTATCTCGCTCGTCGACAGCTACCTCGCGGAGACCGCGCCGACGGACGGCTGACGAGATGTCGATCAGATCTCGTCGAGAAGATCGGCCACGGAGGTGACCACTCGGCTCGGGCGATAGGGGTATCGCTCGACGTCGCTGGGCTGGGTGACGCCGGAGAGCACGAGGATCGTCTCCAGCCCCGCCTCCATGCCGGCGATCACGTCTGTGTCCATCCGGTCGCCGACCATGGCGGTTGTTTCGCTGTGGCCTTCGACCGTGTTGAGCGCGCTGCGCATCATCAGCGGGTTCGGCTTGCCGACGAAGTAGGGCTCTACGCCGGTCGCCTTGGTGATCAGTGCGGCGACTGATCCGGTCGCCGGCAGCGCACCCTCGATCGACGGCCCGGTCGGGTCCGGATTGGTGGCGATGAACCGGGCGCCCGCGTTCACCAGCCTGATCGCCCTGGTGATGGCCTCGAAGGAATATGTGCGGGTCTCGCCGAGCACGACATAGTCGGGATCGATATCGGTCAGCACGTATCCGATCTCGTGCAAGGCGGTGGTGAGTCCGGCCTCGCCGATGACGAACGCAGTGCCATGTGGTCGCTGAGTGTCCAGGAACTGCGCCGTCGCCAGCGCTGAGGTGTAGATCGAGCCGGCGGGCACGTCGAGCCCGACCCGCGCCAGCCGGGCATGGAGATCACGTGCTGTGAAGATCGAATTGTTCGTGAGCACCAGGAACCGCTTGCCAGACCTGGCGAGGCGGCGGATGAATTCTTCCGCCCCCGGGATCGGCTGCCCCTCGTGCGCGAGCACGCCATCCATGTCGACCAGCCAAGATTCGGCCG
>DATBRJ010000081.1:0-3417 GCA_036560395.1 Actinomycetes bacterium | reverse complement strand
GCATACATGGCGACGAGACCGAGGATCTGTCCGGTGCCGTACGCACCGTGGCTGCGCACTCCCTTCCAGATGTTGAAGAACGGCCCGGTTGCGAAGAGGGCGGCAGCGAGCGCCGCCTGCCAGCGAGTCGCGAGCATCCGGACGCCCACGATGTAGATCAGCCAGCACACGACGCAGGCGATGCCGACTTGGGTGAGTCGCAGGGTGAAGGCGGTATCCGGAAGCAGAACCAGCATCGCGGCTTGCACGTACTGCTCGATCGCCCCGTTGTAGTGCTGCCCGGCGAGGTAGGTGTAGAGGTGGCCGTCGAGGATGCGCCGGACCATCACCCCTGTCGTCGCTTCGTCGCCGTCAAGCGTTGCCTGCGGGGTGGTGAGATACCACAACCGGATGGCAGCGCATCCCACGATCGCGACGGCTGCCGCCATGGGCGGGGAGAGCAACGCCGAGAACCGCGACGCGCGTACGCCTTGCCGGCGGGCTAGGGGTCCGTGCGCCTGGCGGGCGGCGATCTGGAGGGGCATCAGCGGGCCCGGCGGCGCGACCGATGTGCGCGGGAGCGCCACACCCGTTCAGCGGCGGTGTGGATGGGCGCAGCCGACACCGCGGGCAGTCGGCTCTTCAGCACCCTGGCCGGCGCTCCAGCGGCCACGCTGTACGGCGGGAGGTCGCGAGTGATCACACTGCCGGCGCCGATGACCGAGCCCTCGCCGATGTCGACACCGCGCAGGACCGTTGCCTTTGTACCGAGCCAAACATCGTGACCGATGCGCACCGGTGCCTTGACGATGCCCTGGTCCTTGATCGGCTGATCGAGCCGCCCGTACCGATGGTCGAAGTCGCAGATGTAGGCGTCGTCCCCGATCAGACTGGTCGCGCCGATCTCCACATGAAGGTAGGAGTTCACCGTAACCCGCGCACCGAGGACGGCCTTGTCGCCGATCCGCAGCGTGCCTTCATGAGCGCGCAGCGCGGTGTGGTCCCCGATGTGCGCGAACTTGCCGATGACAAGCCGGCCGTAGCCGCGGCGTGCGTACGCGTCCACGCCCTTTCCAAGGAAGACCATTCCCTCGGTGATGACGTGCGGCTTCGTGAGCCGCAGGCGCGCGTACCGCAGGTATCGCACGAGGTGGTAGGGCGTCCACGCGCGGTGCAGGACCACCCAGCGCAGCGAAGCCCAGGTGAGCACCCGAGCCTGCCTCGGCGGCGGCATCCCGATCACGGTTTGTCACCGTACCGGCAGCTCGCCCCGCCTGGGACATGCGGCTTGCCTGAGTCGGCGCTGGGACGGGCCCCCCGACCGGCCGCCGCGCGTGGGGATATCCCTACGAGGTGTCTCCGGATACGATCCGGGCACCCCATCTCGATCAGCGTGCACGGAGGAGTGGGACGTGAGAATCCGGCACCTCGGGACACTAGCTCTCCGCCCAATCCGTCACACACTTGCCGCAGCTGCAGCGCTGGTGCTCGCGCTGGCATACGCACCGGGCGCGCTGGCGGACGACGCCGGCGGCCGGCCAGGGAAGACGAACGTCACGGTGATGACCCGCAATCTCTACCTGGGCGCGGACCTCGGCCCGGCCATCACCGCGCCTAATCTCCCGCAGTTCCTGGCGGCGACCTCGGCGATCTGGACTCATGTTCAGCAGGTGAGCTTTCCTGAGCGCGCCCGGGTGCTTGCCGACGAGATAGCCCATGCCAAGCCTGATCTGGTCGGCCTGCAGGAGGCCGCGACGTGGCGTACGGGGCCGATCGGCGATCCCGCGCCCGCCACCACCGTCGTCTACGACTACCTCGCGCTACTACTGGCCGAACTCGATGCGGCGGACGCGCCGTACCACGTGGTCATCAGCCAGAACGAAGCCGACCTTGAGGCACCGGCGGGCGCCCCCTATTTCCAGGACATCAGGCTGACTCAGCGTGACGTGATCCTGGTACGACACGGGGCCGACCTCGAGCTGTCACACGCCGCGTCCGCGCACTTCGCCACGAACCTGCCCATCCCCGTCGCCGCAACGGGCACCACCTTCATCAGCACGCGCGGCTGGACGTCCGTCGATGTCGCGAAGAAACACAAGACCTTCCGCTTCGTCAACACGCACCTGGAGGCATTCCACGCAGGCGTGCGGCTCGTGCAGGCACAGGAGCTGCTCGCCGGACCGCTCGCGACCGGCCCGGGCAGGGTCGTCCTGGCCGGTGACCTCAACAGCGGGCCCGAGCTGCCGGTGCCGGAGAACCGGCTCGCCTACCTGGCCCTGGTCGCCGGCGGCCTGGTCGACAGCTGGCCGATCCTGCACCCGGGCGATCCAGGGTTTACCTCCAGCCTCGGCGACGACCTGAACGAGCCGCCGGACGCTCTGGAGAACCGGATCGACATGGTGATGTTCCGCGGTGCGGGCATCAAGCCGATCAAGTCTGAACTCGTCGGGAACGACCCACGAAACCGAACCCTCGGCGGCCTTTGGCCGTCCGACCATCTCGGCCACGTGGCGACCCTCCGCATCGGCTAGCGCCCCGACGCCGGCTCAGCCGCCCGCCTGTCTGTCCGCATGAAGGGCACCTTCACCCGAACCTATGGGCTGAGGGTGCCCCTCTTGAATCGCGGGATCGAGTAGCCACGCCCTTCACTCGGCTTTGCGTCCGGTGACAGAGACGTTGTAGTAGAGCCACGGCGGCACACAACGGGACAGCGCTCGGTCGACGGCGGAGAGCCTCAGCCAGGACCGGTACGCGAAGTTCGCCCACCCCCAGCCGAGCCGATCGGGATTGACCGCCGCTTCGAATGTACGGACCGGCCAGCCGAACCACGCCGCGGTCAGCTCCTCGGTGATCGTATGAACACCGGCTGCGCCGGCTTGGCGCGCGGTGGCGGCAAGTGCGGCCGGATCGAAGGTATGCAAGTCGACGACCGCCTCCAAGGCCGCAACTCGAGAGGACTCGTCCAGCTCCTGCCGCGGGCGGGCCCACCGGTCCCGCAGCGGCGGCAGGTGCGTCACCCGCGTCGTCACCCACCAGGTCGCCCGGGACAGCGGCCGGGCAATCAGGTCACCCCACTGCGTCGGCTCACCGGCGATGACGAAGCGACCACCAGGCTTGAGCACCCGAAGCATCTCTTTGAAGGCCAGTTCCACGTCGGGAATGTGGTGGAGCACCGCATGGCCGACAACGAGGTCGAATAGCTCGTCGTCGTAGGGAATCGATTCGGCGTCCGCCACCCGGCCTTCCACGTCGAACCCGAGAGACATCGCGTTGCGCTGTGCTGCGGCCACCATGCCGGGGCTGATGTCGGTGACATGGCCGTGGTCGAGCACACCGGCCTGTTTGAGGTTCAGGAGGAAGAAGCCGGTCCCACAGCCGAGCTCCAGCGCTCTGCGGTACGGCCACCCCTCGGTCCCCGCAACGGCGGCGAAGCGGTCC
>DATBRJ010000080.1:0-17841 GCA_036560395.1 Actinomycetes bacterium | reverse complement strand
CGTTCGGTACACATTCGGCTGGCACCCGAAGCCCGCACCGCCGCAGCGCGCGACCTTGCCACGCTGGTAGAGCGCCTGGGCGGAGTGTTTCGGCAAACCCACCTATCCATCGCGCTATCCGGGGCCTATCTTCCGGTGGCTGCGAACTAACAAGACAGCGACGTCGTACGCGGCTCGACGTGCCGCTGGACTGCGGTGGACGCGCCGAACTCAGGTGAATGAGGTCACGTTTGGCAAACACGCGGCTGATCTCTTGTCTTGTTCGCATTCGTGGAGGATCGTCTCTACGCGCCTGTTTCGCGGGCAGGCGGGAGGCCATCGGGAGGAATCGTGCAACGACGCGGCATTCTGACCAGCTGTCTGACCGCAGGTGCGCTAGTCGTGGCAGGGCTCGCCACCATGCCGAGCGCGACAGCGGCCGGCCCCCCGAAGGTCATCGGAAAATACCACCATCTTGTGGTCATCTACGAGGAGAATCACAGCTTCGACAACCTGTACGGGCTGTGGGGGCCAGTCCACGGTGAGTCGGTCGAAGGGCTGTCCGCCACGGATCCAGCGCACACCCTCCAGGTGGCACAGGACGGGACGGCATACGGCTGTCTGCTTCAGAACGACGTGAACCTCACCTCTCCGCCGCTGCCGAACACATGCCAGGACCCGGCGCACAAGGTGGCGGGAAGTGATTTCGTCAACAGCCCGTTCCGCATTGACGACTTCATTGCCGCGGAGGATCGCACCTGTCCGCCGCCCGGTGTGTTCGCCCCGAATGGCGTGCTCAAGGACAGCGCAGGCGCACTGCCGGGCGGCTGCACCCGCGATCTCGTGCACCGCTTCTATCAGGAGCAATATCAACTCGACGGCGGCAAGCAGGACCGATACGTCACTGGCAGTGATGCGGTCGGACTGACGATGGGGTACTACGACACAACGGCGCTGCCGATATGGAACTACCTGCATGCGTCGGGCGCCCCCAAGTACGTCATTGCCGACCACTTCTTCCAGGCGGCGTTCGGCGGTTCCTTCCTCAACCACCAGTACGTCGTCGCCGCCCGCGCACCGGTCGACACCGCCGCGGCTCCCGGTGGCACTGACGCCGGCCTGCACTCGATCGTGGACGCAAACGGGTTCCCGAACGCCACGTACCCGCTCTACACGCCGACGGCGTCGGTGAAAGACGCACAGCTGACCCAGGCGTGCGGGCCAGACGCGAATCCGGCGGTCGCCTGCGGCGATTACGCGGTCAACACGATCCAGCCGTCCAACCCGCCGTTCGGGAACGGGTCCAGGCTGCCGCTCATCGACGACACCGTCTATCCCAACATCGGCGACCGGCTCAGCGCGGCCGGGGTGTCCTGGGCGTGGTATGCCGGAGGCTGGAACAACGCGGCCGCAGGGCATCCGGATCCACTGTTCCAATACCACCACCAGCCGCTCAACTACTTCGCCGCGTATGCCCCCGGCCAGCCCGGACGGGCGCACCTGCGCGACGAGACCGAGTTCATCGCCGCGGCGCAGGCCGGCGACTTGCCGACGGTGAGCTTCGTCAAGCCGTACGGGGCGGAAAACGAGCACCCTGGCTATGCCAGCGTGTCCAGCGGTAGCAGGCACTTGGTGGACTTGCTCAACGCGATTGAGAACGGACCCCAAGCTGGCGACACGCTCGTCGTGGTGACCTACGACGAGTTCGGCGGGCAATGGGACCACGTCTTGCCGCCCGGACAGGGGACGGCGGGTGTGCACGATCAGTTCGGGCCTGGAACACGCATTCCGGCGCTCATTGTCAGCCGGTCACTGCCGCACTCCGGCGTGGACCACACCGTGTACGACACGACGTCGATCCTGGCCACGATCGAACATGGTTTGGATCTGGCGCCGGTCGCCACCCGCGACGCCCAGGTCGCGGACCTTACCGGCGTCCTGCGCGCTGCGGGGGTCGGCTAACGCGATGCGCCCTTGTCGACGGGAGAGTCGTTATCACGCGCGGGTGAATGTGGCGGTCCAGTTCACCTGCCAGGTTTGCCCGCCGTCAACGGAGAACGCCTGCTCCCAGTGCGGCTGGTCGGTGTCGACCCTGGACCACTGGTAGCGAACCCGCACCGGCCGGCCCTGGAAGGTGTCGTCGCATTCGAACGTGCCGAGACCATCGGCGAAGCCACCTACCACCGGCTCGTCCAACTTGCCGCCGGTGTTGTTGGAGGCCCACCAGATCCGCCACACCTCGTCCTCGGTGTCGTAGAGCCGGAGCGTGAGGCCCTCCAGGTTTCGCTGCGAACTACGCAGTACATCGAAGGTGGCATTGCCGTTGAGCAATAGCTGGCAGCTGGCCGTCGCCTCGAACTCGTACCACTCATCGCTACCGGACAGCGGGGCGACCAAGCGCCGCTGGACGGAGGTCCACTCGCCGGCGAGGAACTCGAAGTCGGTATTCGTCATGCGTGGCAACCTACGGCGGAAGACCTGACACCTCCTGTCAGTGCTCGGGGCCAGACTTTTCCCGTGCGAGCCGATCGCCTGCTGTCCCTCGTCCTGCTGCTCCAGAGCCGCGGTCGGCTGACCGCCGGCCAGCTCGCCGCCGAGCTGGAGGTGTCGGTGCGCACCATCTACCGCGATGTGGTCGCATTGGGTACCGCGGGCATCCCGGTGTACGGCGACACCGGCGGCTTTCGCCTGGTCGACGGGTACCGGACCCAACTGACCGGCCTCACCGCGGACGAGGCGCGTGCGCTGACGCTGGCCGCTTTGCCGAGCGCTGCGGCGGATTTGGGGCTCGCCGCGGCGGTGGCCGCCGCCCAGCTCAAGCTCGCGGCCGCGCTGCCCGACCGGCTACGCGACCGGGCCGACCGGATGCGGCAGCGCTTCCACCTCGACGCGCCTGGCTGGTATCACGACGGGGACGCCTCGGAGCACCTGACGACCGTGGCCGACGCCGTGTGGCAGCAGCGGATGCTCACGGTCGAGTACGAGGCCTGGACCGGGGTCGTACAGCGCCGATTGGAGCCGTACGGGCTAGTGCTCAAGGCCGGCAAGTGGTACCTGGTGGCGCGCACCGGGGACCGTGTGCTGACCTACCGGGTCAGCCAGATCCGGGCACTCACGATGTTGCCCCAACGCTTCGGCTGGCCCGCCGACTTCGACCTCCAGGCTTACTGGCGTGACCAGGTGACGCAGTTTCGCATCCGGCTGCGCCAGGGCGAGGCGCTGGTAAGGCTCTCGCCCGCCGCGATGGACCGGTTGCCGCACTTGATGGGTCGGCAGGCGGCCGACGCCGCGGCTGCCGGCGATCCACAACCTGACGGGTGGGTGCTCGCCCGCCTGCCAATCGAGTCGGACAGCCATGCCGAAGCCGAGTTCCTGCGGCTAGGCGCCGGCATCGAAGTCGTGGAGCCGTCGAGTCTGCGGGACCGGTTGGCCGCCACGACCGCGGAACTGGCCGCCATGTATCGACCAGGAGCGAATCGCGGCCAGGCCGATTGATCACCAGGTGATCATTTTCGCCCGGCGCCGGGCATCCGTACTGCAAGTGATCCAGCCTCTGGCACAACACGTCGCATGGTGTCATGATCATGGCAGGTGACGGCGTAGATCTCGCCGGTGCGCAACGTGCCCTGCCCAGGCGGTCCCTGCGCGTCTCAAAGCCGCGTTGTCGACGATCCCGGTTAGGTGCGTGCCCTCACTTACGTTCTGGCCAGCGGCACCCCGGCGAATACCGAGAGGTGGTCGTATGGGCCGAGGGGCTCGACGTGGTCCGGCGTGCCCGCAGCCTGTGGTCGTCGTGCGCGCGGCGCGTGATCGGGCCGGCCGACGCTGGCGGCGACGGCTGCGGTCGACGCGCCGGGTCAGTAGGGGAGGAGCCGGCCGGAGGGGGCGGAGATCGAGCTCACGGACGGTAGTCCGTTTGATCGGCTTCCGGATCTGGATCTGGCACATCGCAAGGCGCACTCCTCTCGTTCGTCTCAGGCCGCCATTGACAGTGGGTGATCGGCTGGCCGGTCCGGCGGCACGCTCGGCGCGTCCGGCAGAACCTCGCCGGGATGGTGGTCGTGGAAGTCAGACCCAGTCGTGACGACCGGCCCCGGAGGCGGTTGGCGGGAGGCGCAGGCCCGGGGCGCTGCGAGGGTGCTGTTCATCGACGGCCCCGATCAGGGGACGGTCCGCCAGCTGGCTGAGGATGGCTTAGCGCCTCTCCGGATTGGGCCGCGACGTCGTGGGATGGCAACCACCGCAGCATCGCGGCAGCGCCCGCCGCGAGGAGGGCAGCCCCGACTAGCATCGCCAGGCCAAACCCGTCCATGAGTGCTACGCCAGCTGCCTCACGAAGAGAGGCGCCGGCGGGTCCGCCCAGGCCCGCCGCTATCTCCAGCGCGGCGCCGACTGATCGCGTGGCGGCGGCGGCCTGTTCCGGGCTCAGGGAAGCGACGGCCTCGTCGATACTGGATCGGTAGCCGGTGTTTGCGAGCGCCCCGAGGATCCCGATTCCAAGCGCGGCGCCGACCTGGCGGCCGGAATCGTTGATGGCTGAGCCAAGGCCGGCGTTCTCGCCGGGGACAGCGGCCATGACTGCGTCGGTGGACGGGACGAACACGGTGCCGATACCGATCCCGATGAGGAGTAGAGCGGCCCCCACGACCCAGTAGGACGTCCCTGGCTCCACGGAGGAGAGAGCGGCGAAGAGCGCTGCCACCGCGGCCAAGGCGACGGCCACGATCCGGGTGGTGCCGGCTCGGGGGACCAGCCGCTGGCTGACCGGGCTGGCGATTCCGAACCCGATGGCCAGTGGCAGGAATCGCACGCCGGCATCCAGCGGCGTGTAGCCCTGGACGAACTGGAGGTACTGCGTGAGCAGGAACGCCAGCCCGCCGATGGCGAGCCCCGCCAGGGTCGTGGCAACAGTCCCCCATCCCAGGCGTGGATTCCGGAACAGCCGCAGGTTCAGCATTGGCTCGCGGACCCGCGCTTCCCGTAGCACGAAGCCGGCGCCGGCCACGACCGCCAGCGCGAGCGAGCCGATGACCGCTGCGCTGGTCCATCCGCTGGCCGGGGCCTCGATGATCCCGTAGACCAGGGCGGCCAGGGCCACGACCGAGAGCGCCATACCCAGAAGATCCGGGCGTGGTGGTGCAGGGTGTCGGCTTTCTGGCACCAGGACCCATCCCGCCGTCAGCGCGGCCAGGGCGATCGGCACGTTCAGCAGGAACACCGAGCCCCACCAGAACTGCTCGAGCAGCCATCCCCCGACGATGGGGCCAAGCGGGATGCCGAGGCTGGCTACGCCGGTCCAGATCCCGATAGCCCTGACTCGCTCGGAGCGAGGGAAGACGTCGGTGAGGACCGACAGCGTGGACGGCATGATCATTGCGCCCCCTACGCCCATCAGCGCACGGGCGAGGATCAGCTGCCCCGCCGACCCCGCGTACGCTCCAAGCACACTCGCCCCGGCGAACACCAGCAGCCCCAACTGAAGCAAGCGCTTGCGCCCGAAGCGGTCGCCGAGCGCCCCCATCGTGAGCAGCAGCCCCGCGAACACCACGATGTAGGCGTCGACAATCCACTGCAGGCCCGTCGCGGACGCACCCAGCTGCCGCTGCAGCGTCGGCACGGCGACGTTGATGATTGAGTCGTCGATGATGATGATCAGCAGGCTCACCGACAGGACCACTAGGGTCCACCAGCGGCGCCTGTATCTGTCCGCGCGCCGCGGCCCGTCACTGTTCCTGGGGCCAGGTTCGGACCGGTCCGGTCCCACGGTGCTGCGACCGCTGTTGCCTTGACCGTCGCGCGTCATGGGTTTTCCTCCTCGGCCGCCGCCTCCCGGACCCATGTCCGTTACCGGGCTGGACTCCTTTAATGAGCAGACAGTCCATTACTGAACGTCTTGTTTGATTATGCGATATGCTCAAGAGCGACCGTCAACAACCAATTGCCACGATTCGTTCACAAGCGAACGCGAACGACTTAGCTGTTCGGAAACGCGAGGCATTCGTGGGCATCGCTAGGACGGACCGGCGAGTGCGGCGCACGCGTGAGCTGCTCCGGCGCGCCCTGCTCTCGCTCGTCCAGGAGCAGGGCTACGAACGCATCACCGTCCAGGACATCCTCGACCGCGCGGACGTAGGACGGTCGACCTTTTACGCGCACTACCGCGACAAGGACGACCTGCTCCTGAGCGGGTTCGAAGACGTCCGTGCAGCCTTGGCTACGGAGCGCGAGGAAGCCGAGCACAGTGCCGGAGCAAAACGCGAGCTCCTCCAGCCCCTCCTTATTGTCTTTCGCCACGTTGAGGCCCACCGGCACTTCTGGGAGCCCCTGGCGCGCAAGGGCGGCGCTGAGGTGGTGGTCCGGATTCTGCGCGACTACGTCGCCGACTTGGTCCGCGAGCACCTCCGAGCCCAGTTCCCCGCGGTTGCGAAGAACCAGGTCCAGCTTGAGGCCGCCGTGCAGTTCGTCGTCGGCGCCTTCATCGGGCAAGGCATCTGGTGGCTCGACAACGAAATCCCCTACTCGGCCGAGGAGATGTACTCGATCTTCCGGCGCCTGACCACCCGGGGCGTGCGGAGCTTCCTCACCACGACGTAAGAGCCGACTAGATGCCGGTCAGCTCGTTCGCGACCTTGGCCGGAACGTCGCCGAGAGGGGGCCTGGGTCAGGTGGCGGCATTCCTGGTGTACCGGCCTGGGGGCAGGCCAATCATGCGTTTGAAGTGTCGGGTGAGGTGGGCCTGATCGTAGAAGCCGGTCTGGACGGCAACCGTGGTGATCGGTAGTCCTTCGCGTAGCAGGGACTTGGCGCGCCGTACCCGAATCTGCGTTTGGTAGGTATGGGGGGTTATTCCGACCGCCCGTCGGAAGACGCGGCAGAGGTGGAATGCGCTGAGGCCGGCGTGCCGGGCCAGGGCTTCCAGTGTCACATTCTCGGCTAGGTGCTCTTGCAGGTATTCCCTACTGCGGCGGACGGCGTTGGGTTCACGACCGGGCGGTCTGGGCGCCAGTGGCGGTACCCCGTGGCGGCCAACGAGCAAAACGAGGGCTTCGATGAGGTAGGTCTGCCGCTCCAGCAGGCTCGACCTCGGTCCCTCCGCAAGCCGGTGGAAGTGACGCAAAGCTGCCGCGATCTCCGGGTCCCGCACGACGTCGCCACTGAATTCTGGCATTGCAGGTCCATCTTTGGGGAACTCCGCAATGACCTGGCGCATGAAGTCCGGGTGGGGGTAGATGGCCCTGTAGGTCCACACCGCCTCCGCCGGTGGCCCGCCGGCGTGTGCCTCCTCCGGGTTGAGCACGATCAGGTCACCAGGCCCGATCACATGCGTGTTCCCCCTGTAGCTAGGCGTTACGAGACCGCCTTCCGTGAGAGCGATGAAGAACTCCTCGTGCGCGTGCGGGTGGAAAGCGAACTCGCTGACGGTGGCCCGCAGGAGCTCCAAGCCGCCGAGATCGCTCGACCGCCACATCCGCACCGGCTGGGGGTTCTCTGAGGGGCCCGATCCTCTGGCCACCCCAACAGCCTAGCCAGCGCAATCTCGTCCAAGACTGCGGTTACGGTCGCCCGTAGGGTCCTGGTCAGAACGGACAAAAGGGTGCGTGGGGAGGTCGCAGGTGCAGGTGCAGGTCCCAAAGGAGTCCAGCCCCCCCGCCACGGTATCGGGCGATCTGTTCATGAGGACGGCGGAGATCGCGGTCGAGTGGCTGCGATCGCTGGACCGGCGGCCGGTCGGCGAGTCGGCAACCGTCGAACAGCTCCGTTCCAACCTCGGCGGCCCGCTGCCGATGAGCCCTGTCGATCCGCTGGCGGTGGTGCAGGAGCTGGCTCGGGCCGCCGAACCGGGACTGGTCGCCATCCCCTCGGGTCGCTACTTCGGGTTCGTGATCGGCGGAGGACTCCCGGCCGCGGTGGCCGCCGACTGGCTCACGTCGGCCTGGGACCAGTGCCCCGCGCTATACGCGTGCGGTCCGGCCGCGTCCGTCGTTGAAGAAGTTGCCGGTGCCTGGCTGCTGCAGCTGCTCGGGCTGCCGCAGCACGCGTCGTTCGCCTTCGTCACTGGCTGTCAGATGGCCCACCTCACCTGCCTGGCCGCCGCCCGACACCACCTCCTGCAAGCGGTGGGCTGGGATGTGGAAGAACTGGGCCTACGCGCATCCCCGCCGATACGGGTCATGGTGGGCGCACGCCGCCACGTGAGCATCGACCGCGCTCTGCGATTCCTTGGGATCGGACGGGCCGCTGCGACCGTCCTCCCGGCCGACCCCGCCGGCCGCATCCAGGTCCCCAGCCTGCGCGCGGAGCTCGCCGCCGCGGCCGCGCCGGCCATCATCTGTGCTCAAGCCGGTGAGATCAACACAGGTGCCTTCGATGACCTCGACGCTATTGCCGACGCCGCCGCCGAAACTGGCGCGTGGCTGCATATCGACGGCGCCTTCGGCCTGTGGGCCGCCGCCAGTCCAGCGCTTCGCCACCTGGTCACCGGCGCCGATCGAGCCGACTCGTGGGCTTTCGACGCACACAAGTGGCTCAACGTCCCGTACGACTCCGGCCTGGCCTTCTGCGCACACCCGGGCTCCCACCGAGCTGCGATGAACGCGACCGCCGGCTATCTGATCCAGGGTGGCCCGGGGCAACCACGAGGCGGCCTGGACTGGACTCCCGCCTTCTCGCGACGAGCCCGGGGGTTCGCTGTCTACGCGGCGCTGCGGTCCCTCGGGCAACAGGGCGTCGCAGAACTGGTAGAGAGGACCTGCGCACACGCCCGCACGTTCGCCGAGTGCCTGGCCACCCTGCCCGGATGCCAGATGCTGAACGAGGTCGTGCTCAACCAGGTGCTCTTCCGGTTCCACGACGACGAAAACACCGACCGAGTTCTTCGCCACGTCATCGACAGCGGTGAGGCATGGATGAGCGGAACGACCGTCGACGGTCGACGGGCCATCCGCCTGTCTGTGTCCAACTGGCAGACGAGTGAGAACGATATCGACCGCGCTTTTGAAGCGATCCGCAACGCCGTGACGCTCCAGCGCCGACACGACGAATAAACGGGCACGCCATCGAACGGCAGGCGTAGGTGGCGAGCTGTCTGCATTTTTACCATCACCCCTCGCGGTACCGATCTGGCTTGACAACGACCGGATGACCGCCGCGATGGCGGTTGGCGGATCAATGGGTTGGTGGTTTCGGTCCGAGGCCGACGACCAGACGCTACGTATCCGGTGCTGCTTCCCTGGGCAGACGGCCATGCGTGCGCGTCGCCGTCGAGAACGACGACGCCGTCACTATTGGTGATCGTGGTACGGATCCGGGCGATTGGCTTGGTGGCGTGCACCTCGAGCACCTCGACCTCAGCGGTGATCTCGTCACCCGGTCGTACCGGCGCCACGAAGCTCCAAGCTACCCGTAGGAACACGCTGCCCGGTCCGGGCAAGTCCTCGGCAACGACCGCGTTGAGCAGACCGGACGTCACTCCACCCTGCACGATCAGTCCCCCGAATCGGGTGCTGGAAGCCAGTTGCTCGTCGTAGTGCAGCGGGTTACGGTCCCCCGTCAACTCGGTGAACAATTCGATGTCGCGTCGCGACACCGTGCGGCTGCGCCGGGCGGTGCTGCCTACCGGCGGCATCATCGGGACGTCCGCATCTGTCCTCCTACGTGCTCCGGGCTCGGACGGTCGACGATGAGTGACAGTCCAGCGCCCTCGCGACCGGGTAGATCTCGTCGGCGACAAGGCCGTGTGCCTCGCAATGAACAAGGGCGGCGGGCGACCACCACCAGCCTGGCCAGCGTCTTCGGCGGTTGCCTCCAGCCAGCCGCCCCCGCCGTGATGGTGGCGACGTCCGCGGCTTGACCCAGGCTTAGCTGCCGCTCCGGATCTGGAGGCGGTCGGCTCATCTCAGACACCTTGCCTCGCGCGCTGGATAGCCGGGGCCCTTGCAGTCGCAGTCTCCATTCGGCCGGGTCGCCTGACAACCGCCGTGCCGGCTGAACGCCCCAACCGTTGCCCGTTCCCCGGTCGACCCGGCTGTGGGACGCTGGGGACAAATCGCCGAGGTGGTGCATTCAGAGCATTCAGCGTGGAGGGGGCCTTGGTGCGAGCCCTGGGACGTGCTGCTCTCCTCGCCTCGGCGGGCCTCATTCTCGCGCTCGTCGGATGCGGTTCGAAACCGGCGGCGGACGGCAGGGATGGCGCGCTCGGGGATGAGACGATCACCGTCGCTTCGTTCGACTTCCCGGAGAGTGAGTTGCTCGCCGAGATCTACGGGCGGGCGCTGGAGACCGGCGGGTTTGAGGTCCGGTTCGAGCACCGTCTCGGCCCGCGCGAATTCGTACAGCCCGCCCTGGCCAGAGGGCTCGTGGAGTTCGTACCCGAATATCTGGGCACCGCCTTGCAGTTCCTGAGCCTGGGGGATCGCCGCGCCACGCCCGACGCCGAAGCCGTGCGCGCAGCACTCGGCCGCGTCCTCGACGGCGGTCGCGTCGTCGCGCTGACCCCTGCGCCTGCACAGGATGCGAACGCCCTCGTCGTGACTCCTCAAGTCGCCGCTCAGTACGGCCTTCATAACATCAGCGACCTGAAGACGGTGGCTCACAGCCTGACCTTCGGCGGGCCGCCGGAGTGCCCCACGCGACCGTTCTGCCTGGAAGGGCTGGGCCGGGTCTACGGGCTAAAGTTTGCGCACTTCCTTCCGCTCGACGCCGGCGGTCCGCTCACGCATCAGGCGCTGGCCGGTGGTCATATCGACGTCGCGCTGCTCTTTACAACTGATCCGAGCATTGCGACCGACGGTCTGGTCGTGCTCGCCGACGACCGTGGCCTGCAGCCAGCCGAGAACGTGACCCCGCTGATCCGCACCGAAGTGGTCGAGCGCTGGGGCGGCCGCCTCGTGCAGCTTGTGAACACGGTCTCGGCGTCTCTGACAACCGACCAGCTTCGGGCGCTGAACCGTAGGGTCGCAGGCGGAGAGAGCCCAACCGCCGTGGCCAGCCAGTGGCTTACAGCCCACGGACTTCCGTGACCGGGGGAGGCGAGGGATGGTGACAGCACCCAGCGAGCTCCCCGTTGGCAGCGTGTCAGCTCGGCCCTCATCCAGCGGCCCTCTCGGGAGGCGCCGACGACGACGGCCGACCGGTGCGCCGCCACCGCTGCCGAAGAGCCTCGGGACTACCGGGAAGGTCTGGCTGGCAGGGCTGGCCACCCTCATCGGCTGGACGATCGTGTTGCTCTTGTCCCCGGCGGCGCGACGACTTACCGAGCGGGTCGACACCGCGGTGCTCCAGCAGGTAGTCCGGCTACGGACGCCGTGGCTGACCGACATAGCAACCGCGATTGACCGACTCGCGACCGGCTGGGCGTTTACAGTCGTGGCCGTAGTGATGATCGTGCTGCAGATGGCGTTTCGCCGCTGGCGGCACCTGTTCACGTTTCTCCTCAGCATCGTCGTGGTCGAGCTGATCGGCAGTTCTCTGTATGACGCGTTCTCCCGGCCGCGGCCCTACGGCGTTACGGCGATCGGCCGGTGGGCCGGCTACTCCCTACCGTCTCCGCCAGTGGGAATGCTCGCCGCAGTCCTTGTCGGAGTTGCGTACACGCTCGTGCCCGCGGGCCGGCCCAGGCGAAGGGCGAAGGTGATCATCGCACTGCTGTTGGCAATGCTCGCGGGGGCACGGCTCTACCTGGGCGTGGACCATCCCTCCGACATCCTTGTCGGCCTAGCGCTGGGGGTAGCCATTCCCCTTGCGGGGTTCCGCTTGTTCACGCCGAATGACGTCGTACTCGTCACCTATCGACCGGGCAAGACCGCGCATCTGGATGTCAGTGGCAAGCGAGGCGATGCGATTCGATCGGCCATGCACGACCAGCTTGGACTGACGATCCTCGAGGCCAGGCCGGTCGGGTTGGAAGGCTCGGGCGGTTCCACCCCGCTACGGCTGCGGGTGGCCGACCAGCCCGAGACCTACCTGTTCGCGAAGCTCTTCGCCATGAACCACGTCAGGGCGGACCGGTGGTACAAGCTGGGCCGGGAAATCCTCTATGGGCGCCTCGAGGACGAGGCTCGCTTTACGACCGTCCGCCGGCTGGTCGAGCGCGAAGACCACGCTCTGCGGCTCCTCCGCGATAGCGGCATCCCAACGGCGGCGCCGCATGGGATCGTGGAGATCACCCCGGGTCGCGAGTACATGCTTGTCACTGGATTCATCGACAATGCACAGGAAATCGGCGAGGCGGACATAGACGACGGCCTCATTGATGAGGCACTGCTGCTCATCCGGCGGCTGTGGGATGCCGGCCTAGCACACCGAGACATCAAACCAGCGAACCTTCTCGTGCGTGACGGCCGGGTCTTCCTGATCGACGCATTCTTCGTGCAGGTACGTCCCTCACCGTGGCGCCAAGCCGTCGATCTCGGGAACATGATGCTCGTCCTCGCGCTCCGGACGGACGCTGATCGCGTTTATCAGCGGGCACTCCAGTTTTTCACCCCGGACGACATCGCCGAAGCCTTCGCTGCTACCCGCGGCGTGGCCAGCCCTACCCAGCTTCGTGCCTTCATGAAGCGCGACGGCCGGGACCTCATCGACCAGTTCCGCAAGCTCGCCCCGGAACGACCGCGTATCGCCCTCCAGCGCTGGAGCTTCAGGCGCATCGGTCTCGCTTTAGCGGTCGTCCTCGCCTTGGTCTTCGCCGTTACCCAAACCTTCAACCTGTTCGTTCCGGTCCACGATCTTCCCGTCAGCGGTAAGCCGGACTGCGGCACCGGAAAGCTCATGGTCCTCATTGCTCAGTCCGTACCGTCTGCCACCCTCGTCCCGTGCGTGGCCTCGCTGCCGGCCGGGTGGGATCTCGGCGGTGTGCATGTCAAGCGCAACCGAGCCACGTTCTGGCTGGACTCTGACCTCGGGGGTGAGCGAGCCGTCGAGGCGCAGCTGATGCGGCCAGGCGCATGTGACGTCTCAGCTGCGACGCCTGTTCCCAGCGACGAAGTCGGGACGGAACGTTACGAGCAGCCCGAGCGGCTGCCTCCAAACCTGCGCAGCACCCGTTACTACCTGTTCCCCGGCGGGTGCGTGACCTATCAGTTCTCGTTCGCCGAAGGCGCGAACCCGTCGCTGATGTTCAACGTCGATCAAGCCCTCGCGTTCCAGCCCCGTTCGACGCTCGTTGACCACGTTCGAGCCACCACCGATCTCGCTCTGTGTGGAGCAGGCGCCAGATGCCGGGACGAGTGAAACCTCCGGACACCCGTCCGGATTGAAAGGTGGACGTCGTGAACAATGCAGACCACCGATACAGTCCCTCGGTTCCTGAGGGCCGGCCCCTCATCATGCACGCTCTGCAGGAAGGGAAACGGTGAGCGAGCTGCATGTCGGTGAACCCCGCCTAGCGGGGAGACGGCGACGCGGCGACGCGATCGCCGCCGCGGCCGGTCTCGGTGTGCTCGTGGCGGGCATTCTGGTCGTCCGCCACGGAACAGTGCCCGGCTGGGAGGAACGGCTCTTCGACGCCATCAACGATCTCCCCGGCTGGCTGTACCCGCCGATCTGGGCCTTCCAGCAGCTCGGTGTGCTCATAGTCGGACCCGTTGTGGCCATCGTTGCCGCCGTTACCCGACGGTTCCGCCTGGCGCTGGCCGCCCTGATCGCGACCGGAGCGAAGCTGGTTCTCGAGCAAACGGTGAAGACAATGGTCGACCGCCAGCGGCCGGCCACCTCAATTGGCGGCGACGTGGAGCTGCGCGGCGATGTGCCCACCCACGGCGAGAGCTTCCCCTCCGGCCACGCCGTGCTCGTCGCAGCGCTCGCTGCTGTCGTCGCCCCCTACCTGCCGCCCCGGTGGAGAGCACTCCCCTGCGTCCTCGTGGCCATCGTCATGCTCGCCCGGGTCTACGTCGGCGCCCACAACCCACTGGACGTCATCTGCGGTGCAGGGCTAGGTCTTGCTATCGGGTCCTGTATCAACATTGCGCTCGGCGTGCCGGCCGGGAGAACCCGATCCAGGCAGTAACGAGCACGTCCGCCACCCTCCATGCCTCCGAAGGACTGCCGCGGTGAGTTCTGTCCGTACGTCGAGTCAGCCGACGTTGATGTAGGCCGACCGATGATCCGGCCGGAGCGGCCCCTCACGGAGTTACCTCAGGATGTGACCTTGTCCGCGCGGTGGGGCAGCTTCCAGCCAGGGCGGACGTAGTGGCACGTGTATCCGTACGGGTAACGCTCCAGGTAGTCCTGGTGCTCGGGCTCGGCCTCCCAGAACGGCCCGGCCGGCGACACCTCGGTGACCACCTTGCCCGGCCACAGGCCGGAGGCTTCGACGTCGGCGATCGTGTCCTCGGCGGTCTGCTTCTGCTCGTCGGTGAGGTAGAAGATGGCCGACCGGTAGCTCGCTCCGATGTCGTTGCCCTGCCGGTTCAGCGTGGTCGGGTCGTGGATCTGGAAGAAGAACTCGAGCAGGTCCCGGTAGGAGATCTTGCCCGGGTCAAAGATGATCTCGATCGCTTCGGCGTGGCCGCCGTGGTTTCGGTAGGTCGCGTTGGGCACGTCGCCCCCGGTGTAGCCGACCCTGGTCGAGATCACGCCGGGGAACTTGCGGATGAGATCCTGCATCCCCCAAAAACAGCCGCCGGCGAGGATGGCCCTCTCGGTCGTCATGATGCACTCCCAGTGTCATATGCGGGTTCGAACAGCTTCCAATAGGCGCCGTAGCCCTCGTGCTCCAGATTATCGAGCGGGATGAAGCGCAGGCACGCCCAGGTTGACGCAGTAGCGCAGGCCCCCGGCTTCCGCCGCCGGTTAGAGCACATGTGGACGTGGCGCACCAAATACGTAAACCCCCCGCCGGCCAGCGTTATTTCATCCGGTCGCTACGGGTCCGGCGGCGTCGGCACGGCACGCCGGACCCGGGCCTGCAGGCTGAGTGGATGGCCGGACATCCGCGCGGTGTAGTCTCGCCGAGCACGGCCAACCGCCATACGCACGGGTCTAGGGAGCTGAGATCCCGGTGGTCGAACGAGTCCCTGCGCATTTCGAGGCACTCGACGAGCGGTTCGGACGCACGGACGGTGATGCATGGCTGGAGCGGCTGTTCGCCGACGGCCGGTGGACCGAAGGTCCGGCCTACTTCCCGGCAGGGCGGTACCTGGTGTTCAGCGACATCCCGAACGACCGGGTGCTGCGCTGGGACGAGACCACAGGAGTGGTCGGCACACTCCGGCAGCCCGCCGGCTATACCAACGGCCACAGCCGGGACCGCCTGGGCCGGCTGCTTAGCTGCGAGCAAGGCAACCGCCGTGTGACCAGGACCGAGCCGGACGGATTGATCACCGTACTCGCCGACCGCTACCAGGGCCACCGGTTGAACAGCCCGAACGACCTGGTCGAGCACTCCGATGGCTCGGTCTGGTTCACCGATCCGAGCTACGGCATCGACACCGACTACGAGGGCAACCAGGCCGAGAGCGAGCTCGACGGTTGCCACGTCTACCGGATCGATCCCGGTACCGGCGCAGTCGTCAAGGTAGCCGACGACTTTCTGCGCCCCAATGGTCTTGCGTTCTCCGCCGACGAGCGGGCGCTTTACATCACCGACACCCGCCGCAAGCACATCAGGGTGTTCGATGTCGATGGCGCCAGTCTGACCGGTGGCAAGGTGCTCGCGGAGTGCACGGCCGGTTCGTTCGACGGCGTGCGGCTCGACCAGGCCGGACGGATCTGGGCCGCTGCACACGACGGCCTGCACTGCTTCCATCCGGACGGCACGCTGCTCGGCAAGCTGCACGTGCCCGAGATCGTCTCGAATCTCACGTTCGGCGGGCCGAAGCGCAACATGCTCTACATCTGCGCGACGACCTCGGTGTATGCGATCCGGGTTAACTTCAACGGCGTGCGCTATCCCTAACGGCAAACCGTCCCCATGCAACATGGGCGTATGACGTCGGCGGCCGCGCTGGCTCTCACCTCACTTTCACCTTCCTGGTCGCACTGTGTCCAAGACGCTGGGTCATCACCGGCGTCGGTACGGCTCATGGTGTCGCGCAGAGCGATCAGGAAGGAGCGCGCAACCGATGCGAAGCAAACCTCGAAGGGTCGTAGCCCTGGCAGGCGTCGCCGCCACACTGATGGCGGTGCTCGCCGCCTGCGGCAGTAACAACAACAGCAGTTCGGCAGGCTCCACGAGCAGCGCCAAGCCCGCCAACACCAAGGTTGGGGTGCTGCTGCCGGACACGGCGTCCTCGCCACGCTGGGTGTCGGCCGACCCGCGGCAGCTCAGCGCACAGTGCAAGGTCTACAAGCTCACGTGCTACGTGGACAACGCGAACGGCAGTGCGACGACCCAACAAGCTCAGGCCCAGGCACTCATCAACTCCGGTGTCGGCGTCCTGTTGGTGGTGAACCTCGACCCTGGCTCCGGCAAGGCGATCGAGAGTCTTGCGCAACAGCACAACGTCGTCACCATCGACTACGACCGGCTCACGCCGGGCGGCAGTGCGTCGTACTACGTGTCGTACAACAACGTTCAGGTGGGTGTCGACCAAGGGACCGCGCTGACCCAGTGTCCCGCGGTCAAGGGCAAGACCGCGGTCAACTATGTCGACATCGACGGTGCGCCGACAGACAACAACGCGACCCTGTTCGCCCAGGGCTACAACTCGGTGCTGTCGAAGCAGGCAGGCTGGAAGAAGCTCGCCGACCAAACGGGCAACTGGGATGCGGCGACCGCGCAGCGAGTCTTCACGACAATGCTCGGCCAGCACCCAAACATCAACGCCGTCATGGTCGCCAACGACACCATGGCGCAGTCCGTCATCAACGTGCTGAAGTCCCAGGGACTCGCCGGCAAGGTGGCCGTGTCCGGTCAGGATGCGACCGCCGGTGGCCTCGACAACATCATGGCCGGCACGCAGTGCTTCACCATTTACAAGCCCGTCGCCGGCGAGGCGGACGTGGCTATCAAGCTGACCAGCCAGATCCTGGCCGGCCAGAAGCCGACCGCGCCAACGACCATCAAGGATCCGTCGACCGGCCGGGAGGTTCCGTCCTACCTCGCCCAGCCGGTGATCATCACCAAGGCGAACGTGGCCACCCCGGTGACGGATGGCTATGTGAGCGCCACTGCCGTCTGTCCGACGGCCGCACTCGTGACGCTGTGTGCCGCCAACGGCATCCAGGTCCCCTAGCAACAACTCGGACACGTGGGGGTCGGACGCCGCAGCCCGGCTCCGACCCCCACGTCGACGGAGCAGGTATCCGATATGGCAAGCATCCCCACTCTCGAACTGCGGGGAATCGACAAGTCGTTCGGTCCGGTGCACGCGCTGACATCCGTGGATCTCACCGCCGATGCCGGTGAGGTCACCGCACTCGTCGGTGACAACGGGGCCGGAAAGACGACACTCATCAAGTGCGTCGGGCATCCACCGCGTCGACGCCGGAGAGTTCCTTTTTGACGGGGTTCCACAGTCGATCCACGGGCCGCGCGATGCTGCCCGGCTCGGAGTCGAGATCGTCTACCAGGACCTTGCGCTCAGCGACAACCTCGACATCGTCGACAACATGTTCCTCGGCCGCGAGGAACTCACTCGGTTGCGCACACTCAATGAAAACGCGATGGAACGGCAGGCGATGCAGGTGCTGGCGTCGCTGTCGGTACGGACCGTTCGCTCAGTACGGCAAGTCGTCGCGAGCCTCTCCGGCGGCCAGCGGCAGACGGTAGCGATCGCCAAATCAGTGCTGTGGGAGTCGAAAGTTGTCATCCTCGACGAGCCGACTGCCGCGCTGGGAGTCGCCCAGACCGAGCAGGTGCTCGACCTGGTACGCCGCCTCGCCGGCCAGGGTGTGGCCGTCATCCTCGTGTCCCACAACATG
>DATBRJ010000079.1:0-3860 GCA_036560395.1 Actinomycetes bacterium | reverse complement strand
ATGACCTGACGCAATCGGAGAGAATGGGCTGTTTGGGTCTGTTCGGCCGAGTAGCCTCGCGGTGAAAGGGGACGCACGCCGTGGAGCTTCACACCGTCCTGCGCGACGACCCGGCCGAAGTCGGTCGTGCGCGGCGGCTCGTGGCATCACGGCTGGACAACTGGGGCCTCAAGGACTCGGAGCAGGTCACGTCCTTGCTGGTCAGCGAGCTGGTAACCAACGCATTGCTGCACGGCCATCCCCCGCTGGAAATGATCGCCAGGGACATCCTGACCGGTATCCGTGTGGAGGTCCACGACTGTAATCCCGAAGGCGCGCCGCACAAGCGCGAGGACGGGACTGCCATGCAGAGTGGACGTGGGCTGCAGCTCGTCGATCATCTCGCAACGCGCTGGGGCTGGGCCGAGTCTGCCCTCGGTGGCAAATACGTATGGTTCGAAGTTGATCTCGTCTGGCAGCCCTCGACCAACGGCAGCCACTACTGAGCATCTCGAGACCTCAGCAATCCGGCAGGGCCGCCCACGATTGCTTGGTGGGAAAGGCAAGCACCCCCTCTGGACAGGCGCGAGCGAAGTCACACCAAGCGCACTGGGGGCCGACCCTGGGTGGAAACACCCGATCGGCTTCCGCACTCCCCAGACCGCCAGTGAAGGCCTCTTCGGCGTCCCTGCATTCGGCCGCGATGTCTTCGATCCGCCGCAGGTGCCGCTCGAGCGCCCCGTCGCCGTACGTCCACTCGACGACGGTGCCGGTAGGCAGGTGGTGGAGCTCGACCGTGCGGCAACGGCGGTGGAGGGTGCGCTGCGTCGCCAACGCGTAAGCGGCAAGTGCCAGCGATCCTCGCGCGTCGTCTGCCGTCAGCGCGTGGCGGCCGGTCTTGTAGTCGACCACCACCAGCTCGTCGCCGCGCTGGTCGATGCGGTCGACCCGACCGCTCAGCGCGACGACCTCGGTCCGCGTTGCCACGACCCGTTCGATGCCGATCGGTTCATGCGCCGGGTCCAGGCCACTGACGTACTTCGCCACCATCTCGGCGGCCCGCACGCGCAGCGAGGCCGACTGTCCGGCGTCTCGATAGCCATCCTCCAGCCAGATGGCTTTCAGCAGCTTGATCGCCTCCGTTGGGCTTCGCTGCTGGAGCGGCAGCCGCCACCATGCCGCCAAGGCAAGGTGGATGCTGGCTCCGAGGCTGTTGTGCGCCCAGGGCGGTCCCTTCCGCGGCGGCGGACGGTCGAGATAGGCCATTCGGAACCTGCGCGGGCAGTCGAGCCACGTGGTCAGCCGGGATGGATATGCCGCGTACAGCCGGCGAGGCATGCCGTCGAACCCGAGCTGCTCCATGCCACGCATTGAACACCTGAGGACAGACAGGAGGGCCGAGCCACGCCCCGCGACTGTGGATAGAGCTCACATGGCTTTAGGCATTCGTTCGGACCGCCCAGCACACAGGTCGCGCGCCACGATAAGGCGGGCGTTCGCCGACTACTCGGGCCGCGTCCCGCCCGGGGTGGCGCCCGCATGTCTGATCGCTGGGATGGGCCGGCTCCTGACGAGGGACGTAGGACCACCCGTGAGCACTTCACAGGCGCGGAGAGAGCGCCCCGACGGGCAGATCGAAGGAGAAGCCGGGGTCGCGGGCATCGACCAGGGTGAGCGGGGCGAGCATGAGCAGGTCCGTGGTTTCGGGCCACAGGACCAGCCAGAGCCAGACACCGCCGGCCTCGCCGGCATAGGACGAGCGGCCGTCCGGCCCGTGCACGGACCATAGCGGTGTCGGATGTCCCGATGTCTCGATCTTCGCGTCGGACGGGCTGCTTGCCAGCTGCCCGCCAGGGTCAGGGCCGGGGATCCCGGCGTACCTCGCACCGAGCCCCACTCCCGGCTCCTCCGCTACGAGAACCATGTCGCCGGTGCCGCCCAGCGGGTTGGGCCCGGTGCACGCGACGGCCACGGCTCGCAGCCGGCCCCGGTCATCACCCGCCCAAGCCAGGCCCGTCACCAACCAGCCGGCCGGCAACGGCCACGGCACCCAGATCGGAACCGCCGACTGCGCGGCCACCTGCCGCAGATGCTCTGAGGTGGGGAGCACCGGCGGCTGCATCGGATAGACCTCACCGTGGACGGAACACCGCCACGCGCTCGAGAACACGCCTGGAGCACGGACGGGGGCACCGCACCTCGGGCAGGCAGACTCGCCCCTCATGTCACAGAAACGGTGGCGCGGTGTCGCAATCACGTCAAGCAGGGCACCCTGAACCGGCGCAGCTCGGCAAGGTCCGCGCGTGCAGGTGGCCAGTGGCAGGCTATGTGATGATCGGGTACGTGGCCCCGCAGCAACAGCGCCGGATTCCCTGCGTGGGAGCAGTCATCAGGGACGAAGAGGACCGGCTGTTGCTCGTACGCCGCGCACATCCACCGGGAAAAGATCTCTGGTCGATACCCGGCGGACGCATCGAACCCGGCGAGTCGGAGCCTGAAGCCGTGATACGAGAAGTCAGAGAGGAAACCGGACTCCTCGTGGCGGTCGGCCGGCTAGCGGGTCGGGTGAGCCGCCCGGGTACAGACGGCGACATCATCGACATCGCCGACTACGTCTGCACGCCGGTCGGCGGTCTCCTTAAGGCGGGGGACGACGCGGCCGACGCTCGCTGGGTCGCAGAACCGGATCTGGTGTTGCTACCGCTCACCGACGGTCTTCTGGATGCCCTCACCGACTGGGGATTCTTGCGCCGACGATGAGCCTGCCGGGCCGTGCCCCGGCCCGGATCGTCTGACATCTCGCAGGCCAGAGACCCGATGCGTGCATCGGGGAGCGGCCGCCACACGGACGAGAAGCAACTTCGCGCCCGGCAAAATCACTCCGCTCCCCTGCGGTATCGAGAACTCAGACATTTCGGCGGTTATTGATGCAGTGCGGAGCGAACAGCCACCTCACGGCGCGACGTCTTGGAGGGCTCGCGGTCGGCTACGCGAGCACCCAGTCCGGCCGCCGCCCCGGCGGGCTAGCCGAGCGGCTCGGGGCGGGCCGGCTGATCGCCGCTCTCGGCGGCGTACTCACGCTTGGGGACCATGACCCGGCGCCGGAAGATGCACACGATTGTGCCGTCCTGTTTGTAGCCGCGCGTCTCGACGTAGACGATCCCGCGGTCTGGCTTGGACACCGACTCCTTCACCTCGAGTACGGTCGTCTCGCCGTAGATCGTGTCGCCGTGGAACGTCGGGGCCAGGTGGCGCAGTGACTCGACTTCGAGGTTGGCGATTGCCTTGCCTGACACGTCGGCGACGGACATGCCGAGGAGAAGCGAGTAGATGTAGTTGCCGACGACGACGTTCTTGCCGAACTCGGTGGCCTCGCCGGCATAATGCGCATCCAGATGCAAGGGGTGGTGGTTCATCGTGAGCAGGCAAAAGAGGTGGTCGTCGTACTCCGTGACCGTTTTGCCCGGCCAGTGCTTGTAGGTCGCGCCGACCTCGAACTCCTCGAGATAACGCCCGAATTGCATCCCGCTCACGCCTCCACAACCTGCGCCGGCCGCAGCGAACGGCTGCGATTCTCCGTCGGTGAACCGTTGACCGCGGGGCATCCCGTTCCGGTCTTTCTAACGCTCCGTCGGTCCACGCGATCTCCCCTGCTCGCTCATCTTGGCCGGTCCAGCAGGCGCTCCGGTAGAACCTCCGGCAGCGATCTTCGTCACAGCCATCGGCTCCGGCGTACAAGAGCCGGTCCATTCGCGGGCGATGCCTGGAATCATCCAGATGCATGACGATCAGTCGGACGCTGATGTGGCAGCGCGATGACGGCGCCGAGTGGTGCGACCTTCGACTGGACGCAGACCGGCTTGCTGCGACGGGCGTGCAGC
>DATBRJ010000078.1:0-5395 GCA_036560395.1 Actinomycetes bacterium | reverse complement strand
GCTGTTGGGGAAGACCGACGAGACAAGGTCGAGCTGGGTGTTCGCGTAGTAGGCGGCGCCGGCGCCAGTCGCGAACACCGTCAGCGAAAGCAGGCCGACGAGCACGGTCGCGCCGACGCGTTGGCCCGCGGTCATGACCGTGGGCCGGTTGACGAGGAATGACGACACGACTACCAGCGACCATGCGATCCCAAGGCCGAGCCCGCCATAGACGATCCACTGCAGAGCGGTCGCGTTGACGGTGAGCGCGGTGAGCCGGGCCCGACCGAGGCCGACGTATGCGATTGCAGCCGTCGCAATCAGCAAGAAAACCGCACTGAGCAGGACCCGGCCGGTCCGTTTGTGCCCGGCCATGGCGTGCCCGATGCCGGGGAGGATTACCGAGACCGTCGCGGCGATGAGTCCACGACCGAAGGCGTTGTCGACGTCCTCAGTGGCCCACTGGTTGCTTGAGCCGTGGCCGTTAGTGCCGTAGCCCGCACCGTTGCCGTTGGGACGGTAGGCCGAGGCGTACCAGTCGCTCGGATAGCCGGTCTGGCCGCGCAGGTCCCGCGGCGCGACCCCCCGCTGCCCGCCGAGATTGTGGTCGGTGCCGTAGCCGGTCACGTACCCCTCGGTGTCTCCTTCGTGGCCGCCAGTAACCCGGCTGCCATTGCTATGAACGCTTGTGATGGCCGTGCCGTTCGCGCCTCGTGCCCTAGGTTTGCGGTCTGGCATCTCGCGCTGAATGCGTGCGTCGCCGGCCGGTCACTCCTACGTGCAGATGTCGTCCAGTGGTACACCTTCTACTGTTCGCGGTGTGTAAGTCGAGCCTGATCTTGGACTTGGGAAAGAACCCGCGGCGTCTGCTGCCCTCTCGTGGGTGCTTGCCGATGCGGGCTTATCAGTCACGATCGCCGTCGACGCGCGCCTGGCTGGACCGTGCGCTGACCTGATCGCAGCTCGTGCGCACCTCCTGACGAGGTCTGGGCAGCATGGACGCTTTGGATCAAGAGTGCCAGGCATTGTATGCTGATGATCTTGGCCGCCGCGGCATGACCCGCCGGTTTGACGAGTTCAAACCAACCGATGGGCCTTGGCGCCGCCATGCGGGGTGTGGCGACGCGTAGGCTGCCTCTCACTCAAGGCGTCATTGACGTTACGGACAGTGCGATAGGTCTATCCGCCCCTGGTGTATGCGTGTCCGCAGGATCAGAATCACGCCATGCGTAGCACCATGCAGGACTGGCCGCTGTCCCTCGCCACGCTCGTGAGATACGGCACGTCCGTACACAGCGGGAGCGAGGTCGCTACCTGGACCACCGAGGGCGCGCGGACCGCGTCGTACGCTGAGCTCGGTCAGCAGGCCGCGCGGCTGGCTCACGCGTTGCGAGGCCTCGGTGTCACCGGGGACCAGCGGGTCGGCACCTTCATGTGGAACAACGCCGAGCACATGACGGCCTACCTCGCCGTGCCCGCTATGGGCGCGGTCCTTCACACCCTCAACGTCCGGCTCTTCCCCGAACAGCTGGTGTACGTCGCTAACCATGCCGAGGATCACATCGTCATCGTCGACGGCACACTCGTCCCGCTCCTCGCCCGGGTGCTGCCCGAGCTCAAGACCGTCCGGCATGTGATAGTCACAGCCCCGGGGGATCCGCAGGCCCTGAGCGTTCCTGGCATCTCGGTCCATTCCTGGGACGCATTGCTCGACGAGCAGCCGGACATGTTCCCATGGGCCGCGGTGGACGAGCGGTCCGCCGCCGCCATCTGCTACACGTCGGGCACCACAGCCCAGCCGCGGGGGGTGGCCTACAGCCACCGGTCGATGTGGCTGCACTCGATGCAGGTGTGCATGGGTGACGGGTTCGGGCTCACCCAGGCGGACCGGATATTGGCGATCGTGCCAATGTTCCACGCCACATCCTGGGGCCTTCCTTACGCAGCCCTGATGGTCGGCGCATCGCTGCTCATGCCGGATCGGTTCCTGCAGCCGGAGCCGCTGGCCGCGATGATCGCCGCCGAGCGTCCGACCTTCGCCGGGGCGGTGCCGACCATCTGGAACGACCTGCTGCGGTTCGGCGAAACGCACGAGCTTGACCTGTCGTCGCTGCGCGAGGTCGTTGTCGGCGGGTCGGCCGTACCGCCTTCGCTAATGAAGGCGTACGAGGACAGGTACGGGTTGCGGATCATCCACGCCTGGGGCATGACGGAGATGTCACCACTCGGATCGGTGTCCCGGCCGCCTGCGGGAGTCGCCGCCGATACGGCCTGGACATACCGGATCAGTCAGGGACGGCTGCCAGCCGCCGTTGAAGGTCGGCTGATCGGCCCGGCCGGTGAGATCGTTCCGGCAGACGGATCGTCGGTCGGCGAGCTGGAGGTGCGCGGTCCGTGGGTGACGGCGTCCTATCTCGGCGGCGAGGATCCGGACCGGTTCAGCGACGGATGGCTGCGGACCGGAGATGTCGGCACTCTGTCTGCCGACGGCTTCCTCACGCTGACCGACAGGGCAAAGGATGTGATCAAGTCCGGTGGTGAATGGATCTCGTCGGTCGAGCTCGAGAATCACCTGATGGCCCATCCCGCGGTGGTGGAAGCGACTGTTGTCGGTGTGCCCGACGAACGCTGGGTGGAGCGGCCGCTCGCAGCCGTAGTCCGAGCACCCGGCGAGTCGGTGACCGCGCAGGAGCTGCATGACTTCCTCGCCGGTCGAGTGGCGACATGGCAGTTGCCCGAGCGCTGGACGTTCATCGACGAGGTGCCGAAGACATCGGTCGGGAAGTTCGACAAGAAGGCGGTCCGGCAGCGCTACGCCGACGGTGCTCTCGACGTAGACACGCTCTAACCTCAAGTCCGGCTAGATGGTGGTCGACATCCGTTCGACGAGCAGCGTGATGCGCTCCTCCACCTCCGGCGTCTCGGCGCGACCCTGCAGGAAGAGCGCCGAGTCGCCCCGCCGCAGCCGCTCGTAGGCGTCAGCTGTCAGCGAGGCTGTCGTGTACGTCACGATCGGCGTTTCTCGCAGCCGATCGTGAAGGCGCAACCAGTCGACGATGCCGGGCCCACTGGTCCTGGTCAGCATGAGGTCGACCACGACCAGGTCGGGCGTGGTGATGGCGGCCCGCAGGACCGCCTCCGACTCCGAGGTCGAGTGAATGACCTGCATGCCGCGTCGTTCGAGCCGGCTGCCGAAGGCCGTAGCCAAGGCCGCGTCGCCTTCGATGAGCAGCACCCGCGCCGGCCTGCCGTTCTTCCTGCCGTGCGGGGTCAGAGCACGCAACAGGGCGGCTGGGTCACTGCCGTACAGCGCGTCCGCGGCCACCTCGCCGATGCCCGCGGCGACGAGCAGCGGCACGCCCGCCTCGCTGGCCGAGTTGCGGACGGCCTGCAAGGCGGTGCGGGTGACCGGCCCGGTCAGCGGATCGACGAGCAGGGCGCTCGGGCGCCGGCTCAGATAGGCCGTCAGGTCATGCGGTGTCAAGACGGGCACCGCCTGCCAGCCCTTGGTCCGCAGTGCACTCGCGGTTTCCTCGTGCTGCTGCGGCCACACCAGCAATGTCGGCGGCAGTGCGGGCAACGAGTCGGAGTCGGAGATTACCGGGATCGACGTGAGCGTCGTATGCATCTCGTACGGCGCCTGTCCGACCTGAGGCCCGGGCGCCGATTGGCTGCTGGCTGCCTGCGCGCTGGGTGCGTACTCCGGCTCTTGCGGTCGCGACGGCCCTGGGATCGAGGCGCCTCCGTCGGGCGCCGACTCGGCCGGCTGCGGTTCCTCCGTCACGGTTCGACCCGCGGCTTCGGCGACCGTCGCGGCGGGTTCCGGCGTCTCCACTGTGGGGAGGTCGGGAAGGTCGGGGAGGTCCACGTCACCCGCGGGCTCGGTCAGATCTGCTTCGCTCTCCGGCAGATCCTGCGGTGGGATGATCGCTGGAGGTGCCGGCCCACCGCCCTGCGGTTCGACCGACCGCACAGACATCGGCAGTTCGATCGTGCAGCTCGTACCGTCGGCCGGCGAGCTGTAGACCGTCATGGAACCACCAAGCTGGTCGACGAGCCGCCGTGCGACCGGCATACCCACATCGATCGCGGTGCTCGAGCCCGCCGGCCGTTCGACGATGCGTGGTGGCATTCCCGTGCCGGTGCCTCGTACCACGATGCGCAACCGGTCGCCGCGCTGCTTGGCGGTTATGGTCACCGTCGACTGTGGCGGTGCTGATCGAGCGGCCGAGCTGAGCACAGTTGCGAGTGCCTGGACGAGCCGTTCCTCGTCGATATCGATCTCGATGGGGTCGGCGTCAACCGACACGAAGACGCCCGCGTCGTCGACGGCCGGTGTGACCGCGTCCACGGCCAACTGGACGAGCTTCAGTGCATCGGCGCGTTGCGTGAAGGCGGCGCGGCTTGGCTCGTTGCGGTCCTGGTCGAGCGCTTGGCTGATGACGCGAATCAGTCGGTCAAAGCCGGCTGCGATCTCGTCCAGCGCTCCAGCTGCTTCGGGTGAGACCGGCCCGTACTCGGATGCGGCGACACGCGCGATGTCGTTGCGAGCGCGACCGAGTGGACGCCCTAACTCGCGGCGCAGGACGTGGACGAGTTCCTCTCGACGCCGCTTGGCGACGAGAAGATCGCCCCGATCGACATAGGCGACGATGGCGCCGGTCAGCGTCTCGTTCTCCATCACCGGCGAGGTCGACATCTCCACCAGAATCTGTGAACCGTCCCGCCGCCACAGGATCTCCTCGCGGGATTTGGTTCGCTTGCCAGTCCGCAGCGTCTCGATCAGCGGCGATGACCTTCGTGGGTAGGGCGATCCGTCCGGGCGGCTGTGGTGAGCGAGGTCGTGGAGGTCCTTTCCAGCGAGCTCGGCGGCCTTCGTCCTGAGCATCCGCGCGGCCGCCGGATTGGCGAGGATGATCTTGCCGTTGTTGTCGACTCCGATGATCGCTTCGGAGGTCGCCCGCAGAATCGTCTCCGTCTGCTTGTGCTGCCTCGTCATCTCGGCACTTGACTCGATCTGATCGTCGAGCCGGCGGACGACGACCACCAAGAGCTCGTCTTCCGCCGTGCCGGAGAGGAGCGACGTCGAGACATCGCACGCGAAGCTGCTGCCATCGGTCTGCCTGGCAGAGTAGCGCTCGGGCTTGCCGCGCTCGCCTCGCCGCTCCTTGCGGCGTCGCGAGCGGCCTGCCGCCTTCGTCCGGTCAAAACCGGGCACCAGCTCCGTCAGCGCTCGGCCAACGAGCGGCCCGGCCTGCGTTTCGAACATCTCCAGCGCGCGTGCATTCGCATTGACGACCAGGCCGCGCATATCGACCAGGAGCAGTGCGTCGGGTAGCGAGTCCAGGATCGCCGCCAACCTGGCAGCCCCTCGGGCCGGGCGTTGGGTCACGGGCGTCACACACTCCCTCCTGGT
>DATBRJ010000077.1:0-3076 GCA_036560395.1 Actinomycetes bacterium | reverse complement strand
CGCCCACGCCATGAGGCTCCTCGGTCAGCTCGACGTTCCCGTCGACATCGACCGTGATGCCGCTCGGGAGGCTGCCCACACAGAACTCTCGAGGCAGGTCTACGACGAGGCACAGCCTCCGCTGGCGATCAGGATCGTTCGCTGGATCGTGAGGTGGTTTACCGAGCTTCTCGACCGCGTCGCCGCGGCTACCCCAGGCGGTTGGTACGGCGTCGTCCTCTTGCTCGGCGTGCTGGCCGTCGCCGGTTTTGCGGTCATGCGGCGGACCGGCATGGTGCGAGGCACGGCCGCGCGAGGCGACGAGCATCAGCTTTTTGGCCTCGCCACCCGCAGCGCGGCGGAGCACCGCCGGGTCGCCGACGCGGCTGCGGCAACGGGCGACTGGGACACGGCAGTACAAGAGAGGTGCCGTGCGGTGATCCGCACCCTCGAGGAACGGGGTTTGATCGAGGACCGGCCCGGGCGCACCGCGGACGAGGCGGCCATGGCCGGCGGGGCCATTCTCCCCGCGTTCGCCGACGCCCTGGCCCGCTCGGCACGAACGTTCGACTCCATCGCCTACGGCGGCAAGCCCGCTTCCCCCGAGCAGGACGACCAGCTCCGCAGCCTGGATGCTGCCGTCAGCACCGCCCGGCCGTTCGCGGGCCGAGGGGTCCCATCGGCCAGCGGCCGAGCCGGGACGGGGGCATGACGGGACATCCGCTCCAGAGTCCGCCCCCTGACGTCAGCGAGGGCAACCGAATGCGCGCATGGTGGCAGCGGGCGAGAGCGTGGGTCGTCATCGGCCTCGTGATCGTCGCCGCCGCACTGCTGCTCGCCGCGCTCGCTGCCCGGCCCCGCGCCGGGTTGCTTGATCCACGGGCTGCGAGTCCGGAAGGCAGCATGGCTCTGGTCGAGCTCCTGCGCGCCCAGGGAGTCACGGTCGTCCTTGCCGAATCGTTCGAGGCGGCCCAGCGGTCAGCCGACCCCGACGCGACGCTGTTCGTCACGGTGCCGGATCTCGTTCCGTCCGACGGTCTCCTGCGCCTGCTCTCCAGCTCTGCCGCCTCGGTGCTCGTTGCGCCGACCAACACGGCACTCGATGGCGCACTGCCGCAGGTGCACCAGGCCGGCCACGCGCGGGTGGAGAACCGGGAGCCCGCCTGTGCGCTACCGGCAGCGGTCGCCGCCGGCTCCGCCGACACGGGCGGCGTGACCTATGTGGCTGGCCGGGGAGCCCCGTCCATCGAGGCGCCGACGCCGTGCTATCCGGCGGGCGGCGAGGCGACCCTGGTCAGGACCGCCGCGGGGGACGGCACTGTCACAGTGATCGGCACCCCAGATCCGTTCACCAACGATCGGCTCGACCACGCGGGCAACGCAGCACTGACCATGCAGCTGCTCGGTGAACACCCTCGCCTGGTGTGGTACAGGCCCTCGCCCGCCGACGCCCGTGGGGGCAACGCGTCCCTCCTCGACCTCCTCCCGGACGGATGGAAGTGGGCGACGCTCCAGCTCGTCATCGCGGCGGGGCTCCTCGCGCTATGGCGCGCTCGGAGGCTCGGCCCGGTGGTCACCGAGCCGCTGCCAGTTGTCGTCAGAGCCGCCGAAGCGGTCGAGGGGCGCGGCCGGCTCTACCACCAGATCCAGGCGAGAGACCGCGCAGCCGATGCCCTGCGGTCGGCCGTACGCTCCCGGCTGCAACCGCGACTCGGCCTTGGCCAGGCCACCGATCGTGTCGGTCTCGTCGAGGCCGTGTCTCGCCGAACCGGGTCGCCAGCCGCCGATGTGGACCGCCTGCTGTACGGTGCAGCACCGGCAGATGATCCGGCGCTGGTCCGCCTCGCCGACGAGCTCGACGCACTGGAGAGAGAGGTCCGCCGCCAGTGACCCAGAACGAGATGGAAGCCGCGTCACCGGGCGAGCTCACGAGAACTGACGGCGAACGAGCGCACGAGGCGCTCGTCAAACTCCGAACCGAGGTCGGCAAGGCCGTGGTTGGCCAGGACGCCGCCGTCACCGGGCTCGTCATTGCGCTGCTCTGTCGAGGCCACGTGCTCCTCGAAGGCGTGCCTGGCGTGGCGAAGACGCTGCTCATGCGCGCGTTCGCGCGCGCTCTCGCACTCGAAGGCAAGCGAGTCCAGTTCACGCCGGACCTCATGCCGGGCGACATCACCGGCTCGCTGGTCTACGACAGCAACAGTTCACGTTTCGTCTTCCGCGAAGGGCCTGTCTTCACCAATCTCCTGCTCGCCGACGAGATCAACCGGACCCCGCCGAAGACGCAGGCGGCGCTGCTGGAGGCGATGGAAGAGCGCCAGGTGACCATCGACGGACGACCGCACCGGCTGCCGGACCCGTTCCTCGTCATCGCGACGCAGAACCCCGTCGAGTACGAAGGCACCTACCCACTCCCGGAGGCGCAGCTCGACCGCTTCCTGCTGAAGCTGACCATGCCGCTGCCGGAGCGCGAAGATGAGGTCGAGGTCCTGCACAGGCACGCGGCCGGTTTCGACCCACGCGACCTTTCCGCGGCAGGTGTACGCCCGGTCGCGAGCTTGGTCGATCTCGAGGCGGCGCGTACCGCCCTCCACGGAGTGACCGTCAGCCAGGATGTCCTGGGGTACGTGGTGGACCTGTGCCGGGCGACGAGGCAGTCGCCGTCCGTGCAGCTCGGTGTGTCGCCGCGGGGCGCGATTGCGCTGTTGGCCGCCAGCCGAGCGTGGGCGTGGCTGTCCGCCCGTGACTACGTGACGCCAGACGATGTGAAGGCCTTGGCAAGACCGGCGCTGCGGCATCGGGTCGAACTGCGGCCCGAGGCCGAGCTCGAGGGCAGCACGGTTGATGGACTGATCGACACCGTCCTAGCGAACCTCGCAGTCCCGCGATGACGGGTCGCATCGGGACGCGGGGTCACTGATGGCGATCACCGGCCGGCTTGGGTTCCTTGCTGCGCTGGCGTCGGTCTTCGTTGGTGTGCTCGCGCCGTCGTGGTGGGGGATCCTCGCAGTCCTGGCACTTCTGGCCGTGGCGGCCGGCATCGATCTGGTTCTCGCGGGACGAGTCGACCGGTTGCGGATCGAGCGAGGCGGCGACC
>DATBRJ010000076.1:0-21909 GCA_036560395.1 Actinomycetes bacterium | reverse complement strand
CTCGACATGCACGCCCAGGCGGCGCGCCCCTTCGACCGTGCGCGCACCGAGCTCGCCTTCGGCGAGTTCCTCCGCCGAGCACGACGACCGCGCGAGGCACGCGAGCATCTTCGGGCGGCTCTCGACGGGTTCGAGGCACTCGGGGCCGAGCTGTGGGCGGAACGGGCACGCGTCGAGCTGCGCGCGAGCGGCCAGACGGCGCGTCGTCGCGTTGCCGACACCCGCGGCCAGCTGACCGAGCAAGAGCTGCAGATCGCAGACTTCGTCGCGCAAGGGCTCAGCAACCGCGAGGTCGCCGCGCAGCTCTTCCTCAGCCCGCGCACGATCGCCGCCCACCTCCGCAACATCTTCCGGAAGCTCGGCATCAGCTCGCGCACGGAGCTCGCACGTCTACACCTCGAGTCCGTCGGTGCGGCCGCCGACGACGCGGCGGACGCGACCGTTCGGCCGACGCCAGTCTAGGACGCCGGTTCCCGGCCGCACCGGGTTCAAGCGCGACTCATGGCCGAATGGCCGATGCGATGGTGCATCGACGCAAGTCACCGTGCGGGCACGTTGACGCGCGTCGGCGCCTGAGTTGAGGAGGATGAGGCGGGACACGCGGCAATCGGAACCCAGAGTGAGCGGCGGCCCTGGATGGCGCTTGCGCTGGTCGTCACTGCGCAGTTCATGGTCGTCCTCGACGCCTCGCCGGTCCGGCTGCTGCCTTCACGTGGATGAAAACGCTGAACCCGCTGCCGAGAACACGGATCGACAGGCCACGGGATCAGCAATGCCTACAGCGAGCTTTGACCTCCGGTCATTTTGCGTGGTCGCACGCCGGGTTCGCGGTCGGTGTCGACGCAGCCGAAAACGGCTTGAAATCGTGACCCCTTGACGCGTTTTCGAACCGGTTTTGACTGTTTCGGCCCTCGTCGAACACGCGTCTGTGTAGTCGGGTCAAATCTGGCGTCTGAACCGACAACACAATATGCCAATTTGCAGGGAGTTTTACGGGAGCGACGGGACTCGAACCCGCGACCTCCGGCGTGACAGGCCGGCTGTCGCGCCCGGTCCCGGACTTCGGTCGGCGCAGACGATAAGCATCGCCACTTCGCATACTTTCTTGCGCCACACGGATTCCGCTACAGATGGATCGCCGAGTGGTTCGAAGCCAATTTTTCGGATATCGCCGCCCGCCTTGGGCCAAACGCCGTTATTGTCGCCGCATCCAGGTCGACCGAGGAGTTGTTCCGCGGAAGCTTCATTGATCTCTTCGAGGGCTTCAACCAGGGTCGGGGCGGGCACTCGACGCCGAATATGCGCAGGATTGAGAAAGCCATTTGGGAGGGACACCCGCTCCTTATCGTCTCACGTTTCCCATTGAGCGTCCTGCAAGGCCGCGACGACCAACAGCTACATGACTTTGTGGTGATCGACCTTAGCGACGTTGCGACCCAGGACCAATTGGCCGGGTTGATCGACGGATTGATAACGGCGGGAGTTAATAGTGAACAAGACGTACTGCCGCGGATACCAGACGTCGCACGGCGCTCCGGCCTTGGCTCCAGCGGAAGGTCACACGTCCTCAGCGGAGTGCTAGAGGAAGGACTTGAACTCAAGCCGAACGTCATGGGGATCGGTTTGAACATCAACGGCCTCATTCGGTTGATCAGGCAGCGCCTAGAGGAGACGCACCGGACGGAGGTAGTTATACGCAGAACCGAGCGGCTCGAGATCGACCTGTTGCTCCGACCCCGATGTGCTCGATGTCCCGCGGGCCCTCCTCGACGAGTGCGCGATCTGAACCGCGCGTGCCCGGAGGCGGTTTTTACCATGCGGATATAGGCCGCCGGCTCACCCCACCCTAAGGCCACGATAAGTGCGCAGATTCCTGCCTCCACACCAACGAACCCTCAGGTCACCGCATTGCGACCCCGCTCAACCCCGATTCGTGGCCCAAGTCAGGATTCAGCACGAGCAGCATGAAGCGGATCTTGAGACGGGCGAAGTGGAGCTTACCCGGGACGGCCGGTTTGGCCACTCCCTCTAATGCTCTGGATCGTCAGGGGAACGTCGGCACATCACGTGCGTGATCCGGATCTGGGGCAACGGGTATCGCTTCTTGAAGTCTGTAGGTTTCAGTTAGCTTCTCTTCGCTGAGCGACTTGTGGAAGAACTTGCGGCCAACCGCTCTTCCGTCTTCAAACGAAAAGTCAACCTCGTAGTCGAATCGCCAGGTATCATTGCCGTTAGGAACGATGACGAGGGTTGTGGAGCATGAGTCAATATCTTCCTCAGCAATCACACCAAAGCGGTCCAGTTTCAGCGGAATGTTCGTCCCCTCTCCGAATTCGCCCATCTGCCTTGCGCGCTGTGCAACTATACTGCGCCGTCCATCATAGACATAAATGTCTAGCTCGGTGTCCCAATCCTTGTTATCGTCGCGCGTAAGGAACACAGCGGTAACTTCTGTGACTTTGGGCCCCGTGCTTGGCGAACCGATGCCCCGTATGAGCGCGCGAACCCCGCCAACAATCCGGGCGGGAAGACGTCGGCTCTTCCGAATCGCCAACCGAATTGCTTCCCCTGTCGAGTGTGACGATGGGGCTGTCTGGGGGAAAGGAGACGACGGTTCGCCCACTCCTGTTCGCGCCGGCGGCTCGGGGGGACCTTCTGGTTGCTCTTCCATCCTCCGGGACCTCGCCACTCTCTCGGTTGGACATACTTTAGGACGAACCTTGCCCTTGGAGCTATATACAACTGCACGGCCACCGACGATGGACGGTAAGGTCAGAGCATGAAATGATCTAGGAAGGGCGACAAGGTTCAGTACTCCATCGCTGTCGGTATTCTCGATCGTCCGCTCAACAGGAGCAACGTCATGACGTCCCGCCGGGACAACACAGCCAAACGCATCTCACCGAGTGCTTACCAGGCGCTTCGGGAGGCGCTCGCTGTGATCTTTTGGTACAAGCGGCCGCTTGAGTCATACCTTCGCGATGCGCTGTCTGATCATCCGGAGCTAATCGCCGGCCTAAACTTCGGGGATCTCAAGCGTCGGGTGGCTGACGCGTTAGTCAGTCGGCTGCGACAGCAGGAGGACCGTTACCAGCAGGTGACGTTGCACCTCATGATCGAGATCGCGAGCATGGAACGCTTTCCGGACCTCGAGAGACTGGAGGACCGCGAAATGCGGGTTGCCGAAGCGTGAGCCGCCGTGTTGGAGCTGCGCCGCTGGACCAAGCAATACGCCAGCGTCCTGGCCGAGGAGGAGCGCCGCGCCGCTGGACTAGCAGCAGCTCGGCCTGGGCGACCCGATCTACGATCACGTGTCGGTGAAGGGTCAACGGCTGGATCGCAGGCAGTCTCTGGAACCATGTCCGCACGCGCACCCCCGCCGAATGCACTGCGGGGGCAATGGTGATCGGGCTCATCCTTCAGGGAGGAGCTCTTCGCGCAGGTTCAGCGGTGGTGGGCTTATGCTTCGAGCCCCTTGCGCTGTCCGCGACATCGTGTGTGGACGCGGTGGCGTTGCGCACCCGCGGCCGGCGACTGGGTTATCCACAGATCGCGTCCACAGACGCAGTTCCGGCGCTGTCTCGGCTTCCAGCTTCTGGCCGCCGCGTCCCGCACGGCCGGCGACTGGTTCTGTGCGGTCGCGCCCACTCAGCTAGCCAGCAGTACCGGCCGGGCCCGGGGGCCGGTGGTCGGCAGGGCTGTATCGGGTACTTGAAGTCGTTGTCGGCGATTGCGGTGACGGTGACGTCGCCGGGTGCGGCGGCGCCGCGCACGGCCGCCTCCGACTCGCGCAGCCCTGCCTGGGCCGGCAGACCCGGGCCGCCGCCGAGAAGGTCGAGATGGGGGGCGCGGCACGGACATGGTGCTCTGGGCGCATCATCACTCCCATACACAACGGGCTGGTGGCGCACACGGTCGATACGGTCCGATTCACCCGGCCCACGCGGGGACCGGTGCCACATGTCGTGGACGAGTTCACGCTCACCGAGAGCGACTGCGATACCTGGTGGGGGGTGCCCGGGGAGCCGGGAACCGATCTGTGGGACTCGGCCAGTGGTGGGGTGAGCTGGTTGCGCGCCGCTTGGAGCGGGTCGTGGCTGAGGCGATCGCGTCGGTCACGGCGGAGGCCGAGCGCCGAGCACGGCGGGCTAGGTGGTCGGGAGTGCTATGCCGTAGAGCTCGGCAAGGCGTGTGTGTAGGGCGGCCTCCGGCAGCGCGCCGCGGTCGACGTGGAGCAGGTGGCCGCTTGCGTCGTACCAGGCCGTGATGGGCATCGCGTCCAGGCCGCCGCTGAGCGCGTTGTGCAGTCCGCTGCCGTTGCCTCCGCCGACGTCACGAGCCAGCGGCCACCAGGTGATGCCGTGGCGGCGCGGCATGTAGTACCGATCCCCGGTCTCCAGGGCGTTGACACCAGCAAAGGTGACTTGTCCGCGCAGCCGCTCGGACGCGGCGGCGAAGCCGGGCAGCTCCGCGTCGCAGGCGACACACCAGGAGGCGAAGAAGTTGACGACGACCGGCCGACCGGCGAAGTCGGCCAGTCGGATGGTCCCGGAGCCGTCGATGCGCGGCAGCTCCCAGGCGGCAGGATCGGTCGAGTAACCGGCAGCGTTATCGACCGGACGGAACGCGAGGAAGGCCACCGCCGTGACCAGGGCGACCGCCGCCGCGACGAGCGCCCACCACAGTCCCGTCGCTGTGCGTGCGGTGGCCCGGGTCATCCGAGGAACACCACCCAATCAAGGCCGACCGCTCGAAGGGCGTCCTGCAGCCCGCTGATGACCAGGGTGAGCCGGTCGAGGGCGAGCAGCACGCCGAAGGCGGCGAGCACCAGCGCCGAGGCGACGGTGATGCCGCGGCCGTGCCGCCTCGCCCAGCCGAACACGCCGGTGAGCTGGCGGTACAGCAGGCCCGATGCGAGGAATGGCAGCCCGAGCCCGGCGGAGTAGACCGCGAGCAAGGATGCGCCTCGTCCGGCACCACCGTCGGCTGCGGCGATCGCCAGGATCGAGCCGAGCACCGGGCCGATGCACGGCGTCCAGCCGAACCCGAAGGCCGCACCCGCCAGCGGCGCTGCGTATGGGCCGAGGCCGCGCACGTTGAGATGGATCCGGGCCTCGCCCACCAGTCGTGGCGCCGGGGCGAGCATCGTCGCCAGCATGACGACGGCGAAGGCGAGCACGACGAGCCCGGAGATCCGGGTGATCTCGACCTGGTGCTGGGCGAGCGTGCTCCCCAACGCCGATGCGGAGGTGCCCAGGGCCACGAAGACGGCCCCGAACCCGGCGATGAACAGCGACGTGTCCCGGACGACGGCCAGCCGCGGCCCGCGACCCTCGGCGACGTCGAAGCTGGACACCAGGGAGAGGTAGACCGGTACCAGCGGCAGCACGCAGGGGGACAGGAAGGAGACCACGCCGGCCGCGAGCGCAGCGGCGTAGGAGACGTCACTCATCCTGGCCGCCGCGAGACGGCAACCGCAACGACCGCCGGTCGCCCATGCCACGATCGTGCGCTCCACCGCAGCCGGGCTCCGGGAGAGTGTCACCCCGCTGACACTGCAATACGGGGCCCGCCGGACGACCTGCCGCTAGATGAGGTCGTTGAGGCGGGCGTAGCCGATGCTCGTGAGCCGGTCGGCGGCAATCTTGAGGTAGTCCGCATCGGCCGTAACACCGCGTCCGTCGACGAGGCGGTTCATCAGGTTGAACAGCCCGCACAGCGAGACCGCGTCGTGCAGCGCCCGCTGGTCCCAACCCGCGTCGAATAGGGCCTGCACGTCCGCGGGGGTGATCCGGCTCGGGGTCAGCAGGAGCGTATGGACGCAGCGCAGCAGCGGCTTCAGCCGCTCGTCGACCGGGGGCTCTGTCGAGGTCGTCGACCAGTGCCTGCAACGTGTCCTGCGCAACCGCGAAGGCGGCGGCGGTCGCGCCGTGCATGCCATGGCAGTAGCCACAGGCGTTCAGCGCGGAGACGTAGGCCGCGATCAGCATCGCGTTCGGCCACCGACAACGGTGACGGCCCGTGCAGCAGCACCTCGTGGTAGTCCAGCAGCGGCCGGGCCGCGTCCGGGTATGCCCGGAAGACGTCGAGCAGCCTCGCCCGCTCGGTAAGCGACTCGCGGTAGGTCATGACCCGAACGGTAGGCCCGCTATGTCCGCGCTGGCTTGGCGGCGATGAGCAGGGCGTAGCCGATGTCACCGGCGGCCACCGACGTGGCGGCCAGCCGGGCGTAGCCGAGCACGGTGTCGATGTCGATGCCGGCCGCGGTGAGGCGGTCCGCTCGGGTGATCTGGAGCAGCGCGAGCCGCGCCGCAATCTGGTCGATCATGGTTTGGAGGGCCGGATCGTGACGCTCGGCCTGGATCACCCGCAGCCCGGCCGCGGTCACGATGGCGGCGTATTCGTCGAGGGGACGGGCGTCGGCGAGACAGGCGACCCAGCCCGCGATACCGGGGAGCTCGGGGGGAAGCCCACCCGCTCGCACGGTGACGTCGGCGATGCCGACCCGGCCGCCGGGGCGCAGCACCCGCGCGAGCTCACCGGCCGCGGTGGGCTTGTCGGGGAAGGTACAGAAGGCGCACTCGCAGACCACCGCGTCGAAGCGCCGGTCGGGAAACGGGAGCCGGTCGGCGTCGCCGACATGAAACCGGGCCCGGCCGGACAGGCCGGCGCGCTCGGTCAGCCGCCGGGCACGATCGACGATCGCCGGACTGAGGTCGATGCCATCGACACACACGTGATATTGCTCGGCGAGCAGCCGGCCGTGGCACCCGCTCCGCCGGCCACGTCGAGCACGTCCGCGCCGGCGCGCAGGCCGAGGCCGTCGGCGAGCCGGTGGGTGAGCGCGCGGCCGCCAGGGTGGTAGGAGTCGCCGAGCAGGAGCGCGACGATGTCGCTGCCGTAGGCCGCGGCGCAGCACGCCTTCAGCCGCTCTGGAATTGGCGTGGTCACCGGGGCACCGCCGGCCGGCCGACGTTCGTCGCATCCGGCGTACCGACCCGCGGCGTCCGGCCGTCCGCCGCGACCTTCGACCCGTACGGCGAGGAGGTGAGGAGCAGACGCAGCGGGATGGCGTTCGGCACGACATCGGCCACCTCGACCCCGGACATCTGCGCCCGGACCTGCTCCCGGTAGCCGACCGAGTTGTACGCGCAGAACGGGATGATGCGACCGTCCGGGGTGATCTCCTCCACGCAGCACTTCATCAGCTGCTTCACGTTGAGGGTGTACGGGTCCTGGAAGTCCTGCATGAGGATCATGAACGTGCGCTCGTCGACATCCTTGAGCACGCTCGGTAGGTCGATGCCGCAGGCCTCGCACTCCAGTTGTGTGGCGGTGAGCTCGAGGCTGCGGGCGGTGGTGTCGGCGCCCATGAACGCCGAGGCGCTCCACAGCCGCTCAAGCGCGCCGCGCACCGCGGGGTCGGGCAGCACCCGGTTGGTGACGTAGTCGAGGTAGTCGTCGATGTTGATCAGCCGTGGGATCGGCACGACCGAGGTCCGGTCGCCGGTGCGGTCGACGAGCAGGTAGGTCACCGACCGGCAGGTGGGGAAGCAGCAGGGGACCGGGAAGAAGTCGGCGGGACGGAACCAGTCGCCGCATTGGTCGACGACCAGATCGATCACGTCGGAGTTGGTCAGCCGCCGCAGCGGGTCGAACTCGACGTGCCGCCCGGAGTGTGTCACGGGCTGCAGGACGACCGATCGGACGGCGGGGTGCTCGATCCCGTAGCGGATGATGCCACCGACCTCGTGCTTGTTCAGGTCGCGCTCCACGGCCGCGACGAGGGTGACGGTCAGCCCGGCCTCGGCGCAGTTGTCCAGCGCCCGGCGTTTGATCTCGCGCAGGTCCCTACCGCGGATCTGCAGGTGGGTGCGCGCGTCGAGACCGTCGAACTGCAAGTAGATATTGACGGGCTTGTCGGGGCGGTTGCGTTCGGCCAGCGCGGCGACGAAC
Organism: Actinomycetes bacterium; assembly: GCA_036560395.1. Lineage (GTDB taxonomy): Bacteria > Actinomycetota > Actinomycetes > JAKEEW01 > JAKEEW01 > DASYTV01. Next base: position 13,953 of record DATBRJ010000076.1, on the reverse strand, counting down.
CGGCGGTCGGTGGCCAGCCGTAGCCCGTTGGTGTTCAGGTTCACCACCCGGATCGGCCTGGACTGGGCGAGGTCGACGAAGGTGAGGATGTCCCTGTGGATCGTCGGCTCCCCGCCGGAGAACATCACCACCTCCGCCTCGCCCTCGGAGGCGACGAACACGTCGAGCATCCGCTCGCACTGGTCGACCGTGATCGAGTACCCGTCCGGCTGGTGACCGGAGTCGGCGAAGCAGATCGGGCAGTCCAGGTTGCAGCCGGTGGTGACCTCGATGATGCCCAGGCAGGCGTGCTGCTTGTGCTCCGGGCACAGCCCACAATCAGACGGGCAGCCGTCACGCACCTCGGTCTGGAAGGTGAGCGGGATGGTGCCCGGCTTGTTGAACCGCGCCGAGCCCACGTACGCCTGCGCGTCGCCGTAGACCAGTGCCTCGAACGACCCGTGTGCTGGGCAACGCTTACGCAGGTAGACCTTTGTTGCCGCGGATGTTGACCTGGGCGTCCACCACCACCTTGCACACCGGGCAGACGCTCTTGGTGTACTCGACGAACACCTCGTCCCGGTCCCGCTTGGCCACCGCCACCAGACCAGCGCATCAGGTGCCGGGGCCACGGTCTGGATGAGTGTCAGCCCGCCGACAGTCTGAGCCCGGAGCGACGCGAGCCGCCGCGAGCCTCTCCGTGGCCCGAGCGACCGGGCGGGAACGGGGTGGCTCCGCCTATCCAGACAAGGCCGAGCCGACCGGCAGGATCGAGCGCAGGACACGATCCGCCGTGATTCCGGTTGTCCCCATCGGGGTCGTGCGCGGTTTCGTCGCGATCCTCTGCTGCGCCGGTCCCACGCTGCTCGCCGTGTTCGGCGTCGTCAGCGCGGGCACCGCGGTCGCGTGGGCCACCACCCTGTACGACGGGTACGCGTGGTGGTTCCGGCTGGCCGGACTGGCCACCATGGCCGGCCTGGTCTGGCTTGCGGCCCGCCGGCGCGAGCACTGCCCGGTCGACGGGCGCCTGCTGCGCCGTCGCCTGCTCGCCATCGCCGCCGTCGCCGGTGGCACATATGGCGCGCTCTATGCAGCCACCACTTGGCTCGGCTCTCTTACGACTTAGGAGACTCCCTTCGTGGGCGAACACTGCCGCCGCGGGCAGGCGGCTTTGGGGTTGTCGCATCGCTGACAGTTGCCCAGCCGCCGCGGACTGCTCGCCGTTGGCTCTTGGTGTACGGCCAAGAGGAGGTAGTCATGCTGCGGGCGATATGGAACGGTGCCGTCATCGCCGAGGCGCCACAGACCGTCCGGCTGGAGGGCAACCACTATTTCCCGCCCGAGTCGGTAAACCGGGAGTACGTGCGGTCCAGCGAGACCGCGACGGTCTGCCCCTGGAAGGGCGTCGCGCGCTACTACCACGTGGTGGTGAACGGCGAGGTCAACCCGGACGCGGCGTGGTATTACCCGAAGCCGAGCCCGCTCGCCCGGAAGATCAAGAACCATGTGGCGTTCTGGAACGGCGTCGTGATCGAGGGCCGGCCAGAGCCAGCTCGCCTGCGGAACTCCCGACCCGAGCGCTACGGCCCACGGGAGATCCTCCGCATCTTCGGCCGGTAGGCCCGGACGGCGCCGCGTGCGCGGTCCAATTCACCGCATGCGGACGGGGACCACGGCGAGTGGCCACCCGGCTCGCGTCAGCCCCTAGGCGAAGTGGGTCTTGGGGCGATCTTGCTTGACGTCGTCGACGAAGGTGTCGACCCGCTCGTCGTAGAAGGCGATCAGCCCGGCGATCTTCTGGGACTCGGGCAACGGTGTCGGGTACGACCAGGCGACGTCGCGGTAGACCTCGCCACGGATGTGGGCGGCGAAGTGCTCGGGCTGGCCCTTGTACGGGCAGCGGGTGATGGTGTCGGTGTGCTGGAGCAGGTCCATCCGTACGTCGGTGCGCGGCAGGTCGTAGCGCGCCGGGAGTCCGGTCTCGAACAGCAGCCGCGGCCGCGGGGAGTCCGCGACGGTGACTCCGGCGATCTCGAACCGCACGTCGCGGGAGCTGGCGAGGATGTCGATGCGGGTGTACGGGTCGCGCGGGTGGACGTAGACAGGCTCGTCCTCCCCGTACCACTCGTCCATCGCGTCCCAGTCGAAGCGGATGAGCTCGCGCAGCTCGGCAATGGGCGAGCTCTCGTAACGGGCCGCCGAGTTCGCGGCTTCGCGCCCACCCGGAGCCTTGACCGTCAGCAGCGTGGCGTCGCCACGGCTCGGCGAGTGATGCATCTCTCCCGACGGTGCCAGCATCGTGGTGCGGACATCGTCGACCGGAAAGTAGTGGGTCGGGTAGTACGGCCGCTCCCACACCAGGATCGGCCTGGTCGTGAGGGCGACGACGTGGCCGCCGAGGTAGGCCCTGACCCGCTTGGCGCTCTCGATCCGGATGGAACCGCGAGCCGCGGGTTTCTCGCTTGGCGCTTCCTTGGTCATGGCGCCTCAGAACGTGATGATCTGGAACCCCGCGGGTGACCAAGCCGCGAACGCTGGGGTGGCCGTGATACTCGTCGAGCAGCTTGACGCCCTCGTTCCGTACCCCGGCTTCGGCCTCGAAGGCGTGGGCACAGTACCCGCAGGCCCCGCTCACCCTGTCCACGACGTCGTCGTACAGGCGGTGGGCTCGGTGCCCCTCGTCCGACAGCAGGCCCGGCCACTGTGTCCCCGCGCCGTCGAAGACGATCTCCACCTCGTCGCCGGCTTCCTTGAACTCCTTCGCGGTCACTAGCGCGTTGACCACTCGTCCGAGGTCGCCATGGCTCTCGATGTCAGCAAGCACGATGATTCCGAGCTTGCTCTGGGTTCACCTCCAGAGGTCTCGAGACGGCCACAGACCACCCGTCTTACCCAAGCGCTGGCGGTCCGACCGCATCCTCTGTCTGCTTGCTGACCTTCATCGAGGTGGCCCAGCCGGGGCACGGCTGCCATCCGCCAAGGGGCGATGGCCCGACCGCTCTAGCTGGGTGTCAGTCCAGCAAAGCCGATACTACGGTTACGAGGTCGGGGCCGGACACGTCGGCGCGGTCGAAGACGGCTGGCGGTTGGCCCTCGAGTCGGCTGACCCAGCCGGTGGTGAGGCCGGCGCGTCGTGCTCCGTGGATGTCCCAGCTGTGGGCGGCGACCAGTGCCATCTGGGCTGGCTGCACGCCACAGCCGGCTGCGGCGTGCAGATAAGGCTGCGGGGCGGGCTTCCAGACGCGGACCTCGTCGACCGAGACCGCTCGCTCGACATACGCCTCCAGGCCGCGCTGCAGAAGCGCCTCGGTGTTCGCGGCTGATCCGTTGGTCAGGGTGACCGCGCGAACGCCCGCGTCCCGTACCGCACGCAAGGCCGGCTCGGCGTCGGCGTGCGGCTGGAGCTCGCGGAAACCGGCAAGTATGCCCTCCACGTCAGCATCCGCCAAGGCTCCGTTGGTGACCGAGGCGAGCTCGCTGGCCGCCACTTCGGCGAATGTCCGGTAGTCGCCAGCGGCGTTCAGGGCGAACGCGTCGCGCAGGATGCGCGCGAACCACAGCTCAAGCACGGCGGGCTGCTGGCCAGCCTGCACGAGGCGGGCCCGCATGGGTACGAGCGGGAACAGCGTCCCGATGACGTCGAACGCGATGACGAGCGGCCGCTGCGCCATGCGGCCCAATCTATGCCTCGGTCATCCGCGGGTGATCCCGGCCAGCTTCTGCAGGCGGGCCGAGTCGACGATGTCGATGGCGGCGTAGCCGGTGGCGATGAGGCGGTCGCGCTCGAACTCCTTGAGGATCTTGTTGAGCGACGGCCGCTGCACGCCGAGCATGGCCGCGAGGGTGCGCTGCGGGAGCGGCACCCGGCCGTCGATGGCCTCCGCGTCCAGCAGCCGGGCCACCTGGACCGGCAGGGACCGGCCGAGCAGCTCGAGGATGCGTTCCTGGCTGGCGGCGATCCGCGCCGCCACGCTGTAGAGCCACCGCCGGGCGATGGTGGGCCGCCTGGCGAGCAGCGCCTCGAAGTCCGCCACCGGCAGGAACAGCAGCGTCGCCTCCTCGAGCGCGCGAGCGGTGTAGGGCGGGTTCATCTTGAGCAGCAACTGGATGTCCCCGTCGACGTCGCCGGGACGCAGGACCGCGACGACGACCCGCCGCCGGCCCGAGCCGACGGCCAGCTCGACCCGCCCGTGCCGGACGATCCACACCCCGGTCGCCGGCTGGTCGCTGCGGAACACGACCTCGCCCGGCGCGGCGATCCGAGTACGGAGGGTCGCAGCGAGCGCGGCGATGTCCTCGGGTCCCAGCGGCGCGGCATCTCCGCGGCCGACGCAGCGGGCCACCCAGGCGGCATGGCGCACGGCCGCGTCCAGGTCGCGGCGCGGCAGCAGCCCGATCGCATGCTCGAAGGCGGCCGCAGGCCGGCGCAGCACCACGTCACTCATTGTGCCGCCGCCACCGGTCACCCGTACTGTCCCAGCGCCGCTCGATCCGGATGGGAGCCCAGCCCGAACAGTGGCTCACCGCGCCGCGGACCGCTGTTGTAGAAGGCGAGGGCGAGCAGAACCCCGAAGACGAGATGGACGACGACCTCGAAGGGCTGGTTGGCCATCTTGAAGGTCTCGAACGCCACCCGCGCCAGGATCTGGAAGTTGACCACGTAGAGCAGCCCGCCGTAGACGAGGCCAGCGAGCGCGACCTCGCCGTTGGTGCGCATCCTGCGGGCAAGGAACGCGAACACGACGCCGAAGGCGATCGACAGCACCAGGTGAACGACCCACCCGACCGCGCTGTTGGCGTCGCCGTTGGTCATCGCATCGTCCCCGAGCACGATAGTGGAGATCATGAGCAGCGGGGTCCGCGCCGGCATGTCGACGCTGGTGACGAACCACATCGTCGCCACCGCGAAAATCACGCCGGCAACGAGCCCACCGACCGCGCCGCGGACGAGATCGCCGCCGAGCCGCTGCTGAGTAGATGTGATGGCAGTCATAGCAAGCGATCATTCCGCCTCAGCTAAGCTACCCGATCCTGCACTGTCAGCGAGGCGACACTCTGTGGCAGTAAGTCCGGCCTTCACCGTCGGCGCTCGAGAGGGTCCACCTCCTCCCAGCGGCGGCGGCACCCGCCGGGCGGGCGTGAGGCCGACGCGGGAACTACTGGATCAGCCGGGTATCGGGCTGGAAGGCGGCCCAGGCGAACCAGAACGTATCGACGTGCCGCTCGGGCTTCAGCTGCTTGCCGCGCAGCGGGCCCTCGGTGGCCTCGCCGAGCACGTTCCACCGGGTGCCGGTCTGGGCGTCGACGAAGCGGTCGCCGTCCGCCTGGAAGGACAGCCGCCGCCCGTCCACCATCGGGGTGAACGCGCCGGTCGCGGCCACCTCTCGACCGCGGGCGATGTCGGCGGTGTCCAGCGCCGAGGCCAGACCGGGTCGGGCGAACAGCACCACCGACTCGCCGGCGACGGTAACCTCCATCACCCGGGCTGCCGCGAGACGATCCAACGCCACCGCAACGGCGTCCGCGCCGGCGCCAAGCCCGACTACCCGGGTCATGGGCGGCAGCCGCGGGTCGGCGTCGCCGTCGAAGGCGAACGGCGAACCGTCCGGCTGGTCGTAGCCGGTATACGGGTTTCGCCCGTATTCGCGTGTGTGGCCGGTGTCCCGGCTGAGCACCCAGTCGCCGGGATGGGCCGCCCGCCACTCGCCCCAGCTGACTGTCGAGATGACGTAAGGCGTGAGGCTGGTGCCGGTCAGCACGCCGGCCACCGCCCGGCCCTCGATCTGCGGCCACAGCGACCGGGTCTGCCGGTCGTACATGACCAGGTCGGAGTTGTACAGCATCCCGGAGGTGCCGAAGTCGAGCACCCGCCCGGCGGCGCGCCGGTCGAAGGCGAGCGCCGAGTTGCACAGCGGGCAGTAGGTCACCGCGACCGGGATCCCGCCCACCGTGTCGTTGACGATCTCGTGCCAGATCAGGATCTGGACCGGATAAGCCCGCTCTTCGCCGCCGAGCTCGAGCCCGAGCACCGGCTCGACCGGGTCGAGGAAATCCACGTCGGTGGCGCGCAGGAAGCGCGGCCGGTCGATGGCCGGGATGCCGTCCGGGGCCGGACCGCCGGACAGGAGCCGGTGGGTGTCCACCAACGGGGCCGGCAACCCGTCCGCGTTCGGGTCGGTGAGCGCGGCCGGCACGTCCTCCCGCGGCGACGGTGGAGCCTGCGGCAGCTCCACCGCCACCGCCGAAGGCCCGCTCCGTTCTGCGTTCCCTGCAGTCTCTGCGGTGTCTTCGCCGCCGCAGCTCGTGATAGGCACGGCGAACACGACCGCCGGAGCCCACACGCGGACGCGACGCGCACCATGTCCAGCCGGGCCGTATCGGCTGGTGACCTGTATCGCCACGGCCACCTCACCGGGAGCTCGCCCTGCGGCACAGTGTCCGGACGCCGCCGCCACCACGGTCACCAGCATCGCGGTGCGTCCATCTCTTCCCGGCGGCCAGTGTCAGCGCGCTGACAATCCGCACCGTGCGCGGAGTCGGAGGCCCACGCTGGGATGATGCGGCTCGGCGAAGCCTTCGCCTTCCCGAACGTGCGTGAGCGCTGGCGCGGCACGTCCGTACGCTCCCGCCTGGTGGCCGCAGGCTTGGCCGCTGCGCTCGTCACGGCGCTGGTCGTCAGCGTGCTGGGACGGGGTGGCGCGGAAGAGCCGACGAACACCGCTGCCGCGGCCAACACGGCTTGCGGCTACGACAACAGGGTCGCCGGGAACCCACTGCTTGCCGGCGGCCACGCGCCCGGTGGAGTTGTCGCCGTGGTGCCGCCCGGCACGATACCGGCGATCGACCACCCACGCTTCGAGTCACCAGCCGCGGCACGCGGTTGGCTCGGACCCAAGGCGCCGGTCGTCGTGGCCCGAGTGGGGACACAGGTGCGTGCCTACCCGGCGGCGATCCTGCTGTGGCACGAGGTGGTCAACGACGTCGTGGGCGGCCTGCCACTGCTGGTCACCTTTTGCCCGCTGTGCAACACCGCGATGGTGTACGAGCGGGTGATCAGAGGAAGGGCACACGAGCTCGAAGTCTCCGGTGAGCTCGCCCTCGGCGCTGCCGTGTTGTACGACCGCTCGGACGGCCTGCGATATGCCCAGCCGACCGGCAAGCCCCTCGGCCCGGCCACGAGAGCCGCCGATCCCCTTGGACTCGTCCAGGCCCGGCCGCCCAGCGCCGCCCCGCGCGGCGAGCCCAAACCGCTGCGCTGGTATCCCAGCGACCTGATGACCCTCGACCAAGCCGCCGCGGCCAACCCGAATCTGGTCGTGCTAAGCAGGGACACCGGCTACGCACGCGACTACGGCGCCAGCCCCTACGGACGCATCGGCAAGCTGGGCAGCCGGCCCAGCCTCTACGACGGCTTCGTCGACACCCGCCTTGACCCGAAGACCCGCCTGGTCGGCGTCGTGATCAACAAGGTGCCGCAGGCATGGCTCTACGACGCGCTGCGCCGGGAGAGAGTTCGCAACGACACCCTGGGCGGCAAACCAGTCGTGATCCTCTTCCGCGAGGACACCGCGAGCATTGCCGACAGCCGCAACCTCGCGGCGGCGCCCGCCGTCGGCAGCGCCGGCGTGTTCTCCCCCACGGTGGACGGCCGCGCCCTCCACCTCGAGCTCGGCGGCGACGGCCAGATATCCGACTGGGAGACCGGATCCTCGTGGGATCTCACCGGGCGCGCCACCAGCGGACCGCTGGCAGGAACCCGGCTGACACCGCTGCCGCACCTGGACACCTACTGGTACGCCTGGGCCGGCCGGTACCCAGACACCAGGGTGTGGCCGCCGCTGCCGCCAGGCTGCTCGGGTAGGTGATTACCGCATCATCGGTCACCAAGCCGGCGGACGCGGCGTGCGACCGGACCCGGCGCTTCGCGACCGGCTGGCCTCTATGGGGTGGAGCTCGGCCCGGCCGGATAGCGGACCTCGTCCGCAGGGGTCTGTTGCATTAAGCGATCCCGCACGATCTTGACCGCAAATCTTGCGGGGAGAAGTCCGTCGCGAGGTCTGCTGACCGGAGGGATACGCCTCGCTGCACAGGCGTTGGGCGGCCGGTGAGCTGTCTGGCCGTAAATCTTCCTGCCAAGATCACTTGACATCGCTTAATGCAACAGACCCCCAGGGTGCCAGCCAACGAGTGCTCGCCCGACAACTCGGCGGCGGTGGGTGACCCCCTGGAGCCGGGGAATCCCGGCATCAACTTGCACACGCCCCAAGTGTCGCCGTTCGTGTCGGGCAACAACCCCGGAGTCTCGACCGGAGCATTGGGACAGTTGAACTCGCAGGCGATCGGGACCTGCCCCAACTCCCTGCCATAAGTTCGAGCGTCACCCTGATACGCGGGGCTGACTCTAGATCGCGAACGCCGGCAGGGTGCGGAGAGACGACATCATGATCCAGGATCTACAGCGCCCTGCTGGCGCCAGCTAGCTGGATTCTAGGGGCCCTCCATTCCTTCAACCTGATCCCGCAGACGCTCGAGGTAGGCCAATCCCTCCTGGAGATCCAGCAAGATCTTGTCGCGGGAGGCTGCTATCACAGCTTCACCCGCTAGGTCGTGGGGATCGATCTTCTTGAGCTCGTCGATTGCTTCATTCAGGAGATCAAAGGCCCCATGCGGTTCCTGCTCGGCTGTCATCTTGATCACCTCACCGCGCATCCTACAAGGCTGCGGGGTGAGGCTACTCCCACAAGATCCCCGATAGCGTTGCGGGCTGCCTGCTCGCGGGCTCTCTCGATCAGGTTGGTCAAGACGGCGACATCGGGCCGGTCGGCGTAAGCAGGAGTCGGGCCAGCGTGCTCTGCTCGTACGTGGTCAGGGAGATCGACAAAGCCCTAACGACGAGATCGAGGAGATCCTTGCCAAACGGGTCCGGCGCTGGCGGCTGCGTCATGCGCTCGAGCCAGGTTCGTACACTTCCCGGCCCATTGCGAAACCGTCCCTTAGACCTCTTTCGTAGTCGGCCGACGGGACGTGCTTGAACTTATCGGAGCCGAGCAGCAAGGTGAGCAATGCCGCGCTGTGCCACCGGACCTCAGCGGTCCGGGAGGCCGGCATCGTGACCGCGAAGCCGTGGTCGGTCAGGAGTCTGGTCAGATCCTCGACAAGCTGATCCGGCCCATACGGCTGCGGGCCGACTTGATCAGTAAAATTCCCCATGGGTCGTGCTCCTCGGTCAGGTCGAGAGGTGCGGCCAAGGGGCCCGCTGAGAGTGAGCGCTCTCGGCGGGTCCCGCTAACGTGAGCAGGGTAAAGGAGCGTCGTGAGCAGCGCCGGCAGTCAGAGCCGAGCGATGATCTTCGCCAGCGTGGCCGGATGCCAGCGGTCGCGGCGCTTGGGCCTGCGGCCCTCGGCGCTGAGAACGGCGGCGATCGAGCGCAGCGAGTGCCCGGTGGAGTGGAGCTCGCGGATGCGAGCGATCGTGGCCTGCTCGTCATCGACTGGTACGAGGTCGCCATCCTCGCTCCGGTAGCCGTAAGGCGGTGCGCCGTAAGCGTAGCCTCCTCGCTCGTGCTTGCGCCGGCGGCCGGAGCGAAGACGGAGAGCAATGAGCTCTCGCTCGTAATCGCCCAGACCGCCCAGAATGGTGCGGATGAACTTCCCATCGCGGTCCCGGATCAGGAACCGCGCCCGGCAGCCGGCGTCCTCGAGGTCCATGACCAGGTTCTTCGCCGCTTGCGCCACCCAGGTGGCGGTCGGGTGCGCGGTCGCGCCCAGCACCCGGACCCTGTACCGCTTCAGAATTCGATGCAACGTCTGTGAGCTGCTGTTTGGCGGGGTCGGCGGGTTGGGGCAAGATCGCAGTTCGTGTCTGTCCGTCTGCTGTATCTGATCCTGATCCGGGTCTTCGGCTGGCTGTTCCTGCTGGGCCGCAGCCAGGCGTCCAAGGACGCGGAGATCATTCTGCTGCGGCATGAGGTCATGGTGTTGCGCCGTCAGGTCGCACGTCCCAAGCCGAACTGGGCAGACCGGGTGGTCCTGGCAGCGCTGGCCCAGCTGCTGCCGGCCGGGCTGCGCAGTGGCCGACTCGTCACGCCGGGAACCTTGCTGGCGTGGCACCGCCGTCTCCTCACCCGCCGATGGACCTATCCCGGACGGCCCGGTCGGCCGGGGACTGGCACGGAACCCGGTGGCCTTGCGCTTGCCGATAACCCCGTCCATGCAGCTCAGGCAACCTGCTCGTACTCGTGCAGAATCCCGCCGAGCCGGTCGCGTCGGCGGACGTCCAGGCGGCCGATCTCGTCGGGATGAGCACACGGTAAGGGGAAGGGACGCAACGGTCGCGCGTTGGCGATGCCCTGGTGCGGACGACGTTCGTTGTAGTGCCGTTCGTACGCGCGCATGGCATGCATGAGGTGGCGCTGGTTCCAGATCACGGTGCGGTCCAGCAGCTCGCGGCGACAGGTCTGCACCCACCGCTCCATGATCGCGTTCATGCGAGGCATCTGGATGCCGCGAAGCACGACCCTGATGCCCCTCCCGGCGAGGATCGCGTCGAACAGATCGGGGTACTTGCCGTCCCGATCACGGATCATAGACCCCGCTCGGCGACCCGCGTCCTCGAGGTCCATCACAAGGTTCCGCGCGGCCTGCGTCACCCACCCGGCGGTCGGGTGGGCGGTAGCGCCCAGGATCCGGATCCGGCGGCTGGCGTGCTCGATCAGCCCCCACTGCGGATTCTCCCGGGCCAGGCGCAGCCCGCCAGGACGTAGGCGTCCCGGCCACCGTGACGGTTTCGAAGAAATCGCATGCCAGCAGCGCATCCGCCTGCGAGCGTAGGAAGTCTGACCCAGGTGCTTGCCGCTCGGTCGGGTGACGTACGGGTCGATCCCGGCCTCGCGCAGGATCTCCCAGACGGTCGACGCGGCGACCTTCACGCCGCCAGGACCAACAGCTCGCCGTGCAGGCGCCGGTCACCAGCACCCGGATCGACCGAAGCGTCCGGGGGCGCCCCGGCCGCTTGGGTCGCGACCATCGCCGCATGGCGGCGTGCGACCAGGTTGCGATGCCACCGAAGGACCGTGTCGGGGCGGACCAGCAGCCGCAGTCCGCGTCGCCCGTCCCTCGGTAGCTGGTGCAGCAGCGCGGCCAGGAACGCCCGATCACTCGGGTCAAACCGCAGCCGCTGTTCGCCGAGCTGGCGCTGCAGCACCGTGATCTGGTGTCGCAGGGTAAGGATCTCAATGTCCTTGCTCCGGTCGCTCGTCGGCAGCAACCGGAGCATCGCGAACGCGTTGGTCATTCCCGAGGTACGCCAGTCGCAGCAGCACCGCCGACAATCCTCGCGCGGTGATCGCCGGCTATCCCCGCCGTGCCACCACGCGCAGCATACCGGATCAAGATCTCCGGAGCTCTCTGCAAGAAGGCCGCCACCAGGCCGGACGGGATTCTCGGCAAGCGCAGCGCCGTTGCCACGACCGCTGCGATCAGAAAGCTGTACGTCGACGACCTCGTGACGAGCACACCCGAACGTAGCCGCGGGGTTGGTGCTGCCCTGATGACCGAGCTCGCCAGCCGCGCCAATGCCCTTGGACGCCACGTGCTGGACCTCGACTCGGGTGTCCAGCGAGGTGATGCTCCACAGGTTCTACACGCGCTCGGGTCTGACGATCACGTCGTTCCAATTCGCTCGTCACGTCCGCTGACCGCTGCGTTTCGCAGGGCCCCGAACGCTTGGGGCTGCTGGGGATCACGGGTCTGGGGCTACGGTTACGCCGTGGCGGCGAGCGGGAATCGGCGCGTGCCGCACACAGCAGACGTGCGCATCGAGGCGTGGGCGCCGACCCGCGAGGGCTGCCTCGTCGAGGCGGTGCGCGGCCTGGTGGACAGCTTCGCCGACACGTCCGGCGTTCTCGCCAGTGGAACATACGAGGCCGAACTGGTCGGGTACAAGGACGAACGGCTGCTCGCCGCGGTGCTCGACGAGGTCATCTACCTCGTCGACACGACCGACGAGGTACCGATCGACGTCATGGTGGAGCCCACCCAGAACGGCGCGCGGCTTCGTATGATGACGGCAACCCTGATGGCCACCGAGATCGTCGGAGCCACCCCGAAGGGGATCTCCCTGCACGAGCTCCGCATGGACCACACGGCACGAGGGTGGATCTGCGCCGTGACCGTCGACGTGTAGCTGGCCTAGAAAGGGGCCTACGGTGTAGCTGGCGTAGAAGAGGGGCCCTTGCTCCAAGCACGCTGGAACACCGGTTTCTCCTTCTCGCGCGCCTGGTCAGCCCTTGATGACGCCGACGGGGACAAGCCGAGCGACCTTGCGGCAGAGGCCGGCGCGCTCGGCAACCTCGACCACCTCGTCGACATCTTTGTAGGCGGTGGGGGACTCTTCGGCGAGACCGCGCCACGATGCACCGCGCACCGCGATTCCCTGGGCTTCGAGTGACCGGCGGAGCTCTTTGCCGCCGACACCGCGCGCCGCCTGGTGCCGACTTTGCCGCCGGCCGGCACCGTGACAGGTGGATGCAAACCCCGCGCCGCCGGCGACGCCGACCAGTACATAGGACGAGGTGCCCATCGTGCCTGGGATGAGGACCGGCTGACCGACCTCGAGCAGGTCAGACGGCACGTCCGCATGGCCCGGCGGCAGTGCACGGGTGGCGCCTTTGCGGTGCACGCAGAGCTGCCGCGGCGATCCGTCCACCGGATGCGTCTCGAGCTTCGCAAGGTTGTGCGAGATGTCGTATACGAGGTCGAGGGTGTGACCGGTCACCCGTTCGAACACCCGCCGCGCCGCCTCGCCGAGCAGCTGCCGGTTCGCCCGGGCATAGTTCGCCGCGGCCGCCATCGCGCCGAGATACGCCTGCCCCTCTGGAGCGTCCACCGGTGCACAGGCGAGCTGCGGGTCGGGCACGGTGATGCCGTACTTCGCCATCGCGGGCTCCATCGTCCGCACATGGTCGGTGCATATCTGGTGACCGAGACCGCGCGAGCCGCAATGAATCATCACGCATATCTGGTGCTTCTGCAGGCCCATGGCCGCCGCCGCGGCGGCGTCGAACACCTCCGCGACCTCCTGCACCTCCAGGAAGTGGTTGCCGGACCCCAAACTGCCCACCTGGCCGACGCCGCGCTCGACGGCGCGGTCGCTGATCTGCGCCGGATTCGCGCCGTCAACAGCGCCGCCGTCCTCGCAGCGATCCAGGTCGCGCACGACGCCGTGCCCACGTTCGACGGCATAGCGGGACCCTCCGAGCAAGATCTCAGGGAGCTCGGACTGGCTGACGTTCCAGACGGCGCCGCGGCCGGGCCCGCGCGGGATCGCTCGATCGAGCCCGTCCATGAGCGGCGTCAGCTGGCTCGCCAGCGCCGGCCGGTCCAGCTCGGCCGCGGCGAGCAGCCGGACACCACACGAGATGTCGAAGCCGACACCCCCAGGTGACACGACGCCACCGGCACTCACATCCGTGGCGGCAACGCCGCCAATCGGGAACCCGTACCCCCAGTGGACGTCGGGCATCGCGAACGATGCGGCGACGATGCCCGGCAGAGTTGCCACGTTGGCTACCTGCTCGAGCGATCTGTCCGTCTGCGCATTCGGGAGCAGCACCTTCGAGGCGAACACGACCCCCGGCACCCGCATCGGGCCTGACGGGTCGATCCGGAACCTGACCGGTGTCTCCTCGACGATCTGCATTACGCGCCTTTCTGCGCCTGCCGGTGTCGGGAGAGGTAGGACCGCAGGCGGCGCAGCGGCCACGTGTTGACCACGTCTTCCGACGTGAGCCAGCCACGCTGCGCGGTCCCGACGCCATAGCGAATGAAGGGCAGGTGGACCGTGGAGTGCGCGTCGCTGTCGATCGCGAACTTCACGCCGTATCGCTTGGCCCGCAAGACCTCGTCATCGTTGAGGTCGAGCCGATCCGGGTATGCGTTGATCTCGAGGACCGTGCCGGTGCGTGCGCACGCCTGG
>DATBRJ010000075.1:0-5337 GCA_036560395.1 Actinomycetes bacterium | reverse complement strand
TGTGGGCTCATCAACGTGCAGTACGCGCTGGTCGGCGACGTGCTCTACGTTCTCGAAGCCAACCCGCGAGCATCGCGAACGGTGCCGTTCGTCTCCAAGGCCACCGCGGTACCGCTCGCGAAGGCAGCGGCTCGGGTGATGCTCGGCGCCAGCATCGCGGAGCTGCGGCAGGAGCGGCTGCTGCCGCGGGGCGACGCCATGGACCTCCCGCTTTCCGCGCCCATCGCGGTCAAAGAGGCGGTCATGCCGTGGAGCCGTTTCAAGACTCCTGACGGGCGCGGGCTCGACACCGTCCTCGGACCGGAAATGCGCTCGACCGGCGAGGTCATGGGCATCGACGCGGCATTCGGTACCGCATACGCGAAGTCGCAGGCCGCCTCGTATGGCTCCCTGCCTCAGGGGGGTCGCGCGTTCGTCTCCGTCGCCAACCGCGACAAGCGCGCCATGATCTTCCCGGTGAAACGATTGGCCGATCTCGGCTTCGAGATTCTCGCCACCCGAGGGACAGCCGACGTGCTGGCTCGCAACGGCGTCCCGGCGACCGCAGTCCGCAAGCATTCGGACGGGCCGGGCACCGATGGCGAGCCGACCGTCGTCCAGCGGATCCTGGCCGGCGAGATCGATCTGATCGTCAACACACCGTTCGGCACGGCCAACAATGCCGCGCCAAGGGTGGACGGATACGAGATTCGCACGGCGGCGGTCGCGTCAGGCGTCCCGTGCATCACGACGGTGCAAGGGCTCTCCGCCGCCGTCCTCGGCATCGAGGCCGTTCGCTCGGCTGGGATCACGGTGAAGAGCCTGCAGGAGTACGCCGCGGAGCTCGCCGGCGAGCGGCGTACCGACGACACGGCTCACCCGGGCAGCGCGCCAGCCGAGGGTCGCGGATGACGGCGCGGCAGATGGCGGCGGCCGTCGCGGGGATCGAGCGCGCCGGCGCGTACTACCTGTTCACGCTGACCGAACCCGGCCTCGGCGCCGACTTTCGACCCGGTCAGTTCGCGGCGGTGGCAGTGGGCGGTGAGCAGACCAGCATGCTGCTGCGCAGGTGCTTCTCGATCCACCGCGCCGATAGTGACGTCATGCAGCTCGTCATCGCGGGGCATGGCAAGGGCACCCGCTGGCTGGTCCGGCAAGCGGTCGGTGCCGTCCTCGATGTCGTCACTCCGCTCGGCCGGCCCTTCCCGCTTCCCGCGATCGACCCCGCCCTTCCTGCGCACGCTCGTGCAGCGCCCACACCCGCCACGGGCTCGGCGGTCGGTGGGTCAGCTGCCGCCGCCCTTGGAGCGCCTCCGCCTGCTACGGGCTCGGCGGCCGGTCGATCAGCTGCCGCGCCTGACCCCGTGCGTTCGGCTTGTGTCCTCGTCGGCGGCGGTTACGGCAGCGCGCCCCTTTTCGCGTTGTCGGACCGGCTGCAGGCGCGTGGCCACCCCGTGCACTTCGTCCTCGGTGCGGCTACCAAGGATCGGCTCTTCGGCGTCGACCAGGCCAAGGCATTCGCGGCTTCGGTAACGGTCATGACCGACGACGGGTCAGCCGGCCGCCAGGGCTTGGTCTCCGACGCGCTACCAGGGCTCCTGACCGCCAATGCCGCCGAGACGGTCTACGCCTGCGGACCGATGGGGATGCTGTACGCCGTCACCGAGATCGCCACAGCGGCCGGAGTGCGGGCCTACTGCGCCGTGGAGGAATCGATGGCCTGCGGCATCGGCGTTTGCATGACCTGCGTCCTGCCCGTTGTCTGGCCGGACGGGCGGACCCGGATGACGCGGTCGTGCACCGACGGTCCGGTCTTCGACGGATCCCTGGTCCGCTGGTCCGACGTCGGCACAGTCCCCGCCGATTGCGTCGGGGCCATGGGGCTTGGAGCCTGAGAATGACCGAGATCCGATCCGGCCACGGCGCCGATCACCGCCGCCGCGGCGACGCCAACGGCAGGAGGCCTACCGGCCATCCAGAGCACACCTACGACAGCGGGTCGTCTGGCGCGGTCGTCGACATGACCACCAGCCTCGCCGGCGTCGAGCTGCCGAACCCGGTGATGACCGCCTCGGGTTGCGCGGCAGCGGGCCGGGAGCTGGACCAGGTCTTCCCAGTCGATGAGCTCGGTGCCGTGGTCACTAAGTCGATCATGTTGGCGCCGCGCGCTGGACGAGCGACCCCGCGAATGGCCGAGACACCGTCCGGGATGCTCAACTCCATCGGCTTGCAAGGACAGGGAATCGACCAATTGTGCGCGTCCGATCTCCGCTGGCTTCGTGACCGCGGCGCCCGGGCGGTGGTGTCTATCGCCGGTGGCAGCGTCGAAGAGTACGCGAAGATCGCCGGACGGCTCGGCGACGAGATCAGCCGTTCCGGCACGGAAGGCGCGAAGGATGGCGCGATAGCGCTCGTCGAGGTCAACATCTCCTGCCCCAACGTGGAGGACCGCGGCCAGGTTTTCGCCTGCGATCCGGTCGCGGCTGGTGCCGTGGTCGAAGCCGTCCGTGCGGAGCTTCCCGGTCGTGTCCCCGTCTTCGCGAAGCTCTCGCCCGACGTTACGGACGTCGTGTCCATCGGACGTGCGTGCGTTGCGGCCGGCGCCGACGGTCTGTCCGCCATCAACACGCTGCTCGGAATGGTCATCGACGTCGACTCGATGCGTCCGGCCCTCGCGGGCTTGACCGGTGGCCTGTCCGGTCCGGCGATACGGCCGGTCGCGGTGCGTTGCATCTGGCAGCTGCACGCCGCGCTGCCCGACGTACCGATCATTGGTGTGGGTGGGATCAAAACCGGCCTGGATGCGCTCGAGCTCGTGCTCGCCGGTGCGTCCGCGGTCCAGGTCGGAACGACGATCTTCCACGACCCCGGCGCTCCGATACGCGTCCTCGCCGAGCTGACCGATGCCCTCGCGGCACGTGGGTTCGCTCGCTTCACCGACTGCGTCGGGCACGCCCACCACATCGTCCGCTCACCGCATGAGGGGCATCCTCACCCCGACCTATCGGATGAGGGTGGTCCTCATGCGTCCCGGTTTGGGCCGAATGGGCCCTCGACCCAACGGGGAGAGCCGACATGACGATGCTCGCCCCCTTCGGTAGCAGGCTCCGCCTAGCGATGGATACGCGGGGCCCGCTGTGCATCGGCGTCGATCCGCACCCGAGCCTCATCGCGGCGTGGGGGCTGCCCGATGATCCGACCGGCCTCGAACGGTTCTCGTTGACCGTCGTGGAAGCACTCGCGGATCGCGTCGCCGTGCTCAAGCCGCAATCGGCCTTCTTCGAGCGGCACGGGTCCCGGGGCATCGCTGTTCTCGAGCGGACAATCGGGGCGGCGCACGCCGCAGGCGCTCTCGTGCTGCTCGATGCCAAGCGCGGCGACATCGGCTCGACTGTCGAGGCGTACGCCCAGGCCTACCTCGACCAGGCAGGCTCCTTCGGCGCGGATGCGATCACCGCTTCGCCCTACCTCGGCTTCGAGTCGCTTCGGCCGCTCTACGACGCGGCTGCACACCATGCTGGCGGCGTCTTCGTCCTCGCGTACACGTCGAATCCGGAAGGGGGCACCGTCCAACGCGCGACCGGAACCGATGGTCGCCCAGTCGGGACCGCCATCCTGGACGCCGTCGCCGCCGAGAACGAGGGAGCCTCGCCCCTGGGCTCCGTTGGGGCTGTCGTCGGCGCCACGGTCGCCTCCGTGGACTACGACTTCGCCAAGCTCAATGGACCGATCCTGGCACCCGGGCTTGGTGTTCAAGGTGGTACGGGGGAGAGCATTGGGCGACTGTTCGGCGCCGCGAGATCGAACGTGCTGCCATCGACATCGCGAGGCATCCTGCGGCACGGCCCGGCCGTGGCGTCGCTTCGCGATGCCGCTGCGCAGGCCCTCGACGCAGTGCGCGAGAGGCTTCCGCGGCCCTAGCGGCGCGCCGCGCAGGCACCCGCGCAGAGGAACACGGCCATGCCAGCGTTGAGGGCTGGCATACCGCCAGAAACCAACTCCACCCGAGGCTGTTCGTAGTGTCCGTATGCACGGCCGGGCACGCCATACCGGGGCCCCCTCCGGCAGGGTCTAGCGACCATAGGCAGCACCCGAAGGCGTCGATCAGAGCGGTGATGGCCCCCACGCGCGACTCGGGGAGCGAGGCGGCATCGATGAGCTGCATGTACCGGGCTTGGTGCAGATCTTGTGCAGTATCAGTGCAGCAGCTACACTGGCCTGCGTGTCAAACGTCCCGGCGAGAGTCTCTGTGACAATCCCCGCCGGTCCGCTCCGGGAGCTGATCGAGTCGATCAGGACGCCAGGGTCCTCGGTGCACTCGTTGGCTGCCGAGCTGTGGGGGTACGACCCGGCCGAAGGGCCGGCCAGCAGGGTGGTGATGGACATGGTGTTCCTTGGAGCGGCCCAGCTCCGTCTGGAACTCGACGCAGAGAGCTACCACAGGGATGCCAAGGCGCATGATCCCGAGCGTGAAGCATGGGTGAGTCACTCCACAGTTCAGTTCCTCGCGACCTCGGAACAGGACGGCGAGCCTGCTGGAACCGATACTCGGTGACGACAGCGGTGGGTCTGCTTAGAGGACAATTCGTGGTGGCCGACCTTCCAACTATTGGCCGAAGGCTCGGCTTGGTCGTATCGAACAACGCGCGGAACCAAGCGTTCCGAGATGTTCTGGTCGCCCGGTTGACGACAACAGCCCCGAAGGCGCCGAGAGCGGCCGCTATTCCGCTGAACCAACGCCGCGACGGCTTCACCGGTTGGGTTATCTGTGACGACATCGCTGCAGTCACGACGGCAACGGTCAGCTCCATCCCGGGCGCACTCCCGCCGTCGACTATGCGTCTCGTGGATCGTGGTCTGCGGGCTGCGCTCGACCTGACATAAGGCCTGATGCCGCGACGGTCGACCGGGAGGTGACTGCGATAGTGGTGCTGTGAGGATCGCGAGCTTGGTCCCCTCAGCAACCGAGATGCTGTTCGCGCTCGGCCTTGGCAACGACGTCGTCGGGGTGACTCACGAGTGCGACTATCCGCCGGAGGCTACGGCGCGGCCGCGCCTGACCCGCAGCGTGTTGCCGCCGGGCCTAACCGCCGCCGAGATCGACGCGGCCGTACGCGAGATCGTCGGTCGCGGCCAGGCATTGTATGAGCTCGACGAGTCACTGCTGCGCACGCTGGACGTTGACCTCATCGTGACGCAGGCGGTCTGTGCCGTCTGCGCCGTCTCCTACGATGATGTCCGCGCCGTCGCGACCAGGCTCCCGTCGACGCCGGACGTTCTCTCGCTCGATCCCGCCACGTTCGCCGAGGTGCTCGGCGACATCGACCGGCTGGCGACTGCGGCGGGCGCCACGGGCGC
>DATBRJ010000074.1:0-5336 GCA_036560395.1 Actinomycetes bacterium | reverse complement strand
CCTTCACCCGGCCCATCGCCGATCACATGTTCAAGAACTACGACGGTGTGTTGAAGGTCGACGGCGACGTCGGCAGCAAGAAGGCATATGACCCGCGTACCTGGGGCAAGCTGGCCGAGGCCGGGATGGCCGCGCGCGTCGCGGAGTCCTGCACCGACCTGCGGTCGGCTGGTACCAAACTCAACTAGTGTCGCGTGTCCAAAGTCTCTTCGCGTTGGCCCGGTCCCGCTGGCGCCTGGCTGCGTTCTCGGTCGCCCGCGTACCTCCAGTACGCCGGACTCGCTGCGGCCTTGCCAGCCATCCAGCGGTCCTCGGGCCACCGTCAAAGGACCTCGGACACGCGACACTAGGATCATCCGCGATGAACGAACAGCCAACCCCACGCAAGCCTCGAGTAGCCGTCGTGTTCGGCGGCCGCAGCTCCGAGCACGCCGTGTCGTGTGTCACGGCGGGGAGCGTGCTCGCCGTGATCGACCGAGAACGCTACGAGGTCATTCCGATCGGGATCTCGAGAGACGGCAAATGGGTCCTCGAGTCCGGGCAGCCCAACCGGCTCGCAATCACCGACGGGCGGCTGCCGTCGGTTGACGAAACAGGTGCCGCCGTTGTCCTCGCCGGTGATCCGACCGCCCGCCGGCTCGTGACGGCCGAGCCGGGGGAGGTGCCGCGCGCACTCGGCGAAGTCGACGTCGTCTTCCCGCTGCTGCACGGCGCCTATGGCGAGGACGGCACACTCCAAGGGCTGCTCGAGCTCGCCGGTGTGACCTATGTCGGGTCCGGGGTCCTGTCCAGCGCGGTGGCGATGGACAAGGAGTACATGAAGAAGCTCTTCGCCGCGGCCGGTCTGCCCGTAGTCGAGCACATCGTCGTCCGGTCCAGGGACTGGGAGCGGGACAAGGCCGGGGTGGCCGACCGGGTGGCCCGGCTCGGTTATCCCGTATTCGTCAAGCCGGCCCGGGCGGGCTCGAGCATCGGTATTAGCAAGGTGCAGGGGCCCGAGGAACTTTCCGCCGCGATCGAGGCGGCCCGCGAATGGGACCCGAAAGTTCTTGTCGAAGCAGGCGTCGTCGCTCGCGAGCTCGAGTGCGGGGTGCTGCAATCGCTGACCGGCGAAGCGCCTGAAGTGTCCGTCGTCGCCGAGATAAGGGTCCGCGGCGATCACGAGTTCTACGATTTCGACGCGAAGTACCTCGACGAGGCAACCGAGTACGACGTGCCTGCGCAGGTTGCTCCCCAGACCGCGGAACAGGTTCGGCGGATGGCCGCGGCAGCCTTCGAAGCACTCGACTGCGAGGGCCTCGCGAGAGTCGACTTCTTCCTCCGCGAGGACGGCTCGCTGCTGCTCAATGAGGTCAACACGATGCCGGGCTTCACGCCGACATCGATGTTCCCCGTCGTGTGGCGCGAGTCTGGTCTGTCTTACCCCGCCCTGGTGGAGCGTCTCATCCAGCTCGCCGTGCGCCGGCCGATCGGACTGCGCTGATCGATCCAGGTTGCGCTCGCTGTCGGCGAGTCACGCTAGCTGTCGGCGGGCGGTATCGCCGCGAGGATCGGGCCCGCAAGGTCGATCAGCGGATCTGTCGGGGTGCCGACCGACTTGGGTACGACCACCTGGACGTACGCCGACCTCCCGATCGCGGTGAGCCGCCATGATCCGCCTTCCTCAACTGGCAGCCAGGACACCCCGTTCACAGTGGTCAGCTCCGAGGTGGCAGTCAGCTCCGGCGGCCGGTCGACACCACAGAAGAGCACGATCGCGGGATCTCCCCACGCGTGCACCAGCGGTGACGACGGCCGCGTCGGCCGCTCGCCACGGCCGTCGAGTCGCGCCGGCAGCCGACCGGACAGATCGCCGCACGCAACGGACTGCGCAGCTGCCGGGTGCGGGAGAGCGATCTGGACAGGGCCGTTCGCCCGTATCGCGAGGAAAGCCAGCACTCCGCCCGCGATGGTCACCGTCGCGGCGCCGACGACACCCCAGTGGAGCAGCGAGCGGTTGCGGGCGTCGGCGCTTGCGCCGGCCTTCGGCGACGGTGCTGTCAGAGATGAACCACCGGGCACGTCAGGGTCCTGGTGATCCCGTCGATGGCCTGCACCTGCGAAACGACAAGCTTGCCGAGCTCGTCCACGCTTTGTGCCTCGGCACGGACGATCACGTCATAGGGCCCGGTCACGTCCTCGGCCTGAGTGACGCCGTTGATCTTGCCTATTTCCCTGGCTACCTGGGCGGCCTTACCGACCTCTGTCTGCACGAGGATGTATGCCTGGACGACCACGGTGGCTCCCTAACCCGCTCGAATTCTCGCCAGCGCAACCGTACCGCCTCAGGGAGGCAGAGGTCAGATGGGCAACGACGACACGGTCGGGTCGCTCGGTGAGTTCGGGCTCATCGACCTCGTCGCCGCCCGGCTGCCACAGGGCGAAGAGGTTGTCATCGGACCGGGTGACGACGCGGCGGTCCTGAGGACGGGTGATGGGCGCGTGGTCGCGACGACCGACCTCCTCGTCGAAGGCAGGCACTTCCGCAGGGCATGGTCGAGCGCGTATGACGTCGGCCGCAAGGCCGCCGCGCAGAGCCTGGCCGACGTCGCGGCGATGGGCGCCAGACCCACGGCGGTCTTGGTCGCGCTTGCGCTGCCCGCAGATCTACCCACCGACTGGCTGCTCGACCTCGCGGACGGCCTGCGCGACGAGTGCGCACGAGTGGGCGCGTCTGTCGTCGGCGGCGATCTGGTCCGGGACGGGGGAATCACCATCGCCGTCGCCGCACTCGGCGATCTCGGCGGGCGCGATCCGATCACTCGCGGCGGCGCGCGCCCGGGGGACGCCGTCGCAGTCGCCGGCCGGCTGGGCTGGTCGGCAGCGGGACTTGCGCTGCTCGAGCAAGGGGCGGCCAACCGGACAGACGCTGGCGACGCCGTCATCGGCGCCCACCGCCGCCCGCAGCCGCCCTATGACCTCGCGCTCCGGGCAGCTGATGCCGGCGCGACCGCGCTGATCGACGTAAGCGACGGGCTCCTCCAAGATCTCGGTCACGTTGCCAAGGCATCGGGGGTGGCTATCGACCTCGACTCCACGGCACTTTCGCCTGACCCGGAGCTCCTCGAGATCGCCGCCTCGGTCGGGGCAGACCCGACGTCCTGGGTCTTGACCGGAGGCGAGGACCACGCTTTCGCGGCTTGCCTGCCCGGGCCGGACATCCCTGTCGGTTGGCGGAGAGTGGGCCGCGTTACGCATGGCGCCGATGTCACCGTCGACGGACGTGAGTTCACCGGCGGCGGCGGCTTCGACCACTTCCGTACGCTGTGAACCGTGACGACCCTTCCACCCGTGCTGACGATCGCGGGTTCGGACTCCGGCGGCGGCGCGGGCATTCAGGCGGATCTCAAGACGATGCTTGCGCTTGGCGTCCACGGTATGAGCGTGATCACCGCAGTCACGGCGCAGAACTCGGTGGGCGTACAGGGCTACTGGGAACTCCCCGTCGATGCGGTCAGAGAGCAATTCAGCAGCGTGGTCGGGGACATCGGCGTGCGCGCCGTGAAGACCGGCATGATCGCCTCGGTTCCGCTCGCCGAACTCGTCTCCGAGCTACTGTCCACCATCAAAGCGCCCGTCGTGGTCGACCCGGTCTGCGCGTCGAAGCACGGCGATCCGCTGCTGAGCGCGGAGACGGTCGCGACCGTCAGGGAGCGGCTGCTGCCGCAAGCAACCGTGGCAACGCCGAATGTGTATGAGACCGCGCTGCTGACCGGGGTCAAGGTGCGTTCGGAGACAGATCTACGTCCCGCCGCCGAAGCGCTCCTCGCACTCGGCCCACGCTGGGTCCTTGTCAAGGGCGGGCACTTGGAAGGCGACGCCATCGACTTGCTGTACGACGGCGAGCGGGAGCTTCGGCTGCGTGCTCCGCGTTACGACAACCGGCATACGCATGGAACCGGTTGCAGCCTCGCAAGTGCGATCGCCGCCAGGCTCGCTCTCGGCGACGATGTTCCGACAGCTGTTGCCGCTGCCAAGGACTACGTCACCGGGGCTATTAAGAATGGCTTCCCACTCGGTGCCGGTATCGGTCCGGTCGACCACGCCTGGCGGTGGCGCGAGTCGATGCAGCTCTAGCGACTGGCGCGGGTGACTTTGCCCGCCTTGAGGCAGGACGCACAGACGTTGAGCCGCTTCGGGGTACCGTCGATGGTCGTCCGCACGGTCTGGATGTTGGGGTTCCAGCGGCGGCGGGTCCGGCGATGCGAGTGCGAGATGCTGTTGCCGAAACCTGGCCCCTTGCCGCAAACATCGCAGGTGGCAGCCACGGGAGACACTCCAAGATCAGGATGACGTGCAGAGAAATGGCCCGGTCTGCCGGGCGACCGCTAGAGAGTATCCGACCCGCGGCCTCCGGCGCTAATCGAGAAGCCGGCCGGCACGGGAATTGTCGACGGCGCAGGTCAGCAGCGCAGCGACCGTCGGCCGGGGGCGCTAATGTCCCTGGAAAGCCGGAACCGGTCGAGGAGGCGGAGTGGTCGAGGTCCTCGATGCCGCCGCGATCAGACGCTGGTGCGAGGTATCGCTCGACGGTTTGGCACGCGCCAGGGAAGAGATCGACTGGCTAAACGTCTATCCCGTTCCCGATGCCGATACCGGGACGAATCTCTTCCTGACGATGGAGGCCACCGCCGCAGCGGTCGCGCAGGTGTCCGGCGACGACCTACCTGCCGTGCTCCGGGCAATGGCTGACGGAGCATTGCTCGGGGCGAAGGGCAACTCTGGCGTGATCACGAGTCAGCTTCTCCGTGGGCTCGCCGTGGAGCTCGCGTCGGCCAACCCGGCCGGGGGCGCAGCGCTGGCCACGGCCCTCACCGCTGCGGCTGAGCTGAGTTATGCGGCGGTGGCAGTACCCGTGGAGGGCACGATCCTGACCGTCGCACGGGCCGCGGCCGTCGCTGCCAAGACCGCCGGCGTGGTGCTCTCGGACGTAGCGGCCGCCGCTGCGGACGGCGCAGCCGCGGCATTGGCGAAGACACCTGACCAGCTGGACGTACTCGCTCGGGCTGGCGTGGTGGACGCGGGCGGCCGCGGCCTTTGTGTGATCTTCGACTCGCTGGCCGAGGTCGTCAGCGGCGAGGTGCCCGCCGAGCGGCTGATCCGCGTTCGAGACGCTGCGCCGCGGGCACAGCCACGGTTGACAGAAACGGGAGAAGCGGCGTCCGAACCGGCCGCCGCGGGCGGCCCGGCCTACGAGGTGATGTATCTGCTCGACGCGGCGGATGAGGCCGTTCCCGCACTCAAAGCCACGCTTGGGCCGCTCGGCGATTCGCTTGTCGTGGTCGGTGGCGGCGGGC
>DATBRJ010000073.1:0-10051 GCA_036560395.1 Actinomycetes bacterium | reverse complement strand
CGCCGAATCATTGAGATCGACCCGGGTCGACGGATCGCCCGAGTCGAGCCGGGTGTCGTGCTCGACGATCTGCGCTCAGCAGCGGCCCGTCACGGCCTGACCTTCGGCCCCGATCCCTCGACGCATAACCGGTGCACGATCGGCGGAATGATCGGCAACAACGCTTGCGGCGCTCATTCGCTGGCGTGGGGCACGACCGCGGACAACGTCGAGGACCTCGACGTGCTGCTGTACGACGGTCGGCGGATCAGCGTGGGCGCCGGCCTGGAGTCGGTCCAACGGGCGGCCGGAGACCCTGGGCAGAGCGATCACCGTGGCTCGGGAGTCTTCCGCGGAAGTCTCACGGACACGAGCGGCTTGCGGAGGACCCGCGGGAGTCGCGAAGACTTCCGCGGAAGACTCCCGGACACGAGCGGTTCGCCGAGGACCCGTGGGGGTCCCGACGGCTTCCGCGGAAGTCTCGTAAACACTCACACCGTCGACGGCCTGCGCGGCGCGCTCGCGCGATTCCAGCAAGACCATCTCGCTCTGATGCGGACCCGCCTGCCTCAGCTCCCCCGCCGCTGCTCCGGCTACCTGGTCGACTGGCTGCTCCCGGAGCGCGGTACGCATGTGGCCAGGTCGCTGGTCGGTACGGAGGGGACCTGTGCGGTCGTCCTCGGTGCGACGGTCCGCCTGGTCGACGCGCCGGCCGCGCGATGCCTGCTCGTGCTCGGCTATCCAGACGTCTGCGTCGCGGCGGATCATGCACCCGGCTTGCTGGCCAATGGACCGCTGGCCGTCGAGGCCATGGAGCGAGCGCTGATCGCACGGGTGAGCAGCCCGCCGGCGGAGCTTCCTGATGGGGGTGCATGGCTATACGTCGAGTTCGGCGGTGCGGACGAAGCTGAAGCCACGGCACGCGCCAATGAAGCAGCGGCGGCTGCGGGCGCGACCTCGTACACGATCGTCACGCAGCCAGACCGCCAGCGTGCGCTTTGGCAGCTGCGCGAGCACGGCGTCGGCTGGGCGACCCGGCTACCTGCCGACGGCTCGGATGACGATGGAGGGAGGGAGAAAGCCGGGCTCGCATCCGCCAGACCCGCGACGGCGGACTACGAGGCCTGGCCGGGCTGGGAGGATGCCGCAGTCCCGCCGGCGCAGCTGGGCGCGTACCTGCGTGCCTTCCAGGCGCTGCTCGCCGAGCACCACCTGCGCGGACCGACGTACGGACATTTCGGCGAGGGCTGCGTACACATCCGGGTGGACTTCGACCTGCTGACGGCCGCAGGCCGGGGGCGCTTCCGGCGGTTCATCGAGGCGGCGGCGGACCTCGTCGTAACGCATGGTGGTGTCCCCTCCGGCGAGCACGGCGACGGGCAGGCGCGAGCTGAGTTGCAGGCCAAGGTTTTCGGCAGACCCGTGGTGGCGATGTTCGAGGGGTTCAAGGCGCTGTGGGACCCGACGGGACAACTGAATCCAGGCGTCGGAGTACGCCCTCGGCCGCTGGACGAGGATCTTCGGGTCGCCGGTCCGGCGGCCGCGCTGCGACGCCACGGAGGCCTCGCGCTGGCCCCTGACGGCGGCGACCTCGCCCGGGCCACCCGGCGGTGTGTCGGCGTCGCCGCTTGCCGCACGGAATCGGGCGGCGTGATGTGCCCGTCCTTCCGGGTCACGCATGACGACCGTCACTCGACCCGGGGACGGGCCAGACTGCTGGCGGAGATGCTGCGAGGAGATCTTGTTACGGCGGGCTGGCGTTCGCCGGAGGTGCGCGAAGCGCTGGATCTCTGCCTAGCCTGCAAGGGCTGCCTGTCAGACTGCCCGGTGAATGTGGACATGGCGTCCTACAAGGCCGAATTCCTGCACCACCACTATCGCGGGAGGCCGCGGCCCCGCTCGCACTATGCCTTGGGCTGGCTGCCGGTGTGGTTGCGTGCTGCCGGCCGGATGCCGCACATTGTCAACAGCCTCCTCACCGGCCCAGGTGCGCGGGCTATGGCGGCGCTGGCCGGCATCACCCGCGAACGACCGCTGCCACGACTGGCGGCACGATCCTTGCTGGCGGAGTACGGCCCTGGCGGTGACTCCGACGGGCCCGAGGTCGCCGCCGACCATCGCGTCGGCGGGGAAGGACTTGGCCCGGATCGACTGGAGCACGTCGGCAACGGCCAGCAGCAGCTGCTCGACTCAGAAACCGTGGGCCAGCCAGTGTTGCTCTGGCCGGACACGTTCACCAACTACTTCGCCCCATCGGTCGGCTCGGCGGCGCTGACCGTCCTGACCGATGCCGGCCTCCGACCGCAGCTCCCTGATGGCGCGGTCTGCTGCGGCCTCACCTTCGTATCGACGGGTCAGCTAGGCATGGCAAGACGCATCCTCCGCCGGTCGCTCGACACGGTCGAGTCAGCGCTCGACGACGGCCTGCCCATCGTCGGGCTCGAACCGAGCTGTACCGCATCGCTGCGTACAGACGCCATCGAGCTCTTGCCAAGGGACCCGCGTGCCCGCCAGCTCGCGAGCTCGGTGCGGACGCTTAGTGAGGTGCTTTCGTTGTACGCCCCCTCCTGGCCGGACCGCTGGGGCGCCAATGACCGGCACTCACCTCGAGAGGAAGGCCAGTTGTACGGTGCCGACGCGAGCACGCCGCCACCAAAGCCAGCGGTCGTACAGCGGCACTGCCACCAGTACGCGGTGCTCGGTTTCGACGCCGATGCCGACCTGATGCGGCGGGTGGGCATCGCCGCGGACGTGCTGGATGCCGGATGCTGTGGCTTGGCCGGGAACTTCGGCTACGAGCACTACGACACCGCGATGGCCGTGGGGGAGCTGGCCGTCCTGCCTGCCGTTCGAGCCGCCGCAGCGGATGCGCTAGTGATCGCTGACGGCTTCTCCTGCCGGCTGCAGATTGCGCATGCCACTGGCCGTCACCCGATCCACCTCGCCGAGGCGCTCGCGGCAATCCTCGACGGGCGCACGTGATCGGATGACCGACGGCGGCGCCGGAGTCTCGGCACCCGTCGTTGCAAGTGTCGGCAGGCACCGAGAAACACCGGTGTCCTGGCCCGCGCCGGGTCAGATCGAGCCCTCGACATCCTCGGGCTTGCGCGGACCGGGACCGATGTAGCGGGCCGACGGGCGGATCAGCCGGCCGGTGCCCTTCTGCTCGAGGATGTGGGCACTCCAGCCTGCCGTCCGGGCGCAGGTGAACATGGCCGTGAACATGTGTGGCGGCACCTCGGCGAAGTCCAGCACGATCGCCGCCCAGAACTCGACATTGGTTTCGAGCACCCGGTCGGGTCGCCTGGCGCGCAGCTCGTCGAGTGCCGCCTTCTCCAATGCGACCGCGACCTCATAGCGCGGGGCGTCGAGTTCCTTGGCAGTACGACGCAGAACCCGCGCCCGCGGGTCCTCCGCGCGGTAGACCCGGTGGCCGAAGCCCATCAGCCGTTCGCCGGAATCCAGCGCATGTTTCACGTATCCGACGGCGTCACCGGTCCGCTCCACCTCCTCGATCATCCCGAGCACCCGCGATGGCGCGCCACCGTGCAGCGGGCCGGACATCGCGCCGACCGCAGCGGACATGCACGCCGCGACGTCGGCGCCGGTAGAAGCGACGACGCGAGCCGTGAACGTGGAGGCGTTCATGCCGTGCTCAGCGGCGGAGGTCCAGTAGGCGTCTACTGCGCGAACGTGGCGCGGATCAGGCTCGGCCCGCCAGCGGATCATGAAGCGCTCGACGATGGTCTCTGCCTTGTCGATCTCGCTCTGCGGCACCATCGGTACGCCGGTCCCGCGCGCCGACTGCGCGACGTAGGAGAGCACCATGACGGCGGTCCGCGCCAGATCGTCCCGCGCCTGCGCGTCGTCGATGTCGTAGAGCGGCCGCAGGCCCCAGGCCGGCGCGAGCATCGCGATCGCACTCTGGACATCGACCCGGACGTCGCCCGAGTGCACCGGGATGGGGAACGGCTCGGCAGGGGGCAAGCCCGGGTTGAACTCGTTGTCAACGAGAAGCCCCCAGACGTTGCCGAACGACACCCGGCCGACGAGATCCTCGATGTCGACGCCCCGATAGCGCAGCGAGCCCCCTTCCTTGTCCGGCTCGGCGATCTCGGTCTCGAAGGCGATTACGCCCTCGAGTCCGGGTTTGAAGTCGGACTCAGTCATCGTCGGCTCCTTTGCAAGATCAAGCGGTACGCGACGGTGCCTGCAGCTCGAACGGAGCTTTCCACGTCGCGGCCGGGACCATTCTTAACGCTTAGCACGGGTGGCGGCAGCGGGTGATCGAGGATCGAGCATCTCTGTGGGGCGATCCCTCGGCTAAACAGTGGACCATGGACCGTACATATCGGCCCCGACCCTGACATTAACGGACCGCCACCGAGCACGGCCCCCCCGACGCCCACATCAGTGGCCCGCCACCCACCACGAATCGGTCGCTTTATCTGGCGCACTGTCCACCGATCTTGGCAGGGGAGCGGCTCAGTCGGGCCGAGGGTCCACCGATCGAGTCGAAGGTGACGCGAGATCATGATGCTGAGCGAGGACAACGGAGCTCGCGGGGGCAACGGGCCCGCGCAGGGCGAGGAGCGGTGGTGGATACCAAGGACCTGGCGGCGATGCGGCGGACCTACCGGCGGGTCGGCCTCTCCGAGGCGGACCTCCAGCCGGATCCGTTCAGCCAGTTCACCGGCTGGCTCGCAGCTGCCGTCGCGGCCGAGCTGCCTGAGCCGAACGCCATGGTCCTTGCCACCGCTGACGAGCACGGGCGGCCCAGCCTGCGGACCGTACTGCTCAAGGGTTACGACGCGACGGGCTTCGTCTTCTATACGAACTATGGCTCGCGCAAGGCGCGGGATCTGGCCGTCAACCCCCATGCGTCGCTGCTCTTCCCCTGGCACGCACTGGACCGCCAGGTGATCGTGTACGGCTCGGTGTCCAGGCTCAGCGCAGAGCAGAGCGCTGCCTACTTCCGTACCCGCCCGCGAGACTCCCAACTCGGTGCGTGGGCTTCCCGCCAGTCGTCCGTCATCGCTTCGAGGACGGAGCTGGACCGCGGCTTCGCGACGCTGGCCGCACAATGGCCGGACGGCGTAAAGGTACCGGTCCCCGACTTCTGGGGTGGTTTTCGGGTAAGGCCGGAGGCAATCGAGTTCTGGCAGGGACGGGAGAGCAGGCTGCACGACCGATTGCGCTATCGGAGGATTGGCGGCCCAGCCGAGCCGGACGGCACCGGCACCGGCGCCGACGAGTGGATCGTGGAGCGGCTCGCGCCGTGATTCTCGCGGACAAACCGCTAGTTCCTGCAGGTGGCTGGACCGCCGGCACGTCCACCTCTAGGGCCGCTTAGCCGGAACCCGCCGTAACCGAACTGTGCTTGTCCGGATCCGCTCGGCACAGAACGGCAGCGCCGGTCACCGCGTGCTTCGGGTGACAGGGTCCGGCCATCGAAGAGGTCAACATGAACAAGTTCGTCGCGTTGATCGCCGCGGTCGGACTCGCGACCGGCGCGTGCGGCACGGCCGGTGGGACCGCCGCCGAGCCCTCGAACGGACCGACAACCGGCCCGGCGGCCTCGGAGCCAGGCGCGCCCACCGGGGTGCCGTTCACGTTCCAGAACATCAACCTGGTGGTCCCAGATGCGCTGGACAGCGACGCGGAGGGTACGAGCGTGCCTCGCTCCGACGATCCCGACCGGGACTGGTTCAACGTCGCTCCGGAGCATTCCAAGATCACCCTCAGTTACGGAACCGGCGCCGCGCCCGTCGGTAGCCAGATCCGGGTCTATCCGGTCGCCGAGATGCGGCAGATGGACCGTGCCGACGACATCGACCGGCTTCGCGCCGCATTGACCAACCCGGCCCTCCGGTCCCCCGAGGCGCTCCCGCACGTGCCCTTCTTCAATGCCGCCCCGATCATCGCCGCCCGGGCCGAGGTCCTGGACTTCCACGACGGCCACGGGATCAGGTTCCTCACCGAGTACGCCCAGGACACCGTACCGATTGGCAACAGCGGGCTGTTCTACCACTTCCAGGGGCTGACCTCGGACGAGAAGCACTATGTGGTCGCAATCCTGCCGGTCGGTGCGAGCATCTTGGCGGCCAACAGCGATCCCAACAGCGAGGTCCCGTCCGGCGGCGTGCCGTTCCCCGGTTACCGCGGCGAGGACGCGCTCGACGCTTACTTCCCTGAGGTCACCGATGCGCTCGATGCGGCCGGTACCGACGTGTTCGAGCCCCGCCTTGACGTGCTGGACCAGCTGATCGAATCAGTGGAGATCACGAGCTAGCCGGCTGTCGTTGGATCAGCCGGCTTCGTGGGCTGGTCAGGGAAGAGCGGCCGCGGCGACTCGGAGGTCGGCGAGGAAGGCCGCGTAGGCGGCGTCCGGGTCATCGGCCCGCAGGACTGCTGATGGATGGACGGTCGGGACCATGAAGCCGCCTTGACGAGCGAAGTCCTCATCGTCGCGACTCGGCATCGGGATCAAAGTCCCGCGCTGTTTCGTCACTCGGAAACTCGGCCCGAGCAGTGCCCGACCGGCAATGGCACCGAGGATGACCACGACCTCCGGGTCGAGAATCGCGAGCTCGGCCTCGAGCCATGGTTTACAGGCATTGATGTGGGCGACATCCGGCGTCTGGTGCAGCCGCCGCTTGCCTGGTCCTGACCGGCTGAAGCGGAAGTGTTTCACTGCGTTCGTCACGTAGGCGTCGGACCGGTCGATCCCGGCCTCCACAAGCCCGCGGTCCAGCACCCGCCCGGCCGGACCGACGAACGGAACGCCCTGCCGGTCCTCCTGATCACCTGGCTGTTCGCCGACGAGCACGACCCGGGCGGTGGGATCGCCTTGGCTGAAGACGGTCTGGGTGGCGTCCTTGTACAGTTCGCAGCCCCGGCAGTCCCGCGCGGCCGACCGTAGCTGGTCGATATCGGCGCCCGCCGGCACCCACTCCTGCGCGCCCGGCCGTTCGATGTCGTTCATCGGGCCACCTCGGTTGCCGAGCTTGCCTCGCCGGGCGTTGGGGTTGATCGTTTGCGCTCGCTCACCTGACTCAGGCTAACCTTCCCTGATCTTCTCGAACATCGGCATGCGGCGCACCTGCAGACGTTGTGGGTGCCGTGAGTAACAATGAAAATCCCCTGCAAGAGCGGTCCCGGCTCGACGCCGGCCAATCGACCCTGAGCGAGCGAAGCCCGTGAGTGAGCTGATCGACACCACCGAGATGTACCTCCGGACGATCTACGAGCTGGAGGAGGAAGGCGTTGTGCCGATGCGGGCCCGCATCGCCGAACGGCTCCAGCAAAGCGGCCCGACGGTGAGCCAGACGGTCGCAAGGATGGAGCGCGACGGGCTGGTCGGCCTGGCGGGCGACCGACATCTTGAGCTGACCGACCTGGGACGAGCACACGCAACGAGGGTTATGCGCAAGCATCGGCTGGCCGAATGCCTGCTGGTGGACGTGATCGGCCTCGAGTGGGAGCAGGTGCACGCCGAGGCCTGCCGCTGGGAACACGTCATGTCCGAGGCCGTCGAGCGCCGGCTGCTCGAGCTGCTCGGCCATCCCAAGGAGTCGCCTTACGGCACCCCGATCCCCGGGCTCGATGAGCTCGGCGAGTCCGGCGCTGCCAGCGAGTTCTTGGACGGTGTGGCGCCCTTGTCTGACGTTGCCGATGCGAGCGGCGTCAAAGTAACCGTGCGCCGTCTCGGCGAGCCGATCCAGACCGACGAACATGTCATGGCCGGGTTGCGGCGAGCCGGGGCGATGCCAGGTGAGCGGGTCACGGCGACACTCTCGCCTGGTGGGATCTTGGTGGGAAGCGGCGGCGAGACCGCTGAGCTGGCCAGCAGCATGGCGGCCCATATCTTTGTCAAGGTCGCCTAGCCACCGCAGTGCCCGCGTCGTGCGGGTGCGTTGGCCGACCCGGTTTCCCGTCGTGGTAGCGACGGGGTTAGTGTCCAGACCGGAGCGCCGCCGTTGCGACCTGCCGTTTGGTCTCTTCGCTGCGGCCAGATGACGGTCTCTCACGTACGAGGACGAAGCCCGTGGATCTGTTCGAATACCAGGCAAGAGAGATCTTCGCCAAGCATGGCGTGCCAGTCCTCGACGGGGACGTTGCCGCCAGCCCGGAGGAGGCACGGCACGCCGCGGAGCGGCTCGGCCGGAGTGTCGTCGTGAAGGCGCAGGTGAAGACGGGCGGACGCGGGAAGGCCGGCGGAATCAAGGTGGCCACCAGCCCCGACG
The DNA here is from genome assembly GCA_036560395.1 of Actinomycetes bacterium. Classification (GTDB taxonomy): domain Bacteria; phylum Actinomycetota; class Actinomycetes; order JAKEEW01; family JAKEEW01; genus DASYTV01. The sequence goes on along the minus strand of DATBRJ010000073.1, from coordinate 1,826 downwards.
ACGCCGCAGCGAAGGCCGGTGAGATCCTCGGCCTTGATATCAAGGGTCACGTTGTCCGCAAGGTCATGCTTGCCGAGACCGCCGACATCGCCGCCGAGTACTACGTCTCCTACCTGCTCGACCGTGCGAACCGCACCTTCCTGGCCATGGCGTCGGTCGAGGGCGGCATGGACATCGAGGACGTGGCGACCACCAAGCCAGAGGCGCTCGCCAAGATGGCCATCGACCCGCTGACCGGGGTCGATATGCCCAAGGCACGGGAGATCGTGGACGCGGCGAACTTCCCCGCTGACATCAAGGACCAGGTGGCAGAGGTCCTGGTCACCCTCTGGCAGGTGTTCACGGCCGAGGATGCGACGCTGGTCGAGGTGAACCCGCTGGTCAAAACGGGGGATGGCCGGATCCTCGCCCTGGACGCAAAGGTGACGCTGGACGACAACGCGAGCTTCAGGCACCCGGAGGTCTTCCAGGCCTACGCCGACACGCACGCAGTGGACCCACTGGAGGCGCGCGCCAACGAAAAGGACCTCAACTACGTCAAGCTCGACGGCGAAGTTGGCATCATCGGAAACGGGGCAGGCCTCGTCATGAGCACACTTGACGTGGTCGCCTATGCGGGGGAGGAGTACGGCGGAGTGAAGCCGGCCAACTTCCTCGACATTGGCGGCGGCGCCTCCGCCGAGGTCATGACTAACGGCCTGGACATCGTGCTATCCGACGATTCGGTACGCAGTGTTTTCGTCAACGTCTTCGGTGGCATCACCGCCTGCGACGAAGTCGCGAACGGCATCGTCCAGGCGATCGAAATGCTCAAGTCGCAAGCCGAGGAGATTACCAAGCCGCTGGTCGTGCGGCTCGACGGCAACAACGCGGCGGTCGGCCGCCGGATCCTCGACGAGGCGGAGCACGACATCGTCGAGATGGTGGACACGATGGACGGTGCCGCGTACCGCGCGGCCGAGCTCGCGAGCAACGCAGCGGCGCGATAAGGGCGGGAAACAGTGGCGATCTTCCTCACCGAGAGCAGCAGGGTCCTCGTCCAGGGCATCACCGGGTCTGAGGGCCGCAGGCATACCCAGCGGATGCTCAATGCCGGCACCCGGATCGTCGGCGGCACCAACCCGCGCAAGGCCGGCCAGCACCTCGACTTCGGCGGTACGTCTCTCCCCGTCTTCGGTACCGTCAAGGAGGCCGTCGCGGAGACCGGCGCGGACGTCTCCGTCATCTTCGTCCCGCCGCCCTTCGCAAAGGGCGCTGTCGTCGAGGCGGCCGACGCCGGGCTGCCTCTTGTCGTGGTGATCACTGAAGGCATTCCGGTCCACGACACGGCGGAGTTTTTCGCGTACGCCCAAAAGGCGGGCACCACCCGGATCGTCGGTCCCAACTGTCCTGGAGTCATCACGCCTGGTCAGTCGAACGCGGGCATCATCCCGGCCGACATCACCAAACCCGGGCGGGTCGGGCTGGTGAGCAAGTCGGGCACGCTGACCTACCAGATGATGTACGAGCTGCGCGACATCGGTTTCTCGACCTGTGTCGGTATCGGTGGAGACCCCGTGATCGGCACAACGCACATCGACTGTCTCGCGGCCTTCCAGGACGACCAGGACACGGACGCGATCGTGCTGATCGGCGAGATCGGCGGCGACGCCGAGGAGCGAGCCGCGGACTTCATCAAGGCCAATGTGACCAAGCCGGTCGTCGGCTACGTGGCTGGCTTCACCGCACCGGAAGGCAAGACCATGGGCCACGCCGGTGCGATCGTCTCCGGCTCGGCCGGCACCGCGCAGGCCAAGAAGGAGGCGCTGGAGGCGGTGGGGGTGAAG
>DATBRJ010000072.1:0-11658 GCA_036560395.1 Actinomycetes bacterium | reverse complement strand
GATCGCCGACGCCGTCCGATCGCTGCTGCAAGATCAGGCGAGCCGCGGTACTTCGATCGAGGAGCTTGCTGAGGTCCTCGACGTCGAGCACATCGCCGACCATCTCTATACCAAGGGCCAACCCGACCCCGACCTGGTGATCCGTACCTCGGGTGAGCAGCGGCTCTCCGGGTTCCTGCTCTGGCAGTCCGCACACACCGAGCTGTATTTTTGCGAGGCCTACTGGCCCGACTTCCGGCATGTGGACTTCCTGCGGGCGCTGCGCGACTACGCCGCCCGCCAGCGCCGTTTCGGCACCTGAACGCACGGGCTGGGTGGGGAGTTCCAGCGGTGAGACGGTCGCCTCTGCGCGGCTTCGCGGCGGCCGTATTCGTCGTGAGGGCACAGTGATGCGCTCCGTCCAGCGGACCGGTCGCTTGAGTGGAGCGGTGGGCGTTTCGGTCGCGTGAGAGGTGCCCCGTCGGGGTACCGTCAAGGCAAGGCGACGGCATCCGACCGCCGCCCCGAGAGGCCCCAAGTGGCGAACAGCGACCGCCGCCGTCCTGCTCCCGGACGGCGCACTTATGTCCTAGACACCAGCGTCCTGCTCGCCGATCCTCGCGCGATGCTGCGCTTCGACGAGCACGAAGTCGTGATCCCCGTCGTTGTGATCACTGAGCTGGAAGCCAAGCGCCACCATCCCGAACTCGGATATTTCGCCCGGACGGCGCTGCGCCTCCTCGACGAATTCCGCATCATGCAGGGTCGGCTCGATGCGCCCATTTCGATCGGCGACTCGGGCGGCACACTCCACGTCGAGCTCAACCACACCGATGCGGACGTGCTGCCACCGGGGTTCAGGCTCGGCGACAACGACACCCGCATCCTCGCCGTCGCCCGCAATCTCGCTGCCGACGGGCACGACGTCGTCCTCGTATCAAAAGACCTTCCGCTGCGGGTCAAGGCCTCCGCTGTCGGCTTGGCCGCGGAGGAGTACCGCGCCGAGGCTGTTGTCGAGTCCGGCTGGACGGGCATGATCGAACTCGACGTGGCAGGCGATGTCCTCGATCGTCTCTATGCCGAGGACCGGGTTGACCTTGAGCCCGCCCGCGAACTGCCTTGCCACACCGGCATCGTCCTCTCCTCTGAACGGGGCAGCGGGCTGGGCCGGGTGACGCCGGACAAGATGGTCCGGCTGGTCCGCGGAGATCGCGAGGCGTTCGGCCTGCGCGGCCGCAGCGCAGAGCAGCGTGTCGCCCTCGACCTCCTCCTCGATCCCGAGGTGGGGATCGTTTCACTTGGCGGTCGCGCCGGCACCGGCAAGTCCGCGCTGGCGCTGTGCGCCGGCATGGAGTCGGTGCTAGAACGCCGCCAGCACCGCAAGGTCTTGGTCTTCCGGCCGCTGTACGCGGTGGGAGGGCAGGAACTCGGCTACTTGCCAGGTACTGAGCACGAGAAGATGTCGCCATGGTCACAGGCGGTCTTCGACACCCTCGGCGCATTGGTCTCGAAGGACGTCATCGACGAGGTGCTCGACCGCGGGATGCTCGAAGTGCTGCCGCTGACTCATATTCGCGGCCGGTCTCTGCACGACTCGTTCGTCATCGTGGACGAGGCCCAGTCGCTTGAACGCAATGTGCTGCTGACCGTCCTCTCCCGGATTGGCGCAGGGTCTAGGGTCGTACTCACCCACGACATCGGCCAGCGCGACAACCTCAGGGTGGGTCGGTACGACGGGGTGGTCGCGGTCATCGAGAAGCTGAAGGGCCATCCCCTGTTCGCCCACGTGACCCTCACCAGGTCCGAACGCTCACCGATAGCGGCCCTCGTGACCGAGATGCTCGAAGAGGCGCCGATCCCGAGCTAGCGTCCCGTTACGGCCCCGTTAAGACGGGGCAACCTTGGGCTTATGTCTTGCGGGGCACGTGGATGATGGTTTCGGTGCCGTCGTCCCAGCGCCACGGCACATGGTGGCCCCGCAGGTGCACGCCGCCGATCCACCGGTCGATGCCGTTGAGGGCGATCTGGTCGGCCTCCCCGGCCAGCACCCGCGCCCCGGTGTCGGTCAGGCGCACGCCTGTTGTCCGCTTCACGGGGCGGCCGGGTGGGTCGAGGCGGAGCAGCGGGTGCGGCCGCTGCGCCATCCGGTCCATCCGGCCGAAACAGGTGATGTCTCCCATGTACGGCCGCGTCTCCCGCGCCCCGGCCCGCACGAAGGCCGTCCCGGCCTCGCGCGCGCCGTCGGCGACGGCGGCCAGCACCCGCCGCTCGGTCAGCGACAGGCCATCCCGCGTCGCCGGATACTCCCGGCTGAGCCGGTCGAACGCCTCGCCCAGGAACCGCAGCTCGCCCAGCCGCGCGGCGGCGATGGCGCCCAGGCCATCGGGGGTGGGCGCGCGGAAGGCCGCCCACGCGCGAGTAGCTAGCTCGAGCGCCGCCGGGGTCAGCCGCGCGCACGCGTTCGTGAGCGGCAACTCGCGCAACTGTTCGGCGGTCAGCTCCCCGAGGCCGCCGAAACGGGCGATGCCCGCGTGTTCGCCTATGCAGATCAAGGTGATTCGCTCGGCGGGAACGCCCAGACCGGCCAGGCGGGCGAGGATCTCGGCGATCTGCAGCTGGTCGTACAGGTCTGCCTCGAACCACAGGACGTACTCCCCGTCGCGGTTCGCCTCCAGGGCGTGGTCCCGCTCGGTGAACTGGCGCATCGCCCCGGCGCGCTCGGCGCTCTCCTGGCCGGTGAGGTAGCCGACCCTGATCCGGCGCAGCTCGGCCGGCGCGGCCTCGGGCACCGGCCCCTCGTGCAGGACGTCGCGCCAGTAGATCACGCGCTGCGCGAGCCCGGTCCCCCGCACGTCGGTGGCGTCGCCGTTGCTGATGTGGAGCGCCTCGGGCATCCAGTCGAGCGGGGAGTCGCCCGGCGTCGTGCCCGGTTGCTCGGCGAGAAGCCTGCCGCGGGCGGTCGCGTACGACTCGCCGGTCTTGGCCATCCGCACACGCACGCGCCGCTTGAAACCGGCCTGCTTGGTCATGATCGTCTCCCGTGACCCGACCGCGGATCCCCCAGCGATCGCTGCGGCGGGCGCACGATCGACCAATGACGCCCCGGCCGAGAGGTGGGCCTCCCTTTGCCTCCGTCGGGTGACCCGGCTGGGGTGGGTCGCCGGAGGTGGGCGCGGACGGTCGCCACCGTCAAAGTACTCGGCGGCCGGTGCGTCGCGCGACCCGCCCGCCTAGTGCGCTGACAAGGAACGATTCACCGGATCTGAGGTCCGGGCTGCCTTCGACCATGGCCGGCCCAGCGTTGCTGCACTAGGGATGGGTCATCGACAAAACGTCGAGAGCGGCGTCGAGCTGCTCTCTAGTGATCTTGCCTTGCTCAACGTAGCCCCGCTCGAGGACGACCTGCCTGATGGTCTTGCGTTCGGCGAGGGCTTGCTTGGCTACCTTCGATGCCTCCTCATAGCCGATGTAGCGGTTGAGGGGCGTCACGATCGACGGCGAGGACTCGGCGTATTCCCGGCAGCGCTCCACGTTGGCCACCAACCCGGTCACGCATCGGTCGGCGAACAGCCGTGCGGTGTTCGCTAGCAGCCGGATCGACTCCAGGATATTTCTCGCGAGCATGGGCAGCATCACGTTGAGCTCGAAGTTTCCGGCCGCCCCACCGAACGCGATCGCCGCGTCGTTGCCGATCACCTGAGCGCAGACCATACACAGGGCCTCAGGAATGACCGGGTTGACCTTGCCGGGCATGATCGAGGACCCCGGCTGCAAGTCGGGGAGGAGGAGCTCGGTCAGTCCGGTGCGCGGCCCGGATCCCATCCAGCGGATGTCGTTGCTGATCTTGTAGAGGGAGACGGCGATCGTTCGCAGCTGCCCGGACAGTTCCACCAGACCGTCGCGCGCTCCCTGCGCCTCGAAGTGGTCTCGAGCTTCGGTGAGGGGCAGTCCCGTCGCGGCGGCGACCTCGCGGATCACTGCCGCGGAGAAGCCGGGCGGGGTATTGATTCCGGTGCCGACCGCCGTGCCGCCGAGTGGCAGCTCGGCGACCCGGGGGAGAGCAGCGTGCAGCCGCTCGATCCCATAACGAACTGCTGCGGCGTAACCACCGAACTCCTGGCCAAGCGTGACCGGGGTCGCATCCATGAGGTGTGTACGGCCGGACTTCACGACCGTGGCCCACTCTGTCGCCTTGGCCTCCAGCGCGTCGCCGAGATGAGCGAGAGCAGGAATGAGCTCGTTGACGACGGCGGACGTCGCCGCGATGTGGATCGAGGAAGGGAAGACGTCGTTGGAGGACTGTGACGCGTTGACATGATCATTTGGATGGACCGGGCGGCCGAACTTCTCCGTGGCGAGGGAGGCGATGACCTCATTGGCGTTCATGTTGCTCGACGTACCTGAGCCGGTCTGGAAGACATCGATGGGAAAGTGGTCGTCCCAGCGCCCGGCGGCGACCTCGTCGGCAGCTTCGGTGATCGCGTCTGCCATGTCCTTGTCGAGCACCCCAAGCTCGGCGTTCACTTTGGCGGCAGCCGCCTTGATCCGCGCCAGCGCCGCGATGTGTGCGCGCTCGAGCCGCAGGCCGGAGACCGGGAAGTTCTCCACCGCTCGCTGCGTCTGCGCCCGCCATTTAGCGGCTGCCGGAACGCGTACTTCGCCCATCGAATCGTGCTCGATGCGATGTGTCTGGTTGGTACCTTCCGGCTGGCCGGCGCTGCCGGTGGGCTCGGACATCTGTTCACTCCACTGTGATCCGCAGGTTAGATCGCGGCCGGTCGACCCGGCTGAGCACCGCGTACGCCGCGACACGTCCCTAAGCCTAGGGGGGCGGCCGCGGCCAGTGGCAGAGACCGTCGGCCACGCCCACCTGGTTCCAGGCACCGCTGCGGCTGGTGGTCGCGCCCGTAAGTGCTACGCGGCGTCTGACAGGCCCAGCCGGCCCCTCGCCACGTTGTCGTCGCCGCCGTTAGCGTCGCTAGCGGCCTCCTCCTCGACCACTAGTCGATGAGCCGTTTGGTCATGTAATGGGTTGCGAGGAGCCACATCAGACCGGCGAAGGCGACGAGCACAGCGATGTGATAGAGGTCGGCTAGCGCTTGGAGGCCGAACACTGCATGCCGTACGAGCTCGACGCAGTGATAAAGCGGGTTGAGTTGGGCGAGAACCGCCCCCCAGCCAGGAAGCTCGTCGACGGGGAAGAAGGTGCCCGCGACCAGGAACAACGGCGTGAGCACTCCTGATATCACGTAATCGAAGCTGTTGATGGACGGCACGATCGCCGACGCCCAGATGCCGAAGAGTGCGAAACCGAGCCCGGTCAGGAAGCCGATGAACGGCACGAGGAGCATGCCCCAGCTCGGATCAAGCCCGAAGATCATCGCGACGACAAGCGGAGCGCAGCAGTACACTCCCGCCTTCGCCGCGTGCCAGGTCGCTTCGGCGGTGACGATCTCATGCGTGTCCACGGGGGTGGCGAGGACCGCTGCGTAAGTCTGCTGAAACGTGCGTCGTACGAAGGTCACGAACATCCCGGCGAAGGCCGAGCTGAAGAGCACCGCGGTGGCGACAACACCGGTGCCGACGAACTCGATGTAGCGATAGCCCGCGACGACCGCGACGAGTGAGCCGAAGCCGAAGCCGAACGCGAGCAGATAGAGCGTTGGCTCGACGATGGAGGCGAATGTCGTCGACGCCCAGTACTGCCGGTAAAGTGCGAGCTCGCGGGTCCAGACAGCTGCGATGCAGCGCGGTTCGAACCACCGCAGCCGCTGGGCCGGCCGGGTTTGGATCGTCAGCGTCGCCATCGGGCTTCACTCCACCGTCTCGCCGGTCAGCAGGACGAAGACGTCCTCGAGGTTGCTCGGCCGGGTCAGGCCGGATCCGAGCGCAGCAGCGACCTCGTCGGGCATGTCCTCGGCGCGCAGCACGGAGACCGCAGGACCAGTTCTGCGGGTCGGCAGCCCGGCATCAGCGGCGATCTGTTCGACCTCGAGCAACCGCTGCGGCGGACCGTAGTATTCGATCGCATCTCTGCCGGCGTGGGAGTCCAGCAGTGCGCTTGGCTTGTCCCTGGCGATGATCCGCCCGTGAGACATGATTGCGACGTCGTCGCAGAGCCGCTCCGCTTCCTCGATGTAGTGGGTCGACATCAGCACGGTCACGCCCCGAGCCCGCAGCGCGTCGATGAGCGCCCAGAGCTCCTGGCGCACCTGTGGGTCGAGCCCGACCGTGGGTTCGTCTAGAAGGACCAGCTCGGGCTGGTGGACCAAGCCGCGGGCGATCAGCAGCCGACGGCGCATCCCGCCCGAGAGCTTCTCGGTCCTCGTATCCGCCCGATCGGTCAGCTGGGCAAGCTCCAAAGCGCGCTGGACCGCGGCACCGCGTTCCCCCGCCGGCACCCGATAGAGCTGCGCGAAGACCGCGAGGTTTTGGCGTACCGAGAGCTCGATGTCGAGATTGTCCTGCTGCGGGACCACGCCCATCCGGGCTCTCGCGTGCTTGGACTCGGCCGGGATCCGATGGCCGAGCACGCGGATCGAACCTTCATCGGGGCGGGTCTGGGCAGTCAACATCCGCATCGTGGTCGACTTGCCGGCGCCGTTCGGGCCGAGCAGGCCCATGCAGATGCCAGGCTCGACGTCGAGGTCGAGGCCGTTAACCGCGGTGATCTCGCCGTAGCGTTTGACCACGCCCTGCAGCGATAGCGCGAGCTGGGCGGTCTGCTCAGCGGCCACGGCTTTCCTGTCCTCCCCATCGACTCGCCTGGTCACACCGCACACCATAGGGCGCGGGCCTGACAGCCGGCGTTCCTATTTTCCGCGGGCCACGAGGGCCCGTCCGTGGTTGCCGTCTGGTCAGGCGGTTGGTCCTTGTGTGCCCTCGACGTCGCCCTCGAAGTCGATGGACGCGTACGCCCTGAGCTTGAGCAGTCGGTGATGGCTTTCGATCAGTCGTACCGTCCCGCTCTTGGACCGCATCACGATGGAGTGGGTCGACGCGCCGCCGGAGCGATAACGGACGCCGCGCAGCAATTCCCCGTCGGTCACGCCGGTCGCGACGAAGAAGACGTTCTCGCCGCTGACGAGGTCGTCGGTCGACAGGACGCGGTCGAGATCGTGCCCCGCCGCCATCGCCTTCTCCCGCTCGGCGTCGTCGCGTGGCCAGAGCTTGCCCTGGATCACGCCTCCCAGACACTTGATCGCGGAAGCGGCGATCACGCCCTCTGGGGTACCGCCGATACCCATCAACAGGTCGATTCCTGTCCCCTCGCGCGCCGCCATGATCGCGCCGGCGACATCACCGTCGGTGATGAATATGATCCGCGCGCCGGTCGCGCGCACCTCGTCTACGAGTCGCTCGTGCCGCGGCCGGTCGAGGATGCAGACCGTGACATCGGCAGGTGACTCCTGCTTGGCGCGAGCGACGGCCCGCACATTCGCGGCGGCTGGGGCATTGATGTCGACGTAGTCGGCTGCCTCTGGTCCGGTGACGAGCTTGTCCATATAGAAGACGGCAGACGGGTCGTACATCGTCCCGAGCTCGGCCACCGCGAGAACGGATAGGGCGTTGCTCATGCCCTTCGCGGTAAGCGTCGTCCCGTCGATCGGATCAACGGCGACATCACATTCGGGACCGGTACGGTCGCCGACGTGCTCGCCGTTGTAGAGCATCGGCGCGTTGTCCTTCTCGCCCTCGCCGATCACGACGATCCCGTTCATCGAGACAGTCCCGATGAGCTGCCGCATGGCGTTGACGGCCGCCGCGTCGGCACCGTTCTTGTCCCCCCGGCCGACCCATCGGCCGGCAGCCATCGCTGCGGCCTCGGTGACCCGAACGAGTTCCAGCGCGAGGTTGCGATCCGGGGCCTCACGCTCGACTTCCAGCGCTGGCGGGATCGTTGAGCTCTCCGTCATCGGACTACCCTTCATCGCGGTGTCGGCGCAGATGGCGGCATTCTCCCACCGGGCAGTGGTACGCCTGTCCCGTTCGCCGACCGGTGTCACCTCCCATACCCCAGGAGACGGCGGTCGTGCCGCCGTCATGGCAACGGCGGCCTCGGCGATCGGGGAGGATGTTTGCGTGGTGATGACTGGGCAGGGTGCCGGCGCTGAGAGCAAGCAGCGAGCGAACCGTCGGCATTGGATCCTCGCGCCGCTCACCGTGCTCGCCATCATCGCGGCGGTGCTCCTGCTCACGCCACGGACCAACGATGCGGTCAGGCCTACCGACTATTCGGACCAGCTTGCAGAGGCGCGGGTCGTGGCGCCGTACAAGGTAGTCATCCCGGTCGGCCTCGGCCCGGGGTGGACCGTGACAAGCGCGCAGTTCTCCCGCTACCACGGTGCGAGCCGGTGGCACCTCGGGCTGATCGCACCAGGCGGTGACACCGTGGGGATCGAGCAGAGCGACGGAGATCGGGACGAGTTCGTGGATCTTCAGACCGGGAACGGCCGTCCAGAGGGTGTGCTTGAAGTCAACTCCCGGGTGTGGTCGAAGCAGTTCGCGCCCGGCCGCGGCCTACGGTCGCTTGTCTTCGAACGCGGTGACTCGGTGGTCGTCGTGGCCGGCCTGACCGAATACCCCACATTGACCGAACTCGCCCGGGCACTGCGCGCCAACTGAGCGCCAGGTCACTCCTGCGCGTCTGGCTCGTCGGCAGTGATGGCAGCCGCAAGCCTTGCCCGTGCGCCGTCCAGCCACTGCTGGCAGAGCTTGGCAAGGTATTCACCGCGCTCCCACAGCGCGAGCGAGTCCTCCAGCGTCAACCCGCCGGCTTCGAGCTTTCGTACGACCTCGGCCAGCTCGTCGCGCGCCTGCTCGTAACCCAGCTCTTCCTCGGCCACGCCGGTCAGGCTAGTGGGCTAAGTCCGCCCGTGTCCCTCGCCGGTGTCCGGAACAATCTCTGATCCAGCTCTTGACGCGATATATCTCGTGTTTGCTACAGTCGCGATATAACGCGAGTCGTACGACTGACGGAGAGAGGTGTCACGTGGCGAGCTGGACGATCAAGGAACCGACGACGTTGACCTTCGACATGGTCAAGAAGCTACGGATCAAGACGATCAGCGGCACCGTCGATGTCGTCGGCGCGGATACCCGCCCGACCCTCGAGGTCACTAGCCTCAGCGGAAAGGACCTCGAGATACGGCTCGACGACGACGGATATCTCGATATCGGCTACCTGAACCGGCAGCTGCGCTGGTCCGACCCTATCGGCTGGATCACCGGGCGTGGTGGCCGAACCTCCGTGAATCTCTCCGTCGCAGTTCCGCCCGACTGTGATATCGACCTCGACGTGGTGTCGGTGACCTCGGTGGTATCCGGCATCGATGGACTGGTGCGGGTGAACGGCGTCGCCGGCGACGTGACCTTGGCCCGGCTCGCCGACGTCGAGGCAGGAACGATCTCCGGTTCGATCGAGGCCGAGCGGATCAGTGGGACGTTCGCCGCGAAGACGGTTTCTGGCAGCATCACCGCCGCGGGGCTTAGCGGAAGGGCGGCCATCGCCGAGACCGTGTCCGGCGCAGTCGCGCTCGACGTCGAGCCGCCCCTGCCGACGATGCATCTCACCACCGTCTCCGGCGATGCGACGGTGCGAGTTCCGCACAAATGCGACCTCGAAGTCCGGCTCACCACGACCAGCGGGCAGGTAGCGAGCAGCTTCGCCGAGATCCGCTCCAGTGCCCAGCCGGGAAGCCGGTCCGCCGACGGCACGATCGGCGCTGGCGGCCCACGCTTGCGCGCTCACACCGTCTCGGGCCACGTGACCCTGCTCCGCCGAGACGAGGACTACGACGGTCCTGGCGAGGCCGGAGGGGATGACGCAGACCGCCGGGCCGGCCCGGTCGGCGCGTCTGGAGACGAGGCGACGCAGTGAGTCCGGTGTTCGGGCACGGCAGCCTCCGCCTCTATCTCCTCAAACTGCTCGACGAGGCTCCGCGGCACGGCTATGACCTGATCCGGCTGCTCGAGGACAGGTTCATGGGGACGTATGCGCCTTCAGCCGGAACGATCTACCCCCGCCTCGCCCGGCTGGAAACCGAGGGATTGATCACGCACAGCGTCGAGGATGGCAAGAAGATCTACCGGCTTACCGAGCGGGGTCGTGCGGAGCTGCAAGCGAGGGCCGAGGAACTGGCCGATCTCGAGACCGATATCAGCCGGAGTGTGCACGACCTGGCGGATGAGGTCCGTGAGCAGGTGCGTGGCTCTCTCAGCGACGTCCGTGAGGAGCTCAAGCATGCCGCGCGTGACATCCGCAGGCAGCAGCGCCACGAGAACCGCCAGCGAAAGCTGGGGATCAAGGACGAGCTCAAGGGGGCCAAACAAGAGCTGAGAGAAGCCAGGCAGGAGCTCAAGGGTGCGTGGCAGGAGGCCGCGAGCGACTGGAAGGGCGAGCGTCGAGAGGCGACGAGCACGCCCAGCAGCTACGGCCGACTCGAGCAGGCGCTCGTGGAGTTCCGCCAGCGGGTACGCGCGGTGGCGGGCCAGCGGGTGCTCACCGAAGAGGAGCTGCGCGGCTGCCTTGTGGCGCTCGACGACGCGTACGACCGGGTGGCCGCAATCCTGCGGCCACCGGCCACCTGAGTGTCCTCGCAGAGCGATGAGAAGGCTGTCCCGACCCCTTTAACGAGCCGAAATTGTCAGACCCGAGCAGGAGACTTGGCTCGTGAAAATGAGCGATCCAATCGACCAAGGAGTGCCCAGTGTTGCTGCATGAGGAGCTGCTTCGTGCCGAAACCGACCAGCGGCTGGAGCATGCCCGCGAGGCGCGGTTCAAGCGCGGATTCGTCATGCTCAGAAAGTGGCGTCGTCGAGCCGAGGCGGCCCGCGCAGGCGTCGAAAGAGCGCTTGCGCTTGAGCGAGAGCGGATGGGCCAGAGCTCGCGGGCTGCGGCGCCGGTGGCGCCGGTGGGTGTCCGTCCGGCGGAGCGTCTCGCTCGCTGGGCCTAGCGTCGCGTGTCCAAAGTCTCCTTGCGTTGGCCCGGTCCCGCTGGTGCGCACCCCACGGCAACGCTCCGCGGTGCTCAACGTTTCCGCGTCAGTGTCAGGCTTGGTCGCGTCCGGGAGGTTGGCTCACACGCTTCGCGCCCCTTTGGGCTGGGTCCGTTGTGCCGCCTCCCGGACGCCGCGAATCGGGGGACCCGGCAAGTACCCACTGGCTGCGTCCTCGGTCGCGCGCGTACCTCCAGTACGCCGGGCTCTCTGCGGCCTTGCCAATGCATCCAGCGGTCCTCCGCCCACCCTTAAAGGACCTCCGACACGTGACAGTGGCATCCAGGAGCCTCTGGGCAGCGGTGCGGGCACCGTTCGGCGGTTCCGAGGTCGGCGCGGTGACACGGCTCAGGCTTCGCCCTCGGAAACCGCCCCGATCCGGCCGCCGGCCAATCGGATCATGAGCGCGGTGCCAGCCGGCGCAGCCGCGGGTGAGCGGACGATCTCTTCGGCGTGCTGGACCACTGCATAACCACGCTGAAGGGTTGCAAGAGGCGAGAGGGCCTGGACCCGGGCGAGGCTGTGCCGGACGTCGTCCGATGCGCGGTCGAGGAGGTGGGCGACGCTGCGACGGGCCCGAGCGAGATCGTTGGCGACCTCGCTGGAGCGTCGGTCGATATCCCGCACTGGGTGTGCGAGCACAGGCCGGTTCCTAAGTGAGAGCAGCCACTCGTCCTCACGC
>DATBRJ010000071.1:0-7011 GCA_036560395.1 Actinomycetes bacterium | reverse complement strand
CCGCGAAAGCAAGCGCGAAGAGCGCGGTCTCCGGGGTCCACGCCTCGTGAGGATCACCGTTCCACCGCTCGCCGGGCCGCATCCCTCCGTTCGGGACCGCGAGCCGCGCAGCGGCGTGCCGTACAGCTGCATCCACACCCGGGTCTGCTGATCCGAACGGCCGCGCAAGGAAGGTGACGGCAGCATCGGCGCCGGAGTCCGCTCCCGGCCGCCGTAGGTAGCCGGTCGTTCCGAAGGTGGCACGAATTGCGGTCGCCAGCCGGTCAGCCGCCGCCGACCACCGATCGGCCTCGGCCAGCTGATTGTTCTGCCGGGCGAGGTCAGCCGCCGAGCGCAGGCCGGCGAGCAGCGGAGCCGCCGTACCGAGCGTGACCTCGCTGCGCGTCTCCCAATAGTCGGGTGACTTCGGGGGAAGGCCGTCGGGACCGAGTGCCCGCGCCGCGGCGTCCGCCGCACGCTGGACGAGCGGCCAAACTTGGATGGCGAGGGCCGCGGCCGGACCGTCGCTGTCAGGCGCTGCGACGGCGGTGCCATTCCGCGGCGTACCCATGGCCGCACCCAACGGCTGCGCTGCGAGTGACCGTGCGCACAGATCGACTGCCCACAGCGCCCAGCCATTCGCATCCAGCTGCGACCCCCGGCGGTCGCGCAGCGGCTGGCCGTCGAGGCGGTACCGCGCTTCCCAGCGCCCGTCGGCACGTTGCGTCTGGGCGAGGAAACTCAGCACCTGCGACGCCTCACGGGGATGCCCGGATACGCAGAAGGCGGCGGCGACCCAGGATGCGTCGCGCGGCCACACATGCCGCCAGGGCCCGTAGTTCGACGCGACGGTCGCACCGGATGGCTTTGTCAGCGAGCGAAGGTCGAGTAATGCCTGCTCGGTCATGTCCGCCCACCGGGTCGTGGCCCCGGGAACCGTGCCCATCTCGAGCCACCGGCGCATCTGCTCGAGCTGGCCTGGGGTGTAGCGAGCGGCGGCGTCGTGAATCGACCAGGATGGCACAGGTGAGTAGGCGCCCCCCCAGCGCAGCACCGCGAGGACAGCGATCACCACAGCGCAGAGCCAAGCCAGCTGAGGACGAAGCCGGCTGACGAAGGTCCTGCGCACTACGCACGCTCCCCCCTGGTCGGCACGCTCGCTGCTGGCTCACGCAGGTTCGATCGTCTTCTGGCGCGCCGCCCACCATCCGGTTGCCCGTACGAGGAGATTTTCGTCTCTTGCCAGGGTATGCCCTAAGACATGAGGTATCTCACGTCGAGCGCGGCCCGCTCGCCGCGGGCATGTGAGCGGGCTCCCCCGTCAGGCTGACGAGGAGGATCGACATCATCGAGACTTGCGCGGATGCGTCAGACGAGCGACTCGGGTCGCTCGACCGGGCGCATCCGCGCAGTCGTTATCCGCGGTCATTTCTGGCTCGCCGTCCGGTCAGCTAGGCGGCGCCTTCTCACTGGTCTCCGGCCAGGCGGCAGCGAGCAGCGCTCGCGTATCTGCCAGGAGCTGCGGCAGCACCTTCGTACGCCCGACCACCGGCATGAAGTTCGTGTCGCCGCCCCACCGCGGGACCACATGCTGATGGAGGTGAGCAGCTATCCCGGCGCCTGCGATACCGCCCTGGTTCATCCCGATGTTGAAGCCGTGTGCTCCGGACACCGCGCGTACGGCAGTCATCGCTTTCTTGGTGAAGTCGGCAAGCTCCGCCGTCTCAGCTGAGGTGAGGTCGGGGTAGTCGGCGACGTGGCGGTATGGGCACACCATGAGGTGGCCGGGGTTGTACGGATACAGATTCAGCACGGCGTAGACCCGCGAGCCCCGCGCCACGATCAGGCCATCCTCGTCCGGGAGCCCGATAACCCGGCAGAACGGGCAGTCGTCGCCATCAGTGGTCTGCTTGTTCTCGCCCTTGATGTACGCCAAGCGGTGCGGGGTCCAGAGCCGGAGAAACTGATCGGGCTCGCCCACGCCGTCCTGTACGACAGGTGCGTCATCCTGCCCAGCGGACGAGATTTGCCCACCACCGCCATCCTGACCGACATGCGACGCATCGTCCTGCTCAGCGGGCGCGGCCTGCCCATCACCGCCATCATGCGCAAGGTGCAACGCCTCGCTCTGCGCCGCAGAGGCGATCACCTCAAGCGTGCCGTCTCTTGCGGGTGCCTCGCCCCCAGGTGTCCCACCGCCAGGTGCCTCATCCCGTCTAGCTGACGGGTCCGGCTCCGGAGCGCGGTCCAGGCCGACCGGTCCTTCATGTCGGGTAGCCCATGGGAGCTGCTCGAAAGCGCGGCTGGTCACCCGGAGAATCCTCGTACTCCCCTGGCCCTCGGGCGACCCCTGGGTCATACCTGGACGCGGTCCTCGATGGCCTTCGTGATCTCCGAAATCGCCTCGTCGATCGGTACTCCGTTGCGTTGTGAGCCGTCGCGATAGCGGAAGGACACCGCGTCGGCCGCGATGTCGTCGTCGCCGGCCAGCAACATGTAGGGCACCTTCTGCTTCTGGGCGTTACGGATCTTCTTCTGCATCCGGTCGGCTGATGTGTCTACGTCCATCCGTACGCCCTGGGCCCGGGCCCGCTCCGCGACCGCCTCGAGATAGGGCACATGCGCATCGGCGATGGGGATGCCGACGACCTGCACCGGCGCCAGCCAAGGCGGGAATGCGCCCGCGTAGTGCTCGGTCAGAATCCCGAAGAACCGTTCGACGGAGCCGAACAGAGCCCGGTGGATCATGATGGGACGCTGCCGTGAACCATCGGCGGCTTGGTACTCGAGCGCGAAACGCTGCGGGAACTGGAAGTCCACCTGGATGGTCGACATCTGCCAGGCCCGACCGATGGCATCGCGGGCCTGCACGGAGATCTTCGGACCGTAGAAAGCCGCGCCTCCAGGATCGGGTACGAGTTCGAGCCCCGACTCCTCCGCCGCGACGCGCAGCGCCTCGGTGGCCTCGGCCCAATCCTGTTCGGATCCGACGAACTTGACCGAGTCATCTCTGGTGGACAGCTCGAGGTAGAAGTCCGTCAGGCCGTAATCGCCGAGCAGGTCGAGCACGAAGCTGAGCAGGGCTTTGAGTTCCTCGCCCATCTGTTCCTTGGTGCAGAAGATGTGGGCGTCATCCATGGTGAGGCCGCGCACTCTGGTAAGACCGTGGACGACCCCGGACTTCTCGTAGCGGTAGACAGTGCCGAACTCGAAGAAGCGCAGCGGCAGCTCCCGATAGGACCGTCCCCTCGACTGAAAGATCAGGATGTGGAACGGGCAGTTCATCGGCTTCAAGTAGTACTTGTGCGCGTCGTCGAGCTCCATCGGAGGGAACATGGCCTCGGCGTACCACTGCAGGTGACCCGAGGTCTGGAAGAGGGTCTCCTTGGTGATGTGCGGCGTGTAGACGAACTCGTAGCCGCTTTCCTCGTGGCGCTTGCGCGAGTAGTCCTCCATGACCCGCCGCATGATGCCGCCCTTTGGATGGAAAACGGCAAGACCGGAGCCGATCTCCTCAGGAAATGAGAAGAGGTCGAGCTCCGCGCCAAGGCGCCGGTGGTCACGCCGTTCTGCCTCGGCGAGCATGGCTTTGTATGCCGCGAGCGCGTCCTTCGACTCCCAGGCGGTGCCGTAGATCCGCTGCAGCTGCGGATTCTTCTCACTGCCACGCCAGTAGGCAGCAGCAGATCGGGTGAGCGCGAACGCCGGAATGTTGCGGGTCGAAGGCAGATGTGGCCCGCGGCACAAGTCCTTCCAGACCACATTGCCGCTGCGTGGGTCGAGGTTGTCATAGATGGTTAGCTCGTCGGCGCCTACCTCCGCGCTCGCCCCTTCGGCTGCCTCAGCGGCCGCCCCCTTGAGGTCGATCAGCTCGAGCTTGTAGGGCTCGGACGCCAGCTCGGCTCGCGCGCCCTCCTCACTGACCACCCGGCGGGAGAAGCGCTGCCCCGCCTTGACGATCTCGCGCATCCGCTTTTCGATCCGTTCCAGATCCTCCGGATGGAATGGTCTGGGCACGTCGAAGTCGTAGTAGAAGCCGTTCTCGATCGGCGGCCCGATGCCCAACTTCGCCTCGGGATAGAGATCTTGTACGGCCTGAGCCAGCACGTGCGCGGTCGAGTGTCGTAGGATCGCCCGCCCAGCCGGTGAGTCGATGGCGATCGGCTCGATCTCGTCGCCGTCGGAAACGACCTGGGAAAGATCGCGCTCCACGCCGTTGACCTTGGCTGCGACGACCACCTTGTCGTCGGCGAAGAGTTCTGCGGCCGTCGTGCCAGCCGCTACCGAGTGCTCGGACTTGGCACCGGCGCGGTTGATCACGACGACGGACACAGCGACTCCTCACTGGATCGGGGCCCACATCGAGACACTGCCGTAGCAATAGCGGCGCAGGTCATGGCACTGATGCGGGACGTGGCTGGTAGGACCTCGATGCTATCGGCTCGACCCCCGCCGCCCGCGACCGGATTTGCAAGAGCCGTCGCTCGCCGGAGGGAGATGTACGTCTTCTGCGCTCCCTGCTTCAACGCATTTCGTCATGGCGTAGATCGCGTTATGCGCCGTTGTCGAAGTTGCTGATGAAGCAGGATGCGCTAGCTCCTGCGCGTCGGGCTGATGGCGAGGGCGACCGCACCCACCGCGCAGATCATGCCGAGGACCGCGAGCAGCAGTGCCACGGTTGGCTCGCGTACTGTCAGCCCCACCGCGACCACGACGGCGAGAAGCAACGCGGTCCCGGCAATCAGGGCGGGGATGGCGAGCCTCGCCAGATGGCCCTGCCAGCGACCCTCCGGTGCGTCGACCCGGTCCCACGCGAGAAGGTAAACGAGCAAAGCCAACGCGACCACGATCGTTGCGACCGGACCTGTCGCAACACTCATGAGCAGGACAATGCAGCCTAGGACGGGGAGTGCAGCGAGCGCCTTGGTCGCCAAACGCTTCAGGCCGAGCAGCAGTCTCATGGCAACCCCGTCACGACGATCGGGCCGCGAGCGGGACGCGAGCAAGTGGGGTGAGTATGGCATCGAGCGGCGTCACGCCATCCCAGCGGACGCAGGCGACGCTGGCCGCGGCGAGCTCTCGGTACAACGCCATCCGATCCAGCCGCCACAGCCGCAGCGCGGGTCCGCCCAGACGATTGCCACGGGCGGGCTGCGGCTCCACGGTCAGCACGTCGATCACGACGACCGGATGGCCACGTTCACGCAACTCCCGCGCGGCCTCGGCGGCGCGGCGGTCGAGCAACGGTGAGAAGAGGACGACCAGTGCGCCTGGCGGCAGTGCCGTGCGAGGAATCCGCTCAAGGTCGGGGTCGACGAAGCTAGCGTCAAGCCGGACCCACAGCAGCTGCTCCGCGATCCGGTAGAGCTGCCGCTGGCCGACATCCGGCGCAAGCCAGCGCAAGATCCCGCCGATGGCGACCACGCCCACTCGGTCCTGGCGGCGCAGATAAGACTGTGCCAGCCCTACCGCCCCCCGCAGCGATACATCAAGGCTGCTCCGGCCGTACTCCCCCACGTCGGAGAACGCATCCAGGGCAAGCACCAGGTCAAGCGCGCGCTCGGTGGCGAACCTATTCACATGGAGCTGCCCTCGCCGGGTGCTGACCGGCCAGTTGACCCGTCGCTGGGACAGGCCCGCCACGTGTTCGGCGATTCCGGCGAACTCGATCCCCTCGCCAAGCGTCCGACTGGCATGGTCGCCGACTCGGTTCGGCAGCCGACCGATGTTCAGCACGGCGCTGTGCGCACCTGCGGCTGGATAGACAGCGATCTCGCCAACAGGCACAGGCACGCGTGCTCGCAGCGCCCCCCCGCCGGTGCGCACCGCGAGTTCTGCCGGACCAACTGTCCACCGTCCCCATCGCCCGGCCGCGAGCCCTACCACCTCGTCGAGCCTGCCGGCCCCGGCCACCCCGCGTCGGATGACCGGAATCGCGCGGCGGCCGTGCGGCTGCCGCCATGCCGTCACGCGGTCGGAACTCGTGCCAGGGGGACCCTCGTCCTGATCGGTCGCCGGTTCTCGCAGGCCGCTCGATAGCGGGACGTGTACGGCGAGAAGGTCGACCAGCACTCCCGTATCGGCGGCGATGTGCAGCTCGACCCGCTCGCCCTCCACCGTCCGCTCGTCCGGTTCCAGGCGGATCGCGACATCCACGGCGTCGGGCCGGCGGGCGGTCAATCCGTACGCAAGGAGAACGAGGAAGGGTGTGCCCGCCGCGGCGAGCAGCGGTCGCCCCAACACAACCCCGCTCCCGACGAGCACGACGCCGGTGGTTGCCAGCCGCCTCGCGTGCGCGGTCAGCTGCCAGGAGAGCGGTTGGTTCACGGGCGAGCAGCCGCCCGCGTCACCGGCGTGGGGACGGTACGCAGGATCTCCGCGATGACCTCGTCGCCACTGATCCGACGTACCCAAAGCTCAGGACGCAAGCCGAGGCGGTGCCCGAGGCAAGCCCCAGCGACCGTCTTGACGTCCTCCGGGATCACGTAGTCGCGCCCGGCGAGTACGGCCCGGGCCCGTGCGAGTTGGACGAGGGTCAGCCCGGCACGGGGGCTCGCGCCAACGGTCACCTGCGGATGCTTCCTGGTCGCCGCCCCGAGAGCGACGACGTAGTCGAGCACGTCGGCGTGGACCTCCACCGACTCCAGCGACTCCCGCATTTCAAGGAGCTCCGCCGCGGATACCACCGCCCGCAACTGCGGCGGCGTGGAGCCGAGGTCGAGCCGCCGCTGCAGCATCTCGACCTCGCCGTCGGCCGACAGGTAGCCGATCCGCACTCGCAGTGCAAAGCGGTCGAGCTGTGCTTCAGGCAGCGGGTACGTGCCCTCATACTCGATCGGGTTGTCCGTCGCGAGGACGACGAACGGCGACGGCAACGGCCGCGTCTCGCCGTCCGCACTGACTTGCAGCTCCGCCATCGCCTCGAGCAACGCGGCCTGTGTCTTCGGCGGCGTGCGGTTGATCTCATCCGCCAGCAACAGGTTGGTGAACACCGGACCGGGCCGGAAGACCATCTCACCGCTGCGCTGGTCG
>DATBRJ010000070.1:0-1572 GCA_036560395.1 Actinomycetes bacterium | reverse complement strand
TGCCCCGGCCGCCGCCGGTCACGACGTAGGAACGGCCCACGGCTTGACGCTAACAATGATCCACACAACCCTGCAGGGGTTGGGGTGTCCGGGCGCGCCGGACACCCCAACCCCGGCAAAGATGCGACGATCAGGCCGGGCAGGCCGGACCCGTGCCCAGTAGGTCGGCGTGCGGCAGGCTGGTGGCCAGGCCAGTTAGCCGAACCACCACCGAACCGCAGTTGTTGGAGTCATTTGCCTCGAGGAGCTTGTTGTCAGGGTCGACGGTGGTGAACAAGATGTACGTCCCGTCCGCGAGCCCTCTGGTATCGATCATCTGGCCGGGCAGGTACCAGTTGTAGCGGTCGGCCCACCCGGGTGTCATGCCGTAGCTGAAGTACTCGGTCGTGCCGATGATCTGCTTCGGCTCGAGGCAGTCCGGCGCCGGGTACGACAGAGGTCCGTCGCCCTTCTCGCCCCATGCGATGAGGTCGGTGTCGGACACGCAGAAGCTGACCTTGTCACCCACGGCCGCCGGTGCGGTGCCGACGAGGTGACCGGCGCCGTCGCTGAGCCACAGGTTCGACTGCGCGAAGCCCTTGAAGTGGTAGTGGCTGTGCACCGCGTGCCACTCGACCTGGCCGGCGGGCTGATCGTAGAACGTGCCGTCGGAACGGTAGACGCGCTGCACCGCGTCCTCGTCCTGGAATACCCCCGTCTGCCGGTCGAAGCGGAGCTCCAGTGGGCCCTCGCCTCGGTTGCGCATGACCTGGTCGAACCGGAGGCACTGCGGCGGTGTGCTCGGGTCGGCTATCTCGGTGTCGAAGCACGACTGACCCGGCTGGGCGGTGTCGCCGAAGATCGTGCCCGGGTTGTCGTACGTGACGTTCTCCTGCGGCAGCGCCGCCAGGTCTGGGAGCAGGTCGCGCAGCGGCCTGACCCGCGGCTTGTACTCCACCTCGGCCAGCCCTTCATACGCGATGACGGGGTCCGGGTCGATGGCTCCGTACGTAACGCCGTATGACACGTAGACGTTGTACACGCCGTTGCTGGCGGACGGAATGATCACCGACTGCGCGATGCCGACGCCGGCGGTCGACTTCGCCACACGCACGCCGTCGCGGTACACGAACAGCCCGAGGGCGCCCTCGGTGGCGATGTCCCAGCGGATCGCGATCTGCACGCCGCCCGGCCGCTTGCGCCAGATGTCCGACGGCAGCATCACCGTTACATCGACCTTGTCACAGTGCACGTTCTGGCAGTCGGGCACGCCGGGCGTTCCCGGGCCGTTGCTGCGGACCTTGCCCGTCCAGAACTTCGCGGGCCCGTCGTTCTGAACGGCTACCTTCATGGCCGCCTGCGCCGCTTGTGGCACC
Source organism: Actinomycetes bacterium (assembly GCA_036560395.1). Classification (GTDB taxonomy): domain Bacteria; phylum Actinomycetota; class Actinomycetes; order JAKEEW01; family JAKEEW01; genus DASYTV01. The sequence continues at coordinate 217 of DATBRJ010000070.1, read as the reverse complement.
GCGATCGCGCCAATGGCGGCCAACGCCGCGGCCAGCAGGATCATCGTCCGGTTACGCATTAATCCGGGATGCGAGTTACGCATGCTCGGGTCCTCCCCTTCGCGAGGCGGTGCGTTGACATCGGGGTTCACCGATGTCGGGGAGTCTAACTGCCAGGAGTCTTCTGGTCACGCTGTGAAGTCCATAGTGGATCATCAAGGGACCGGGGCCGAGCGAG
>DATBRJ010000069.1:0-6030 GCA_036560395.1 Actinomycetes bacterium | reverse complement strand
CCTGGACAACCCGGCGGATCTCGCTGTCTCGCCCAATGACCGGGTCTACCTTGCCCGCTCGCGCCTCCGCGGTGAGATCGCGGCCGTACTTCTCCAGTGCCTGGTACGTGCCCTCCGGGTCAGGTGAGGTGACTCGCGCAGTCCCGCGGACCGTCGTGAAGGCCGCCTCTAGCCCCTCAGTGGTGGCCCCATGCCGGCGAAGCAGATTCGCCACCTCGCCACCATTGGTTGCCAGCGCGACCAGGAGGTGCTCGGTGGAGACGTACTCGTCGTCCATGTCCGTGGCGAGCTTCCCCGCCGCGTTGAGAACGGCAAGCAGGGGCCTCGCGACCTGGGGCGAGGAGACCGTGGTGCCGGATGCGCTCGGCAACCGCACGGCGATCTGCTCAGCCTCCTCGCGCAGCGCGGTGCGATCGGCATTGACCGTGTCGAGCAGCGGCGCGGTCGTGCCGTCGGCTTGGCTGAGCAGCGCGAGCAAGAGGTGAACCGGCTCGACCTGTGGATGGCCAGAGGTCGTGGCGCGCTGGACCGCGCTCGACAGTGCCTCCTGGCTCTTCGTTGTCAGTTTGTCCATGTCTGCGTGTGCGTTCCTTAGTGTCCTGTGTTCGAGGTCCTTTGACGGTGGCCCTAGGACCGCTGGATGACTGGCAAGGCCGCAGGGAGCCCGGCGTACTGGAGGTACGCGGGCGACCGAGAACGCAGCCAGGCGCCAGCGGGACCGGGCCAACGCAAAGAGACTTCGGACACGGGACGCTAGCGTTCGAGTTGGGGACGGCGGGTGCTGAGCTGGCCGAGCATGGCCGCCGCGGCCGACAGCGTCTGCGTGAGGTCGATCTCCAGGGCCACGACCCGCTCGCGAAGAACGGCTACTTCGTGCTCCAGTTCGAGGATGCGCTTGATCCCGGCGAGGTTGATGCCTTCGTCCTGGGAGAGCCGTTGGACCTCGCGCAGCATGAAGATGTCACGCGACGAGTAGCGGCGGCCGCGGCCGGCCGTACGACCGGGGGATACGAGGCCCATGCGGTCGTACTGCCGCAGCGTCTGCGGATGGAGGCCAGAGAGCTGCGCCGCCACCGAGATCACATACACCGGCGCGTCGTCGGTCAGCTCGAATGGGTCGCGCATCTCTCATCCTCCCTGCGCTGATGAGGACATCCCCAGCCCCTGGCGTGGGTTGTGGTCTTCCGTGGCCGACCGGTACGCCTCCAGCGCCTCCCGCGCATTGCCGTCAAGCTTCTGCGGCACGGCGACCTCGACGGATACCAGCAAGTCACCGCGGCTGCCGTCGCGGCGCGGCACCCCCTTACCACGGACCCGGAACGTCCGGCCGGACGCGGTTCCTGACGGAACCCGCAGCGTGACCGCTGATCCACCCAGGGTCGGCACCTTTACCTCGGCGCCGAGCGCTGCCTCAGGGAACGTCACCGGCACGGTCACCGTGAGGTGGTCGCCCTTCCGACCGAAGAGCTGGTGCTTCCTCACGTGGACGACGACGTAGAGGTCACCGGAGGGGCCACCGTTCTCGCCCGCTACGCCCTTGCCCTTGAGCCGGATCCGCTGACCGTCCGACACGCCGGCGGGGATTCGCACGGTCATGTTCCGCGAGCTGGGCGCCCGACCCGACCCGTGGCACGTCGGGCACGGGTCGTCGACGACCAGTCCCCGGCCACGGCAGGCACGGCACGGCTCAGCGAAGGCGAAGCCGCCCTGATTGGCGGCGACCTGACCCGTACCCATGCACTCGGGACACACTCGCGGAGTGGTCCCCGCCCTGGCGCCCGTCCCTGAACAGGAGCGGCATGGCTCGTCGCTGGTCATCCGCAGCGTGGCGGTCGTGCCGTCCACCGCCTCGGTGAACGAGATCGCCACCTCAGACTCAATATCTGCGCCGCGGCGCGGCCGGGCAGTAGCACCAGGGCGACGTATCCGGTCACCGAACAGCCCGCCGAGCAAATCGCCCAGGCCACCGGCTCCCGCCGTACGGTTCCCGCCCAACAGATCGCCGAAGTCGAAGGGCGCGCCCTCGCCAGGACGGCCGCCTGCGCCCCCGCCAGGGAACCGGAACCCGGAGCCGAAAAGCCGCCGTGCCTCGTCGTACTCCTGGCGTCGCTTGTCGTCAGAAAGGACGTCGTAGGCCTCAGAGATCTCCTTGAAGCGCTCCTCGGCGGCGGCGTCCCCTTTGTTCGCGTCAGGGTGATATTTCCGCGCCAGCTTCCGGTAGGCCTTCTTGATATCGCCGGCGGACGCATCCTGAGGGACGCCGAGCATCTTGTAGAAGTCCTTCTCGAGGTAGTCCCTCGTGCTCACCGACGTCCCTCCTCTCAGTCCTCGTCAGTCGCCGGTCCGCTGCCGGCGGTTATTCCTCATCGGCCGAGACCTGCGAGGCCTCAGCGGGCTCGTCGCCGGTGACCTCACCGCCGCTCGGGTCGTATGGCTGCGGCTCGGCGACCGCCACCCGTGCGGGCCTGATGATCCGCTCGCCGATCCGGTAGCCCGGCTGAACCACGGTCACGCAGGTCGGCTCGGAAACATCGGCGGAGTACGAGTGCAGCAGGGCCTCGTGGACGGTCGGGTCGAAGGGCTCTCCGACCGAACCGAAGCTCTCCAGCCCGAACTTCTGCACCACCCGCTCGAGGGATTCGGCAACGGCCTTGAACCCGCCCTCGAGTTCGCCGTGATCGCGAGCACGCCCGATGTCGTCGAGCACGGGCAGCAGCGCGGCGAGGACGACAGTGGTGGCTTGGGCCTTGACCGCCTCTCGGTCCCGGTCGACCCGCTTGCGGTAGTTGGCGTATTCGGCGGTCACTCGTTGCAGGTCCGCGGTCCGCTCGGCCACGGAGGCCTCCAACTCGGTGATCCGCTTCTCGGCAGCCGCGCGTTGCTTGTCAGCCTGCTTGTCGGCCTTGGCCCCGCCCGCCTTGCTGCCGCTCTGTTTGGCCGCTCTCGCTTTTGCGACCCCCGCTACCGCAGCCTGCGCGGCACGACCGGGGGCCGCGCCACCGGTCGGGTCCTTGACCTGACCGGTGCGCGGGTCGATACGCCGTCGATCGTGGATCACAGGTCCGTCGTGCTCCTGCTCGGATTTCGCCATGTTCGCCCTGCCACCTCGACTTGCCTGGAGCGAAGCCGCTATTTCTTCTCGTCTTCGTCGACGATCTCGGCATCCACGACGTCCTCGTCGGCGGAGGCGGAGTCACCGCTCGCGCCGGTCTGAGTCGAAGCCCCCGCGGTCTGTCCCGACTCTTCGGCCGCCTGCTGGCTCTGGGCGTAAATCGCGGTACCGATCTTCTGGCTGGCCTCGGCGACCTTTTCACTCGCCGACCTGATCGCCTCAATGTCGTCGCCGTCCAGCGCCTTCTTAAGGTCGGTGATGGTGGCCTCGACCTCGGACTTCACGTCGTCAGGCACCTTGTCGGCGTTGTCCTTGAGGAACTTCTCGGTCTGGTAGGCCACCGCCTCGCCCTGGTTGCGCGTTTCGGCAGCCTCACGGCGCTGCCGGTCCTCCTCGGCGTACTGTTCGGCCTCGCGCATCATCCGGTCGATGTCGTCCTTGGGGAGGGCGGAACCGCCGGTGACGGTCATCGACTGGGCCTTGCCGGTGCCGAGGTCCTTGGCGTGCACGTTGACGATGCCGTTTGCGTCGATATCGAAGGTGACCTCGATCTGCGGCACATTGCGCGGAGCGGGCGCGATGCCGGTGAGCTCGAACATGCCGAGCTTCTTGTTGTACGCCGCGATCTCGCGCTCGCCCTGGTAGACCTGGATCTGCACGGAGGGCTGGTTGTCCTCGGCGGTAGTAAAGATCTCCGATCGCTTGGTCGGGATCGTCGTGTTTCGCTCGATCAGCTTGGTGAAGATGCCGCCCTTGGTCTCGATTCCGAGCGACAGCGGGGTCACGTCGAGCAGAAGGACATCCTTGACCTCACCGCGCAGGACGCCTGCCTGCAGGCTTGCACCCACGGCCACGACCTCGTCGGGGTTCACGCCCTTGTTCGGCTCCTTGCCATCGGTCAGCTCGCGGACCAGGTTGGCCACGGCCGGCATCCGGGTCGCGCCGCCGACGAGGACCACGTGGTCGATCTTGCCTACATCGATGCTGGCGTCCTTGATGACGTTGTGGAACGGCTGCTTGCAGCGGTCGAGCAGATCCGATGTCATCTGCTCGAACTGGGCGCGGGTGATGCGCTCATCGAGGAACAGCGGCACCTGCTGGTCACCCTGCTGGGTCATCGTGATGTAGGGCAGGTTGACCGATGTCTCGGTCGCGCTGGACAGCTCGATCTTTGCCTTCTCCGCGGCCTCACGGATTCGCTGCATCGCGATCTTGTCCTTGGACACATCGATGCCATTGGCCTTCTTGAACCCGTTGACCAGGTGATTGACGATGCGGTCGTCCCAGTCGTCGCCACCGAGGTGGTTGTCGCCGCTGGTGGCCTTGACCTCGATGACACCCTCGCCGATCTCGAGCAGAGACACGTCGAACGTGCCACCGCCGAGGTCGAAGACGAGGATGGTCTGGTCGTTCTCCTTGTCCAGCCCGTACGCAAGCGCAGCCGCCGTCGGCTCATTGATGATGCGGAGCACGTTGAGGCCGGCGATCTCGCCGGCCTCCTTGGTCGCCTGCCGCTGGGCGTCGTTGAAATAAGCGGGGACGGTGACCACGGCGTCGGTGATGGTCTCGCCGAGGTAAGCCTCCGCGTCGCGCTTGAGCTTCTGCAGCACGAAGGCGGAGATCTGCTGGGCCGAGAAGGTCTTGTCGTCGATGGTGACCTTCCAATCGGTCCCCATGTGACGCTTGACCGACCGGATCGTACGCTCGACATTGGTGACGGCCTGGCGCTTCGCCACCTCGCCGACGAGCACCTCGCCGTTCTTGGCGAAGGCGACCACCGATGGAGTGGTGCGGGCTCCCTCAGCGTTCGCGATCACCGTCGGCTCGCCGCCTTCGAGGACGGCAACGACGGAGTTGGTTGTGCCGAGGTCGATGCCGACGGCTCGTGCCATGGTGACTGCCTCCGTGTGGGAAGTTTTCGCTCAGACTTGAGTCAGATGGGCTCAAGTCTTACTCGCTGTGTCCTGGACCGTCAAATCAGCTGAGCCGCGCAGGCTCACCTTCGCTGGATCATGCCGGCGGCCACGACGGCACCGAGATAGAGCAGGCCGAGTGATAGGCCGACCTCCACCGCTGTGACCAGGATCGCTAGCCTGCGGCGGCCGGACCACAGCCTTGGCCGCAGCCAGGCCCAGTAGACGGCGACCGCCGCCCAAAGGAGCGGGCCTAGCGCGTCAAGCATCGGTGCGGTACATCATGTTCGGGCTCGCCCCGGCTCACGGAGGACCGGCCCAGTGTCGCACTAGGCGACCGTGACCTTGATGGTGGCCAACGTTCGCGTCCCCATGTAGGTGGTCGAGCCGGTCGAGTAATACCCCCGGTAGTCCGTGCTGGACGTTGGCTTTGCGACGAAGCTGTACGTGCCGTCCGCCGCTGTCTTCACCGACGGTCCGATCAGGTAGGTGCTCGTGGAAGAGCCCGGGGCGCCGTATCTGAGCTGGACGGTCGTGTTGGCTAGGGGCGCGCCGGTGTCGACCCGGGTCAGCTTCCCGCTGATCGTCACCGATCCGCCAGGTGGGATTGTCGTCGCGGACGCTGTGCCGGTCACCTGTGTGCCGATCAGCGTCTTCGAAACGGAGGGACCGTACGCGCCTTGGATGTTCTTCGCCCGAATGGTCACCGTATAGGTGGTGCCATAGAAGCTGAGCGCCTTGCCCGCCGAGTCCTTGGTGAAGGTGTAGCTCCGCGCGGTCGTCGGTAGCTCCACTCGGTTGATGTAGCTGCTCGTGCCCGCCCTGTACAGATAGACGACGTACCTGCTGAGTGCGGTCCCCCCATTGCTGCTCGCCGCACCCCAGCCGATCTTGGCTGAGCCGGCGTAGCCGTTCCCCACGACGGATGTGGGAGCGGTTGGCGGAATGCTGCACTGGTAGAGCCGGACGTTGTCGAGCCACCAGCCGTAGGCGGCGGAGTATGCG
>DATBRJ010000068.1:0-6865 GCA_036560395.1 Actinomycetes bacterium | reverse complement strand
GGCCGAGCGAGCCAGCCGTGCCGCCCACCGCAAGGCAGTGGACGCGAAGCGGAAGGCAGCCGCCAAGAAGCGAGCCCAGACAGCCGCGAAGAGGAAGGCAGCGCTTGCCCGCCAGCGTGCACTGGCCAGGCTGTACACCCTCCCTGTCTCCGGCTACCACCTCACGGCGAGATTCAACGCCGGTGGAGGCCTGTGGGCAGCCGGTCGCCACACTGGCCTCGACTTCGCGGCACCAGCAGGTACGCCGGTCAAAGCCGTGGAGCGGGGACGGATCGTCGACAGCGGCTGGGCCGGAGCCTATGGCTGGCGGCTGATCATCCGGCATCCGGACGGCACGAAGACGTGGTACTGCCACCTGGCCACTTTCCTCCGAACGAGCGGTTGGGTCGAGGCCAGGCACATGATCGCCCGAGTCGGCAGCACGGGCAACGCGACCGGTCCGCACCTGCACCTGGAGGTGCATCCGGGTGGCCATGGTCCGGTCGACCCGTACCCCTGGTTGGTCAGGCACGGCCTGCGGCCCTAGTGTCTCGGACCCGGGACACTAGGGCCTGGGCCTTCTCGGAAAGTCCTGCCAATTGCGGTTGAACACCCACTCACAATGCGGGTGAAGCACACCACTTGGCTGGACTTTCTGTACGTCGAATAATAACGCTGCGCCACTGCTCGATTACAATACAATCCGTTACTGATCGGCTACGAAAGACTAGTCATATAGCGCGTCGTGGACCCGCTCTTTCACAGCGGACTCACAGGATTCTTGCGACTTCCCCGCCAACGTGCTATAACGCCGCTGACGAATTGCCGAGGGTCTCCGGATACTTCAGTCCGGCACCGGTGTTGAGGACCAGAATTTCCTCGTCCGGCCCCAGCCATTCCGTCTCGCGCAGGCGTCGGGCGGCCGCCAGCGCGGCTGCGCCCTCCGGGCAGATCACCAAGCCTTCGCGTCGGGCGCAGCGCGCCTGCTCCGCAAGGATCTGTTCATCGTGAACGGCAAGGGCGGTGCCACCGGTCGCGTAGATGGCCTCGAGGATGAGGAAATCCCCGAGCGGCTTCGGCACGGTGATGCCGAAGGCGACCGTGCGCGGCTCCGGCCACGGCTCACATGTCTCCGCCCTCTGTTCGACGGCGCGCACGATCGGTGCGCAACCTGTCGACTGCACGGAGACCAAGCGCGGCATCTTCCCCGTGATCCAGCCAAGATCGCGCAACTGCTGGAGCGCACGATAGATCCCGATCAGGCCAACGCCGCCGCCGGTGGGATAGACGATCACGTCGGGTACCCGCCAGCCCAGCTGCTCGGCGAGCTCGAAGCCGATCGTCTTCTTGCCCTCGATGCGGTAGGGCTCCTTCAACGTCGACACGTCCTGGTAACCCGACCGCGATGCCACCGCCCGTTCAACGATCTCGGCGCACCGTCCGATGTGCCCGTGTACCAGCTCCACCTCCGCCCCGACAAGAGCGCACTCCAGCCGGGTGATCTCGGGTGCGTCGGTCGGCATCGCAATGAAGCTGCGCAGGCCGGCGCGGGCGGCGTACGTCGCCCATGCCGCGCCGGCATTGCCGTTCGTCGCCATCGCGACTCCGTCGACGCCAAGCTCGCGGGCTCTCGAGACACCAACGGCGGCCCCCCGCGCCTTGAACGTCCCGGTCGGCAACAGCCCGTCGTCCTTCATCAGCAGCCGCGACAGGCCATAGTGCGCGCCAAGCCGGCGCAGCGGGAGCAGCGGCGTCATGCCCTCACCCGCGCTGACGACATGGTGGACCGAACGGACCGGCAGCAGCTCGTGGTAACGCCACAGCGTCGGCGGTCGACCGCCGATGACCTCCGGGTCGGTGACGGCCTTGACGGCATCGAGGTCATACTCGACAAGCAGCGGCGATCCACAGATGCACCGCCCAACGATCTCGTCCGCAGCACGTTCGGTGCCGCACCGAGGGCAGAGCAGATGGCTCAACGCGGAGTACGGGAAGGCCGGTGAGCGGCCGGCGCTGTTCGTGGGCACTAGAGCTTCTGGACCGGCGCGTAGCGCAGCACCAGCCACTTCGTCCCGGCCGAGCCAAAGTCGATCTGGGCCTGGACATTGTCGCCCGCGCCGCGAGTGGCCACGACGGTCCCCAAACCGAAGGAGTCGTGGCTGACCCGATCGCCCGGCTCCAGCGACACGATGGGGCGGTTCCCTGGCGAACGCACCCCCGGACGGGCTGCCGCTGCGGCGAGCGAAGGCGCAGAGAATGCGTTCCGCGCCGAGCTGACCAGCCGCCGCCACTCCACCAGGTCGTCGGGGATCTCATCGAGAAAGCGCGACTTCGGATTGGCGGAGGGCGCACCCCAGGCGCTGCGCAACGCGGCGCGAGTGACGTACAGCCGCTCCCTCGCCCGGGTGATGCCGACATAAGCCAGCCGGCGCTCCTCCTCGAGCTCCTTCTTGTCGTTCATCGATCGCATATGTGGGAAGACGCCATCCTCCATGCCGGTGAGGAACACCACCGGGAACTCGAGTCCCTTGGCGGTGTGGAGCGTCATCAGCGTCACAACCCCACCGCCCGGCCCGCCGCCGCCCGGCCCGCCGCCGCCCGTCCCGCCGCTCCCATCGCCCGCCCCGACGGCCGCAGCTGAATCGGCGACGGCACCCTCCGGGATCTGGTCGGAATCGGCGACCAGTGAGACCTGCTCGAGGAACTCGACGAGCCCACCCTCGGGGTTGGACTCCTCGAACTCGCGGGCCACCGCAGCGAGCTCGTGGAGATTCTCCACCCGCGTCTCGTCCTGCGGGTCGGTGGACTCGGCAAGCTCGGCAAGGTAGCCCGTCTGCGCGAGAACAGCTTCGAGGATCTTGGCCGGACCGGCGCCGTTCTCGACCAGCAGCCGAAGCCCCTCCATCAGCGAAACGAAGCCCTCGATGGCATGCAGTGACCGCGGCACCAGCCCGTACACTTCGCCGGCCCGGGCCAGGGCTTGGGCGAAGGTGATGCGCTCCTTCTGCGCCCACGCCTGGACACACGCCAGCGCTCGATCGCCGATCCCCCGTCGTGGCACGTTGATGATCCGGCGCAGCGGCACGGTGTCCTCGGGATTGGCCAGGACCCGCAGATAGGCAAGTGCGTCGCGGATCTCCCTGCGCTCATAGAAGCGGACGCCGCCGACGACGCGGTAGGGCAGCCCCACCCGGATGAAGACCTCTTCGAACACTCGAGACTGCGCATTGGTCCGGTAGAAGACGGCGACCTGTCCGGGCGTCGCATCGCCCGCGTCGGCCAGCCGGTCGACCTCGTTGGCGACGAAGGCCGCCTCGTCGTGCTCGGTGTCGGCCTCGTAGCCGATGATCTTCACACCGGCGCCGGCCTGAGACCACAGGTTCTTGGGCTTGCGCTCGGAGTTTCGGGAAATGACCGAATTTGCGGCGGACAGGATCGTCTGCGTCGATCGGTAGTTCTGCTCCAGCAAGATCGTCGCAGCGTTCGGGTAGTCGCGCTCGAACTCGAGGATGTTCCTGATAGTCGCGCCGCGGAAGGCGTAGATCGACTGGTCAGCGTCACCGACCACGCACAACTCGGCAGGCGGGAGCTCGCTCCCCTCGCGAACCACGTCCCCGTCGACCGTCCGGCGCGCTGTCGTCCCGACCAGCTCACGGATCAGGACATATTGCGCGTGATTCGTGTCTTGATATTCATCGACGAGTACGTGCCTAAACCGGCGCCGGTAATGCTCGGCGACGTCGGGAAACGCCTGCAGCAGACTGACCGTTGTCATGATCAGGTCGTCGAAGTCGAGCGCGTTGGACTGGCGCAACCGGCGTTGATACAGGGTGTACGCCTCGGCCAGGGTCTTGTCCTGGACCGTCTTGGCCCGCTCTGTGGCCGTCTCCTCGTCGATGAGCTCGTTCTTGAGGTTGGACACCTGGGTGGAAAACGCCCGTGGTGGGAACCGCTTGGGGTCCAGATCCAGATCTCGTACGACGAGGGTCATCAACCGCTGCGAATCCGCTTGGTCGTAGATGGAGAAACCGCTGGTCAGCCCGAGCTGTTTGGCCTCCTTGCGCAGGATCCTGACGCAGGCAGAGTGGAACGTCGAGACCCACATTGCCTTGGCTCGCGGGCCGACAAGGCGGGCTACCCGCTCCTTCATCTCGCCGGCCGCCTTGTTGGTGAAGGTGATCGCGAGGATCTGCCCCGGATGCACGTCACGGGCCGCGAGCAGGTAGGCGATGCGGTGCGTCAGCACCCGGGTTTTGCCCGAACCCGCCCCCGCCACGATGAGCAGCGGCGTGCCCTCGTGGACGACTGCCGCACGCTGCTGCGGGTTGAGGCCTTCGAGCAGCTTGTCGGGGTCGACCCGGCGCGATCGCCGCTGACCGTCCTGCGAGGGCCTATCCGCCGTGTCGTCCTCGGTCTGCTTTGGCAGCCGGCTCGCCTGGTGAACCGGGCGCTCCTGATCCGGGCCGTCCGGCCGAGCGCCCTCGATCGCCGCCGCAGGGCGCGGCGGAGCGCCGGCGCCTGGCATCGGGAGATCGTCGAAGAGCGTGCTCATCTCGCGTCGAGTCTAAAGAAAGGGAGGGACACAGTGCCGCTTCCTACGATGGTGGAGGGAGAAGAGGAGTGATCTGTGCTGAAGGACAGTGAAGTCCAGCGGATCCTGGCAGTGATGGCGCATCCCGACGATGCCGACTTCGGCGCCGCCGGCACCATCGCGCGGTGGACCGACGAAGGCATCGAGGTGACGTATTGCCTGGTGACCGACGGCGACGCCGGAGGCTTCGATCGGAGCGTGGCCCGCACGGACATACCCGAGATTCGGCGGACCGAGCAGCGTAACGCCGCCAAGGCGGTTGGCGTCGAGGATGTGCGCTTCCTCGGCTACCCGGACGGACGGCTGGAGCTCACCCTCGACCTGCGGCGGGACATCAGCCGGGTGATCAGGCAGGTGCGACCGCAGCGCGTCCTCACCCAGTCACCTGAACGCAACTGGGCGCGCATCCAGGCCTCGCACCCGGACCACCTGACGACGGGCGAGGCCGCGCTGCGCGCGATCTATCCGGACTCCCGCAACCCGTTCGCCTTTCCCGAGTTGCTCGCCGACGAGGGCCTCGAGCCCTGGGAGGTGGCCGAGGTGTGGGTGATGGCGCACCCGGCGCCCAACCATCACGTCGATGTCACCGACACGTTCGACCGGAAGATCGCCGCGCTTCGCGCCCACGTGAGCCAGACCGCGCACATGGACGACCTGGAGATCTGGCTGCGTGAGCGGCTAGGACAGATCGCGACTGAGGCCGGGCTGCCGGCGGGCCACCTCGCGGAGGCGTTCGCCGTCTACTCCACCGCGTGAGGTGTCAGACCAGGCGGCGGGCTGTGGCCCACCGGGTGATCTCGTGCCGGTTGGAGAGCTGGAGCTTGCGCAGGACCGCGGAGACGTGGGTCTCGACGGTCTTCACCGAGATGAACAGCTCCTTGGCGACCTCTTTGTACGTGTAGCCGCGCGCGATCAGTCGCATGACCTCACGCTCGCGTTGGGTCAAGCGGTCGAGTTCCTCGTCGATCGCCGGCATGTCGGTCGCGGCGAAGGCATCGAGAACGAAACCGGCAAGCCGCGGTGAGAAGACGGCATCGCCGTCGGCGACCCGCCGGATCGCTGTGACCAGCTGAGGCCCAGTGATCGTCTTCGTGACGTAGCCGCGCGCCCCGCCGCGGATGACACCGATGACGTCCTCGGCCGCGTCGGACACCGACAGGGCGAGGAACTTGACGTCCGTCAGGGTGGCACATCGCTCGAGTACGGTCCGGCCGCCACCGCCCGGCAGGTGCACGTCGAGCAGCACGACGTCAGGCTTCGTCGCCCCGATGACCGCGACGGCGGAGTCGACGTCCTCCGCTTCTCCGACGATGTCGACGGCATCGCCGAGTTCCGCGCGTACACCGGTGCGGAACATCCGGTGGTCGTCGACAAGCACCACCCGCAGGCCACTCACGGTTCGCTCCTTACCCCATCGCCGGCCCGCGGTGCCTGCGCGATCGGCATGGTCAGCCGTACTTCGGTTCCGTCCCCCTCGATGCTCTTCACCTCTGCCCAACCGCCGTGCCGCTGCATGCGCCCGATAATCGAGTGCTTAATGCCGAGCCGGTCGTCTGGTACCGCGTCTTGGTCGAAGCCCGGGCCGCGGTCCTTCACGAACACGGTAACCGCGTCCTGCTCGACCTCGGCGTACACGGAGATCGGGGCACCGTCGCCGTACTTTGCCGCATTCACCATCGCCTCGCGAGCCGCCGCGAGCTCAGCGGCCAGCCGCTCGTCCAGCGCGCGGTCGCCGACCACCACGACGTCGATCGGCGCCCCATGGGCCTCCTCGACCTCGGCCGCCATCCGCTCCACAGCAGCGTGGAAGGTGCCGGTGTTGTCTGCTTGGCCGTAAAGCCAGCCGCGCAGTGCCCGCTCCTGGGCTCTCGCGAGCTTGGCGACCTGCTTGGGGTCGTCCACGCTGCGCTGGATGAGAGTAAGCGTGTGGAGGACCGAGTCGTGGACATGGGCGGCAATCTCGGCCCGTTCCTGCGATCTGATCCGCTCCCGCCGCTCGTCCGACAGCTCTCTGACCAGGCGTGCCCACACAGGCCAGGTGACCACGGCCAGCCCGGCGACCACGATCAGCGTCGCACCCAGCCCGTCCCTGGCGGCCGAGAGGTCGCCGCGAACGGCCAGGAAGACTGCCGCGCCGACGACGACGAGGGCGATGCCGATGACGGTACGGGCGATCCGCACCCAGGGCCGGCCGCCGCCGAGCCACCGTGCCCGCTGGGCGTCATCGACCTGCCGCCAGAGCACGGCAACCCCGGCCGACGCCAACGCCAGGGCCAGGACCAGCGCAAAGCTGAT
>DATBRJ010000067.1:0-24107 GCA_036560395.1 Actinomycetes bacterium | reverse complement strand
AACGAGGAGAGCGGCAGATATCGCGAGCTGCGACCGGTCTTCTATGTGCCCGCCTCGGAGCGGAAGCTGGTTCAGGAGGGCAAGCCAGGACACTACGACTTCGTGGACGGCACCCCGGAGCAGTACAAACTCGTCGACGAGGCGACGAGGCGGGTGTGCGAGGAGGCCTACCGCGCCTATCAGGAGATGCTCGCCGCCGGGATCGCCCGCGAGGTGGCGCGGATCGTCCTGCCGCTGACGACGTATTCATCGATGTACGTCACCGTCAACGCACGGTCGCTGATGAACTTCCTGTCGCTGCGTACCAAGCGAGACAACGCCCGCTACCCGTCCTTCCCGCAGCGCGAGATCGAGATGGTCGCGGAGAAAATGGAGGCCGAGTGGGCGCGGCTCATGCCGATCACCCACGCAGCTTTCGAGGAGCACGGGCGGGTGGCGCCTTAGAGTGCTCGGGGCCTTGATGCTCCGCCAACCGGTGAGGAACTTGTCCGTAACACTGCGGAGAGGTTCGACGATGCATAGACAAGGCCTCGCTGCTGCCTGACCCCCGAGCGGGCGGCGGCGGGGTCCATTGTGATCTTGCGGCTCTGTCGTGGCTTCCTGACGCGGCCGCCAGCCCGGCCGAGTAGCCTCGCGTTATGCCTTCGACCACCACCTCGATGCCATCCGGATCTGCCGGCACGCACGCGCCGTTCGGCCGGGTACTCACCGCAATGGTCACGCCGTTCAGCAACGACGGATCGCTCGATCTCGACGCTGCGCAGCGAGTTGCCGCGCATCTTGTCGACACCGGCTGTGACGGCCTGGTCGTCAGCGGTACGACGGGAGAGTCGCCGACCACCTCGGACGGGGAAAAGGAGCAGTTGGTACGTGCGGTCGTGGACGCGGTCGGCGACCGAGCGCAGGTGGTCGCAGGGGTCGGCACCTATGACACGCATCACTCGGTCGAGCTGGCCGGTCAAGCCGAGAAGGCAGGAGCGCACGGACTGCTCGTCGTGACGCCCTATTACAACAAGCCGCCGCAGGCCGGGTTGGTCCGCCACTTCAGCACGATCGCCGACGCCACCGGACTGCCGGTGATGCTGTATGACATCCCCGGCCGAACCGGCACGCCGATCGAGACCGAGACCCTGCTGCGTCTTGCGCAGCACCAGCGGATCGTTGCGGTCAAGGACGCCAAGGGAGACCTCTTCGCCGGATCGGAGGTGATCGCTCGATCCGGGCTCGCCTTCTACTCCGGTGACGATGCGCTCAACCTGCCGTGGCTGTCGGTGGGGGCGGCAGGCATGGTCAGCGTCGTTGCGCACGTCGCGGCTGGCCGCTATCGCTCTATGGTCCGAGCCGTCCTTGCCGGTGATCTGGCCGAGGCACTGCGGCTGCACCGGGAGCTGATACCGGCCGTACGCGGGGTCATGACGAAGAAGTCCCAGGGGGCGATCATGGCGAAGGCGGCACTCACCCTGGTGGGGGTCCTGTCCTCCCGTACGATGCGATCGCCGCTCGTGGACGCGACCGACGATCAGGTCACCGAGCTGCAGGCAGCGCTGGTCGCCGCCGGACTCCTGACGTGATTCGGTCGGCAGCCGTCCTTGACATCGCTGATGTCGCCGGCCCGGTGAGTGGTCGGCGATGAGTCACCCGCATCCCGACCTGAGCGCGCCGGCCGAGGTCCCGGCTGGCGGGCTGCGTATCGTCGCCCTCGGCGGTCTTGGCGAGATCGGCCGCAACATGACGGTGTTCGAATACTCCAGGCGGCTACTCGTCGTCGACTGCGGCGTCCTCTTCCCGGAGTCGGATCAGCCTGGCGTAGACCTGATCTTGCCCGACTTCGACTATGTGCGGCCTCGGTTGGACCAGATCGACGCGATCATCCTGACCCATGCGCACGAAGACCACATCGGCGCCGTTCCCTACCTGCTCCGTGAGAAGCCGGACCTCGTCCTCGTCGGCTCCCGGTTGACCCTCGCACTGGTCGAGTCCAAACTCGCCGAGCATCGCATCACGCCCTATTCGCTTGAGGTCAGGGAGGGCCAGCGGGAGCGGATCGGTCCGTTCGACTGCGAATTCGTCGCCGTCAACCACTCGATCCCCGACGCGCTCGCGGTGGCGATCCGTACCCCGGCTGGCATGGTGCTCCATACCGGCGACTTCAAGATGGACCAGCTGCCACTCGACGGGAGGATCACCGACCTACGGGCGTTCGCGCGCCTGGGCGAGGAGGGCGTCGACCTCCTGCTCTGTGACTCGACCAACGCGGAGGTGCCTGGCTTCGTCACGAGCGAGCGCGAGATCGCGCCGGTCCTGCAGCAGATCTTCGCCAGTGCCGAGCGGCGGGTCATCGTCGCTTCGTTCGCCAGCCACGTCCATCGCGTGCAGCAGATCCTCGACGCCGCGGCAGGAAACGGCAGGAAGGTGGCGTTCGTCGGCCGTTCCATGATCCGCAACATGGGGGTGGCGAGGGATCTCGGGTATCTCCACGTGCCGGGCGGACTCGTCGTGGACGTGCGGGACCTTGAGGAGCTGCCGCCGTCGGATGTCGCCCTGATCTGTACGGGGTCTCAGGGTGAGCCGATGTCGGTCCTCTCCCGAATGGCCAACCGCGACCACCCGATCCGCATCGTCGAGGGCGACACAGTGATCCTGGCGTCCTCGCTGATCCCAGGCAACGAGAACGCCGTCAACCGGGTGGTCAACGGACTGACGCGGTGGGGCGCTCGCGTCGTCCACAAGAACAACGCCCTCGTCCACGTGTCCGGGCATGCGGCGGCAGGTGAGCTGCTGACCGTCTTCAATCTGCTGCGACCGCGCAACCTGATGCCGGTGCACGGGGAGTGGCGCCACCTGCGTGCCGCCGCTGCCCTTGCGCAGTCGACGGGCATCCCCGAGGACCGGATCATGCTCGCCGACGATGGAGTAGTGGTCGACCTCGCCGGCGGAGAAGCCAATATCACGGGTGCCGTCCCCTGCGGATTCGTCTATGTCGACGGTTTGTCGGTCGGCGATGTCAGCGAGACCGAGCTGAAGGATCGGCGGATTCTTGGCGAGGAGGGCTTCGTCTCCGTCTTCGTCGTGGTCGACTCGGCGACCGGCAAGCTCACCGGCGGTCCGGAGATCCACGCGCGCGGGTTCGCGGAGGATGATGCGGTCTTCGACGAGGTCCGCGCCCTGATCGAGGCCGCTCTCGCCGACGCTGCCCGGGAGGGCGTCTCCGACTTGTTTCAGCTGCGGCAGGTTGTGCGGCGAGCGGTCGGCCGCTGGGTCAACGAGAAGTTTCGGCGCCGTCCGATGATCGTCCCGGTCGTGGTCGAAGTCTGACGCGACGGACTGACACGGCCGGGTGACATGACGGGGTGACGCCGCGCCCCGCGGGCGAGCCTCCCCGGGGGATGCCGGGCGAACAGCTAGCCTCGCAACCATGGCGGCGCGTACGTCTGCAAGCACGCGGAGCCGCTCGTCCGGGTCCACGCGAGGCGGTCCCGCGAACGGGCGCGCGACGACAAAAGCGCGCCAAGCAAAGGCAACGGCCGCACGCTCACCGCGAAAGCGTCCGCCTCGGCGTAATCCGATAGTCGCGTTCTTTCGCGGCATCGGGATCGTCATGGCCAGGATCTGGCTGGGCGCCGCGCATGTCATCGGGGGGATCGTCCGAGGTTTCGGCAACAGTGCCCGCGAGCTCGATCCGGTGCATCGCCGGGATGGTTTGGGGCTGAGCCTGGTCGGGCTCGCCGTCGTTCTGGCTTCAGCGATCTGGACGCAGGACACCGGAAGGGTCCCCGAGACTGTGGCCAGCGGGGTCGAGGGCACCTTCGGCCTGGTCTCGTGGGCAGTTCCGCTGCTCGTCGCGGCGCTCGGGATTCGCTTCCTCCGTCACCCGGACCAGATCGCCGAAACCGGGCGGATAGTGATCGGCTGGACCGCGCTGTTGCTCGGCGTGGTTGGCCTGATCCATGTCTATGCGGGCACGCCCGAGCCAGGCGAGGGGTCGGCCGCCATGCGCGGTGCCGGCGGCGCGATCGGCTTCGTCATAGCCTGGCCATTGGTGACCGCCCTGACGCAATACGTCGCACTCGTCCTGCTCGGCCTGCTCGCCACCTTCGGGGTGCTCGTGGTGACCGCGACGCCGGTCTATGCGCTGCCCGAGCGGCTCCGCGCCCTGGCCGTCGTGATGGTCAGCCTGCCGGGCAGGCGGGTGGGCAGGGAGGCTGCTGAGGACGCGGACACGGCAGCCGAACCCCTGCGCCGGAGCAGACCGCGGCGCCGGATCGGGGCCCTGGCCGGCCTCGGCCGCGACGGCGACACCCTTGCGGTCGACAAGGACGACACCGCGGATGGGCCGGCGACAGCAACGCAGCGAAAGGCACGACCAGACATCGCGACCGTCCTCGAGCGGGCAGCGCTGCGCAAGAGTCTGCCGAGTCAGCAGCGCGCCGACCCGCCGCCGCACACCCTGCAACCCCTGCGCAGCGAGCAGCTCCTGCTGTCAGGTGATGTCACCTACCATCTGCCGCCGGCCGAGATCCTCAAGTCCGGCTCGCCGCACCGCGCCAGGAGCCGCGCCAATGATGCGGTTGTCGACGCGCTGACCGAGGTGCTCGAGCAGTTCGAGATCGATGCCCAGGTCACCGGATTCACCCGGGGACCGACGGTTACCCGCTATGAGGTGGAGCTCGGACCCGCGGTCAAGGTGGAGCGCGTCACGGCGCTGTCGAAGAACATTGCGTACGCGGTCGCCTCCGCCGATGTCCGGATCCTGTCCCCGATCCCCGGCAAGTCCGCGATCGGCATCGAGATCCCCAACAGCGACCGCGAGCTGGTCAGCCTCGGTGACGTCCTGCGTTCGCCAGCGGCTCGCGCGGACCACCATCCGATGGTCGTCGGTCTGGGCAAGGACGTCGAAGGCCGGCACGTCGTGGCCAACCTCACCAAGATGCCGCACATCCTCGTGGCCGGCGCGACCGGTGCTGGCAAGTCGACGTGCATCAACACCCTCATCACGTCGGTGCTGACCAGGGCGACGCCGGATGAGGTCCGCATGGTGCTGATCGATCCGAAGCGGGTCGAGCTGACCCACTACGACGGCATCCCGCACCTGATCACTCCGATCATCACCAGCCCGAAGAAGGCGGCCGAGGCGCTGCAGTGGGTCGTGCGCGAGATGGACATGCGCTACGACGATCTCGCCGCCACCGGCTTCCGCCATGTCGACGACTTCAACCGGGCGGTCAAGACCGGCAAGCTCACTGCACCGGCGGGCAGCGACCGGGTTTACCAGCCCTATCCGTTCCTGCTCGTGATCGTGGACGAGCTCGCTGATCTGATGATGATCGCCCCCCGCGACGTCGAGGACGCGATCGTCCGGATCACCCAGCTCGCCCGCGCTGCGGGGATCCATCTGGTCCTCGCGACCCAACGGCCATCGGTCGATGTGGTCACCGGTTTGATCAAGGCCAACGTACCCGCCCGGCTTGCCTTCGCCACCTCGTCGCTGATGGACTCGCGAGTGATCCTCGATCAGCCTGGCGCGGAGAAGCTGGTGGGCGTCGGCGACGCGCTGTTCCTGCCGATGGGTGCATCAAAGCCGGTGAGGCTGCAGGGAGCCCTGGTCACCGAGGGCGAGGTCCGGGCCGTCGTCAAGCACTGCAAGGCGCAGCTCGAGCCGTCCTACCGCGACGACATCCTCACCGCGTCCAGCGGGAGGCGGGAGATCGACGAGGACATCGGGGACGACCTCGACTTGCTCTGCCAGGCCATCGAGCATGTCGTCTCGACTCAGTTCGGGTCGACGTCGATGCTCCAGCGCAAGCTGCGGGTGGGCTTTGCAAAGGCCGGCCGGCTAATGGACCTGATGGAGTCGCGTGGAATAGTCGGCCCGTCCGAGGGCCCTAAGGCTCGCGACGTCCTGATCAAGCCCGACGAACTCGAGGACGTCATCGCGACCATCCGCGGCGAGATGTGACCGACGTTCCGGTCCCACGCCGTAGGCTTCGCCATGTGCCCCCCACCCGGACCGTCGCCGTCACCACGCTGGGCTGTGCACGCAACGAGGTCGACTCAGAAGAGCTGGCCGGGCGACTGGCCGACGACGGGTGGCTGCTGGTAGAGGACGCAGAAACGGCCGACGTTGTCCTCGTCAATACGTGCGGATTCGTCGAGGCAGCCAAGCGGGACTCGATCAACACGCTGCTGGAGGCGGCGGACCTGAAGAAGTCCGACAAGGCACCGGCGGTGGTGGCCGTGGGGTGCCTCGCCGAGCGGTACGGGCAAGACCTCGCCGCGGCGCTGCCCGAAGCGGATGCCGTCCTCGGTTTCGACGACTACGCGGACATCTCTGCACGGCTCCAGTCGGTGCTCGCGGGTGAGAAGCCGGAGCCACCCGCGCCGAGAGATCGCCGGCACCTCCTTCCGATCACGCCGACCCAACGGCCGGGCACTCCGATCGCCGTCCCGGGACACGGCGGGGTGGGCACCTCGCACGGTCCCATCTACCTGCAGCGGGTGTTGAGACGGCGGCTGGCCGGCGGACCGGCAGCCCCGCTGAAGATCGCCTCTGGATGCGACCGGCGCTGCAGCTTTTGCGCGATCCCGAGCTTCCGCGGCGCGTTCGTGTCGCGGCGGCCGGCAGAGCTGATCGGGGAGGCGCGCTGGTTGGCCGAGCGCGGCGTGCGCGAACTCGTCCTGGTATCGGAGAATTCCACCTCGTACGGAAAAGACCTCGCAGACCTGCGGCTGCTCGAGACGGTCCTACCCCAGCTGGCCGCACTCGACGGCATCGAGCGGGTACGGGTGAGCTATCTGCAGCCGGCAGAGATCCGGCCGAGTTTGGTCGACGTCATGACCGGCACGGCGGGGGTCGTGCCGTACTTCGATCTGTCCTTCCAGCATGCGAGCCCGTCGGTGTTGCGCAGGATGCGCCGCTTCGGGGACGGCGAGCGATTTCTCGACCTGCTCGGCGCGATCAGGCAGCGCTGCCCGTCGGCCGGGATTCGCTCGAATTTCATCGTCGGGTTCCCTGGCGAGACCGAGGCAGACCTGGCAGAGCTGGAGCGATTCCTCGCCGACGCCCGTCTCGACGCGATCGGCGTTTTCGGTTACTCGGATGAGGACGGCACCGAGGCAGCCGGCATGGACGGCAAGCTGCCAGCGGCGGAGATCCGCGAGCGCGCCGCCCGGTTCGCCGCGCTCGCCGACCTGCTCACCGCCGACCGCGCGGCCGAGCGTATCGGCGAAGCTGTGGACGTGCTGGTGGAGAGTTCAGCTGCCGATGTCGATGCCGGGCAAAGGCCGGCACCGACCGCTGAGGGAAGGGCCGCGCACCAGGCGCCAGAGGTCGACGGCACCACCACACTGACCGGTTCAGCCGGCCTCCTGATCGGTCAGCTGGTCCCGGCACGCGTGGTCGATGCGGTGGGCGCCGACCTGCACGCGGTGATGATCGGCGCTCCGAGGTGAGCCCCGAGCCCGGTCAGAGCGGCTCCCGATCTGCCGCGGCCAAGTGGCGGAATCTGGACGGTGAGCCCGACCCGCTGGCCGCGCCGGTCGCACAGTCTGCCAGCGCCTGGAACATCGCCAACGCGCTGACCGTGCTGCGCCTGCTGCTTGTCCCGGTGTTCGCAGTTCTTTTGTTCCACGACGGCGGGAACGACACCGGTTGGCGAGTCGCCGCTTTCTTGACCTTCGTGGTGGCGTCGATGACCGACAGGTTCGACGGCGATCTCGCCCGCCGCCGTGGGCTCATCACGGACTTCGGCAAGATCGCCGACCCGATCGCAGACAAGGCCCTGACCGGGACGGCGCTGGTCGGTCTATCTGCCCTCGGGGAGCTGCCGTGGTGGGTCACCGTTGTCGTGCTTGTCCGCGAGATCGGGGTCACCCTGCTGCGGTTCTGGGTCATCAAACATGGTGTCATTCCGGCGAGCCGCGGTGGGAAGGTGAAGACCGCTCTGCAGGTGCTGGCGATCGGCCTCTACATCTTGCCGTTGGAAGGCGTGGCACACGCCGGGGCGCAGGCCGCGATGGCAGTCGCCGTGATCGTGACCGTGGTGACCGGGGCCGACTATGTCCTTCGTGCCCTCCGGCTGCGCAGCCAGGGAGCGCGGCGTGAGCACAGCTGAACACCGTGATCTGGCCGATCTTGTCGCGAAGATCCAGGACGCGCTGCTGCGGCGCCGTGAGACGGTCGCGGTGGCGGAGTCCTTGACCGGCGGCCTGGTCGCCGCAGCGATCACCGAGCGGCCAGGCGCATCAGACGTCTTTGTCGGGTCGATCACGGCGTACGCGACAACGATCAAGGAGAGCCTGCTCGGCGTGGACCCGTCGCTGCTCGCCGAGCGCGGCGCGGTCGACGCCGACGTCGCGCTCGCGATGGCCGAGGGAGTCCGGCAGCGGATGAAGGCCACCTACGGTGTCGCCACCACTGGGGTGGCCGGCCCGGATAGCCAGGATGGCCAGCCAGTCGGAACGGTATTCGTCGCCGTCAGCGCCGACACGGCCCGATCGGTAGCCGCGTTGACCTTGACGGGAAACCGTCGCGAGATCCGGACGGGGGCGGTGATCAGCGCGCTGGAATTGCTCTGCCGGACGCTGCCGGCCGGCGACGCTGGCAACGCGGGCATCGGTGCGAGGTCGGTCGCATCGACACCGTCCTAGCCGCCGCGATCAATGGTGGTCGACGGAAGTGGTACGCGCGGAGCACCCACGTGCGAGCAGTTGTCGGCATCAGCAGGTACGGTGGAGGAACCAGTCGGTCCGATCGAAGCCCATGAGGGGGTGCGTGCAAGTGATCTTGCTCCGTCGCCTGCTCGGCGATGTCCTTCGTCGCCATCGGCAGGGGCAGGGACGCACCCTTCGCGAGGTGTCGAAGGCCGCGCGGGTGTCTCTTGGCTATCTCTCCGAGGTGGAACGCGGCCAGAAGGAAGCCTCATCCGAGTTGCTGGCAAGCATCTGTGAAGCGCTCGGGGTGCCGATGTCCGAGGTCTTCCGTGAGGTTAGCGACCAGATCGCCATTGCCGAACTGACGACTGCGGACGACCTTCGCAGTGTCTTCGAGCGGGTCCCCGCCGGTCATCCTGACCGGATGCCGAGCCGGTCGGAGGCATCCCTGCAGGCGCCTGGCGTCTTCGTCGCCGCCTGACCCCAGAGACGCCGCGGGCAGAGCGGGGCAGCGCTCAGATAAGCCGGTCGTGCTCTTCGACCACCTCGGTGTGATTCTCGACTCGAGGCTCTGGCACGGCTGTCGACGTCTCGGTGCCCGTCCCGTCGTCGG
Source organism: Actinomycetes bacterium (assembly GCA_036560395.1). Taxonomy (GTDB): domain Bacteria; phylum Actinomycetota; class Actinomycetes; order JAKEEW01; family JAKEEW01; genus DASYTV01. The sequence continues at coordinate 14,845 of DATBRJ010000067.1, read as the reverse complement.
CGTCCACCGGTGCCTCCTCAACGACCTCATCGACTGGCAGGGGGGCGGACAGGCCGGCTCGGCGCCGCATCCTTCCCCTCCAGCTCCGCGCGTACCACGGGTCGACCGGTGGCGGTCCGGTGTAACGCGGGTCCGGGTCTGCGTAATATTCGTCCGCGCTGCTTTGGACGACCGATCTCGATGTCGCGCGGCGTGGGCGCACGGTACGGCGCACGGTGCGTACGACTCGGCTGCGGCGGGGCTCGGCAGGGAGCGGCTCGGACAAGTAAGCGCGCTCTTGGTCAGGACGCGGCCGGCGGACACGGATGACCGTATTCGCATTCAAGATGACGAAGGTCAAAACGAGTGCGATGGCCGCAAGGATGAGAACGACTATCGCTCTATCCAGCATGGCCGGCCTCCTTAGGTAGCCAGCCTGTGAATGCCCGCCCATGGCGTGCGAAAACGCCCTGCCTGCGCTGGAGCGAAGGGTCGGAGGTCATGTCACGCTGATCGTCCCACCGTGTCCGGCTGGCAGCGCGGGCACCACGCGACGATCCGCTCCGATCCGGTCGGGCCGAGCTCCGCGGACTTGATTCGAGTGCCGCACCGTCGGCACGGGAGGCCAGCACGGCCGTACACCCAATACCGCCCGCGCGCGTCGCCTCTCGTACCACCGCGCGGATCTCTCGCCCCGGCCACGAGCTGGCGCTGGGCGATCTCCACCAGGGCGCGTAGGCCGTCGACGTCACGGACCGCTGACCACGGCGAGACCCGGGCGACGTAGCATGCCTCCGCGCGGTAGATCGTGCCAATGCCCGCAAGGTTGCGCTGGTCGAGGAGAGCCTCCCCGACGGACCGGTTCGGCGCTGACTCGATGTTCGTGACGGCGCGCTCTGGATCCCAGTCGGGGCCGAGGATATCCGGACCGAGATGACCGACTAGCCGGTCCTCGTCGGTGGTTCGCACGAGCTCGACGACCGGTAGCCGATAGCCGACCGCCTCGTTCAGGTCGTTGGCGAGCCGAATCCGGATCTCGTGCCACGGCCCTGCGCGCGATGAGCGCCCGACCGGCCCCGTTGTCCAGCGTCCGTCCATCTGCATGTGGGTGTGCAGCGTCAGTCCGGCATCCGTGCGCGCGAGCAGGTGTTTGCCGCGGGACGAAACCTCGACGACCCGCTGACCGACGAGCGACGCGGTCGCGAATCGGGGGACCCGGAAGTCGGACACGGTGAGGACGCGGCCCGACAGTGCGGCATCCAGCCGACGTGCGGTCCGCCAGACCGCGTCACCCTCCGGCATTCGATGATCCTCGCACCTGACCGTACGTCGCGACCAACTCAGACAGCGGAGAGAAGTTCCGCTGCCGCACGCGCGTTCGACCGCCCAGCGCCGTACGTGGCGATGAATGCAGCGGCGCCGGACGGGCGCCACGCAGGCAGGCCCATCTCGACCACCACCACATCAGGCCGCATCGCGGCGAGCTCGTTGACGAGCGCGTACTGCCAGGTGTAACGGTGTGCGTCCCTCGTCACGACGACGAGGGAGCGGCCGTCGGCGGCGCTGGCGAGCGCGGAGGCGTTCGCGTCGAGCTCGCTTACCCGGCGGACCTCGGTGCCAGGCAGCAGGGCGGACAGCGAGGGCGCGAGTCCCCACGGCACCGCCGGGCCGACCGCCATTCCCGGTGGTGATTGCAGCTCTACCACGAGCGGTGCCTGAAGCCGGGTGGGCACCCCGTCGAGGATCCGGACGGCCTGCCGCGCCGCTTGCAAACCGACCTGACCGTCCTCGCTCATGGCATCGTCCGAACCCGGCCAGGAGGCGAGGGCACGAACCCGTGCTGCCGCATCGGCGAGCCGTTCGGCTGCAAGCCGCCCATCCTCGACGGCCCGTACGATGGCTTCGACCATAGGCTCGACGACCTCCTGGCCGCGCAGCTCGCCACCCGTGCAGAGCAGGTCAGCGCCGGCCGCGAGGGCGAGTACGGCGCCATCCGCCATCCCCACTGTTCCGCGAACCGCGGCCATCTCCATCGAGTCGGTGATCACCACGCCGTCGAAGCCGAGCTCGCCGCGGAGCAGGTCGGTCAACGCGGGCCTGCTCAGGGTCGCCGGGACCGCGCCCGTGACGACGGGTACGCGCACATGTGCGGTCATCACGGACCTCACCCCCGCTCTGATCGCAGCGGCGAACGGGGCGAGCTCACGCTTGTGCAGCACGTCCAGCGGCACGTCAACGGTTGGCACGTCGAAGTGCGAGTCCACGGTAGTGGCTCCGTGACCAGGAAAGTGCTTCACGCAGGCGGCCAAGCCGGCGCGCTGCAAGCCGCGCACGGCGGCGGCAGTGTGTCTGCTGACCACCTCCGGGCTCGCTGCGAAGCTGCGGGTGCCGATGACCGGGTTGTCGTCGGCACTGTTGACATCGCCGCTGGGGGCGAAGTCGAGGGTGAAGCCGAGAGCGCGCAGGTCGGCGCCCATGGCGGAGTAGACCCGCTCGGTCAGGTCTGGGTCGTCGACTGCACCCAGCGCGGCATTGCCCGGATATGGGCTGCCCTGGGCATGCGCGAGCCGGGTGACGTCACCGCCCTCCTCATCGACCGAAATGATCGGGGACGGCGCCGCATCGCGCAGCTGCGCGTTCAATGCGGCCACCTGTTCCTCGCCTGCGATGTTGCTTCCGAAATGCACCACTCCGGCGTACCCGTCGTCGCCGATCGCTCGCAGCAGCCAAGCCGGTGCGGTGGTGCCCTCAAAGGCGATGAGGACGGTACCTGCGGCGAGCCGGCGCAAGGTCGAGCGATCGGTCATCCTTTCACCGCGCCCGCGACGAGCCCGCTTGCGATCCTGCGGTGCAGGATGATGAAGAAGACGACGACTGGCAGTGCGACAAGCGTCGAGCCGGCCATCAGGCCGGTCCAGTCGGTGCCGCGCAGGGTGACGAAGTTGAACAACCAGAGCGAGATGGTCCGCTTCTGCTCAGAGGTGAGGAGCACGTTCGCGAGGAGGAACTCGTTCCACGCCTGGATGAAGGCAAAGATCGAGGTAGCGACGAGGCCGGGCGCGACGAGCGGCAGGATGATCCGGAAGAACGCGCCCATCCGGCTGCAGCCGTCGACCTGCGCTGCCTCCTCGAGCTCCACCGGAATGCCGGAGACGAAACCACGCAGCAACCAGACGGTGAACGGTAGTGTGAGGGCGAGATAGGTGATCGCCGCGCCGAGCAGCTTGTCGGTCAGCTGGACCTTGTTCAGCAAGAGGTATAGAGGGATGAACAGGGAGTTTGCCGGGATCATCTGAACCACGATGATCATGACCAGGAACGCCCTGCGACCGTAGAAGCGGAACCTCGCGATCGCGAGTGCGGCGAGGAAGCCGATGATCAGCGAGGCGATCACAGCGCTCACTCCGATCACCAAGCTGTTGCGCACAGCGTCCCAAAAGTACGGCTTGTCCATCGCACGGCCGAAGTTCGACAGCGTCGGGTGGGTCGGCACGAACTTCGGCGTGGTTGCGAAGATGTCCGCATTGGTTTTGAGCGCGGTCGCGACCATCCAGTACGTCGGGAACACCATCACGAAGAAGACACCGACGCCCACAACGTTCACGAGCAGGCGACGTGGCCGGCGGCGGGGCGTGCGGACGCCGGTGCGCACCGCAGTGGTGTCGACTCCTTGGCGGCGAGCGCGGCCGACGTCGAGCGCGGCTTCCTGGCTCATGAGTCGATCTCCTGTATGCGCAAGACCTGGCGGATGTAGAAGAAGCTGAGTCCGATCAATCCCAGGATCATGATCACGGCGGCTGCCGCACCGAGTCCGTAGTAGCCCCCGACGATTGACGTCATGTACGAATAAATGGGCAGCGTGAAGTAGTCCTCGTTCGGAGTCCCGTCGAGCATGGCCAGGATCTGAACGATCACTTGAAAGTCCCAGATGATCGACAGGGTGGTGGCGATGATCACCACAGGCTTGATGACCGGATAGACGACGTTCCGAAAGACGGCCCATCGCCCCGCGCCGTCGATCCGCGCCGCCTCGATCAGTTCGTGCGGCACCTGGGTGAGCGCCGCATAGAACGTAATAGCCACGAAGGGGATAGCGCCCCACACGATCATCGCCACGATCACGCTGAAGCCTTCGATCGGGTTGATGAACCAGTTGTGCTGGCTGAAATCGACGCCGGGCAGTTGGTCGATGAGCCAGTTGAGGACGCCCGTTTGGTAGTCGACCAGCCAGCCAAAGACGGCGACCGCGGAGATCGGGGGCATCGCCCAGGCAAACATCATCGCGATCAGCAGCGGGATCCTGACCAAGCTACTGATCCGCTGCATGAGCAGCGCGATGAGCAGGCCGAGCCCGATTGTCAGCACGACACAGGCAGTGGTGAACGCGAGCGTTCGGATGACTATCGGTATGAAGTTGTCTCCGGTGATGAATTCGACGTAGTTGTCGAATCCGATCCACTTCGTCGGCTCGGATCCGAACAGCTGAGGCAGGTCGAACTGTTGGAACGAGATCCGGACCAGGTAGACGGCCGGATATCCGAATATTCCCAGGAGTACGGCCAGGCTGGGAACGATCAGTAGGTAGGGGAGTGAACGATGTCCACGGGGGCTTCGCAGGGTCCGCCGTCGGCCAGAGCGGCCGGGCGCGGGCTCCAACCCGCTGGTGATCAGGTCGTCAGCCGCGCCGATGTCTGAGGCACTCATGGCGATCTCGTCGGCGCGACTGTCCGGGAGTCCCGGCAACTACAGTGACCCACTGTGGCGGATGGTCGTTCCCGCACTGCTGCCTCCTTCGCCGGCCGGTGAGGTTGGCGCGTCCTCCTGGATCGTGGGATCGCTCATGAGGACGGCGACGCTCGTGACTGGGCCGTCGATCTGAGATCTTGGGTACAACGGCTGGGCCCGCCGGCCCGAGGTCCGGCGGGCCCAGGTCGTGCTCCACTTTGCCGGGGCTCGTAGCGCCCCACGTGCCCCGAGGGCACCACGAGCCCTTGATCTTGTGACGTCCGGTCGGCCCCGCTATGCCGCTGCACGCGGGGCGCGAAACGTTACGTCCGGTCCAGCGCCTCCTGGATCTGCTGGGTCGCGGTGTTCGCCGCGTCTTGGACCGACTTCTTGCCGGTGGAGATATCGACCAGCGTGTTCTGGAGGATGCGCTGGCCCTCAACCGAAGCCCAGTTCTTCGACGTCGGGACGAACCACGAGTTCTGCGACGCCTTGAAGGACGGGTCGTCGGCCTTCAGGCTGAGCAGGGTCGTGGTGTTCGGGATGACGCCCACATTGTTGACCAGGCTGGTCTGGACCGCAGTGTTCGTATAGGCGTTGATCCACTCACGGGCAAGGTCCTGCTGCTTCGACTTGACCGGGACGGACAAGTGCGAGCCGCCGAGGAAGGCCGGCGCGGTCTGGCCGGCGTTGATCGACGGGAGAGCGAACTGCGCGAGCTTGTCGACCAACTTCGGGTCGCCGCCCTTGTCCTTGTTCCCTACCTCGCCGAGCTCCCAGGCAGCGCCGTAGAACATGGCGATGTTCTTCTGGCCGCCCATCCGGTAGGCCTGGTCGGCCTCCTCACCCCGTGGATCCGCCTTCGAGTACTTCGACTGCAGCTCCTTGAAAAGCTCCAGACCCTTGAGCGACCCGGGTGAGTTGACGTTGGCCATCCACTTGCCGCCCGTGAACTCGGCCCACGGCTGCTGTACACCCTGGTCCGCGATCAACGTGCCAGCGAGGTACCAGTGCTGGCCGGGAATGTAGAACGCGGAGAAGTTCTTGACCTTCGACGCGAACTTGGCGTTGAGCTTGTCCGCGTCTGCTTTCAGCTCGTCCATGCTCGTCGGCGGGGCCGTGATGCCCGCCTGCTCGAACATGTCCTTGCGGTAGGTGATCACCCGGCTGCCGGCGTAGTAGGGGACGCCGAAGACCTTGCCGTTGTACGTCCCCGCGTCCGCGAGGCTCTTGAGCCAGGTTTCCGAGTTCGGGAACTCGCCCTTGTTGGGTGTGAGGTCCGCCAGTGCTCCGCTCGCGGCGAAACCGGATGTCCAGGTGTTACCCAGCTCGGCAACATCGGGCGGGGTGTTACCGGCGAAGGCGGTGGTGAGCCGCTGCTGGCCGTCGACCCACTGCAGGGTCGTGACCTTCACCTGGACCTTGGGGTACTTCTTGTTGAACAGTGTGGTGGCCTGGGTGACGATGGGCGCCCACTTCTCGCCCGAGGCGTCCTGCATCAGCCACACGTTCAGCGTGCCCGTCCGCTCAGCGGCCGAGGGCGCATTGTCGTCATCTCCGCCGCATGCAGCGAGGACGAGCGACGCCGCGGCGAGACCGGCTGCCGCGGCGAGGAGCTTTTTCTTCACGCCATCCCTCCCGGATGCTCCGGAACTCTTGCACTTCGGATTGTCTGCCCCGGCGAGGGCACTCGTTCACCCCTCGCGGGGGCCCGCCTACCGCCCCCGTTCCTGCCGATTTCGGCCGGTCCGGGCGGTGCATGGTCACCAGCGGAGGCGTCTGCTTGACTGACCCAGGCGTAGCGACCTAGCGTTCAGGAATCTAACAGGAAACTTTCCTAATGGATACGGGGTCTTATTACGATGCCGCAACGACCTGGCACACCCCGGCTGCTACGCGCGATCAACGACCGGGCCGCTCTTGAGCTCCTGCTCGAGCGAGGACCGTTGACTCGGCCCCAGCTCGGCGCGCTAACCGGGCTGTCCAAGCCCACCGCGTCTCAGCTGCTGGCGAGGCTCGAGGCGCGCGGGCTAGTTCACTCCGTCGGCGAGCAGGAGGGTGGGCGGGGGCCTAACGCCCGCCTCTACGCGGTGAAGCCGTCCGCGGCCTACGTGATCGGCATCGATGTGGGACCCAATCGGATCGAGGCCGCCGTGGCCGACATCACCGGTGAGGTGACCGGGCATAGCGACCTCGCCACCGAAGGTGCCGCCGATCCGGTCGCCGTCGTGCATCAGGCGGTCGAGCGCGCGGCTCAGCACGCCCGTATTGGGCTGGGACAGGTCAGCCAGATTGTGATCGGCACACCCGGCCTGGTCGATCCGGAGAGCGGCGATATCGGCTTCGCCTGGGATCTGCCGAGCTGGCATCGCGGGCTGCTGGATGCCTTGCGCAGTGACCTGCGTCGCATGGTCACACTCGAGAACGACGTGAATCTTGCCGGTGTCGCCGAGCAGCACCATGGCGCTGGACGAGACCATGACAACTTCGTCCTGCTATGGGTGGGTCGCGGCATGGGACTCGCGACCGTCCTCGGTGGCCGGTTGCATAGGGGTACAAGCGGCGGCGCTGGGGAGATCGGTTGGCTGCCGGTAGCCGGTACCGACGCGCCGACAGGCGATCGGCGCCCGGGCGCCCTCAAGGGTGGTTTCCAGGCGCTCGTCGGGCCGGAGTCGGTCGAGGATCTTGCCCGGCGGCACCGCCTGCCAGCCGATCCGGCAGATGGACCGGCGGCGGCCGCTGTCGCGGTCCGAGCCGCGGTCGAGGCGGGAGAGTCCGGCAAGGGGTTTCTTGTCGAGCTGGCGCAGCGGCTGGCCCTCGGTGTGGCCTCGGTCTGCCTCGTGGTCGATCCCGGCCTTGTGGTGCTCGCCGGCGAGATCAACCGAGCGGGTGGGTCCGTACTGGCGCAGCGGGTGGAGGAGGCGGTCGGCCGGATCTCGCCGGTACGGCCGCGCGTTGTCCCGTCCACCGTCAACGGCAACCCCGTGCTCCAAGGTGCTCTGCTCACTGCATTGGAGACTGCCCGGCAGGAGGTCTTCACGACGACGACGGAGCCCGTCGAACCTGCCGTGTCGACCGAGCCTGCCGAGGAACCCGTCGCCAAGCCCGCCGAATCCGCGACCTGAAGTTATCGGCGTGCGCAGTGTCGCCTGGATGCACGCTCCAGTTCGCCATCGACGCTGTCACCGCCGCGCCGTCCGATGTGCCGAGGGCGCTCCGGCGCCCGCCGTCGCGAAGAGAATGCCCGAGCCAACGTCGTCGTTCGTGAGAGCCCGCGCCCCGGGCTCGAACGGTTGATCAGAAGGGTGGAACGTCAGGCGGGTCGGGGCCTTCGGTAGTGGGCGGATCGGCAGACGCCGAGTTGTCATTCGGAGGGGCAGTTTCGATGATCGGGCCGACTTGAGGGCGTTCGTTCTCGTACCGCTTGCCGACAGGGCTGGTCCAGATGAACCGGCCTTCCTCGGGCTGCTCCAACAGCCACCCGCGGTGCGTTTTCAGATCATGGTGGATGCCACAGGGCGGGCCGGTGTTGGTCTGGCTCGTCGGCCCGTCTGGATAGGGAATCGTGTGGTCGATCTGGCAGCGGTGGGCCGGCTGGGAGCACGTCGGGAACACGCAGGTCTGATCCCGCGCGATGATCACGTCTCGTAGGTCCTGTGGCGGGGTGTACCGCGTAGTGCCATAGTCGATCAGCCGACCGGTCGCTGGGTCGGTGAGAAGCCTCCGCCACACACCGTTACGCGCGAGACGCCGCGCCACCGACGCGGGGATTGGGCCGTATCCGGTCAGCTCACCGGGGTGGTCGTCAATGCCGATGAGCGTAGAGAACGGAACAGTCACCTGGATGTTCGGGCGCCGTCCTTGCGCACTCGACAGCGGTATCCCCTCGACGCCACCCGCGAACCGCCCAGCCGCGAGCGCCCGTCGGGACAGCTCGATCAACGCGTCCACCCGAAGCTGATCCATCGTGGGCCCGTCGTCCATCACGGACTTCATCGCCTGCGCGGCCGCGTCCAGCGTCGACCGGAAGAGCGCCATGCCGTCGGCGGGCATGGTGACTAGCGCATGCCCCATGCCCTCGTCACCGGGCCAGAACTCGATCCGCCGAACGGCTTCGGCCACCCGATGCCGCTCCTCCGCAGTTACCGGATCGACCTCGAGGATCGCCCGCTCGATGGCCCGACGGTGCTGTCCAAGCGTGCGCGCTCCCGCCCTAGGCAGCACCCGCTGCTCTACTTTGTGCGCGGTCGCCACATCGCGGCGATCCACCACATCAGTGATCATTGCGGCCCGGCGATGGTCGATCGCGCCCTCCCGCAACGCGCCAAGCGTCGCCGGGAACTCCTCGACGAGGCGCCGCGCGGTCAGCGCCCGGTCCTCCCCTGTCGATGGCGCCAACCGCAGCTCCGCCGCGACCTGCGCACCCGCGCTGCGCAACTCGTCGCGCTCGTCGCGATCGCGATGCGGCAGGAACATCGGCCGCCGCGTCAGCTCCGCGATTGCCGCCACTTGACCCGCCTGCGCCCATGAGATCAACCGCTGGTACGCACCGATCATGTCCACCAGATGGGAGTCGGAGACGTCAGAGGTGGGCAGCTTCGCGAGCCGCGTTGCAAGACCCGGACTCGGTCGCATCGAGGTCAGATCCGCGTCAACCGGGTCGAGCGGCTCTGACGAGAACGGCGGCGAGATCCGCGTCATCGCCTCCCCGCCGAGCAAGAACTCATCGCCCCAGAAGTCGCTGGCCACGCCCTCCGCGACATCCAGCCGAAGCACGATCACCACCTCCTTCGAAGACATGTTCGATTCTAGGTGGCACGACTGACAGTTTCCGCGCAGGCTTCGACAGCGTTAGCCCATCGGGTTGGCGCGTTGGGTGAGCAGTTTGCGACCGATCCTCAGGCGCCCACGTGGCTTGGCGCCTCGTCTGAGTCGCTGCTTCGCCCAGGCGGCAACCGGGAGCGGACACCGGGATGTCGCTCTGCAGCGAAACTCGGCTCCCGATCAGGTGTCGAGCACCTCTCAGGGCCGCCGTTGGAGTCCGGAGGCTGGGCGTCCGGTTGTTGTCGCGCGTGCCGAAGGTGCCGGCTTAACGCTCCGGAGCTTGCCGCCGATCAGCGCGTGGGTGAGCCGGTGTTACGCTCATGGCGTCTGCCTGACCGTAGCGAAGTCCGGTGAGATTCCGGCGCTGTCCCGCAACTGTGATCCCTCGTCAAGAGGCCAGCCAGGTCGCCTGCGTGTCCGGTGACGAGCCATTGCTCTCGAGGCAAGAGTGAGGCTTGTACGACCGGGTCGGCCCCTGTCGTCGAGCGCTCCTCCTCGATCGACAGGAGGTAGCCCATGCGGAAGTTCGTCCTGCCTGCTCTCGTTGCTGCAGCTTCGCTAGGGATGTACGCGTGCGGCGGCGACGATAGTGGCGGGGGTGTCGCCGCGGCGCCCAGCCAAACCACGACCGTGGCAACGTTCCCGGTCACCGTTGAAGGCGCATCCGGCAAGGCCCTGACGATCACGTCGAGGCCCGAACGGATCGTTTCGCTCTCCCCGACCGCAACCGAGATGTTGTACGCGATCGGCGCCGGGGATCAGGTCGAAGCCGTCGACGACCAGTCGAATTTCCCGCCGCAGGCACCTCGCACCAAGCTGTCCGGCTTCCAGCCGAATGTCGAGGCAATCGCTGGCTACCGGCCTGACCTGGTGCTGCTCAGCAACGACGAGCAGGACGTCGTCGCCGGGCTGGACCGGCTCTCCATACCGACCCTGCTGCTTCCCGCGGCCCAGAAGCTCGAGGACACTTATGGTCAGATCGAGCTGGTCGGCAAGGCCACCGGCCACCCATCAGAGGCGACGGCCACCGTCACCAAGATGAAGGCGGACATCGACGCCATCGTTGCCGGGATTCCCGAGCGCGCGGCGCCTCTCACGTACTACCACGAGCTCGACGACACGCTCTTCTCCGTCACGTCACAGACCTTCATCGGGCAGATCTACTCCCTTGTCGGCCTCAAGAACATCGCCGACAAGGCCGACAAGGAGGGCAGCGGGTACCCGCAGCTGTCTCCCGAGTACCTGGTCAAGGCAGATCCCGACCTGATCTTCCTGGCAGACACCAAGTGCTGCGGGCAGAGCGCACAGACTCTGGCCGAGCGCAGCGGCTTCGCCAATCTCGCCGCGGTGAAAAACGGCACCGTCATCCCGCTCGATGACGACATCGCTTCACGCTGGGGACCGCGCGTCGTCGACTTCCTGCGTACCGTTGCCGCCGCCGTCGCGAAAGCGCCGACGACCAGCGGGTGACAGCATGCCAACCGAAGGGCAGCTACCGCCGACCGCCAAGGGCGCGGACCGCCTCGAGGACGCCGGCCGGGGCTTGGCGACTACCCCGGCCGGTGAGGGCGGCGATGCTGCGGTCCTCGGCGTGTCACCGTTGCCCGACCGTGGTAACCCCACGGCGCTGATCCAGGATGCGTCCAATCCGGCAGAGGCTGGCGACGCGGTTGCCGTTGCGGCCGGGCTCACCAGGCTCCGGCCGGTGTGGCTGGCCGCAGGCATCGTCGCCGTTATCGCCGCAACGGTGGTCGGCCTCGTCGTCGGCTCGGTCGCACTGCCTCCCGTTGGCGTGATTAAGGAGGTGCTCGGACTGCCGTCCGGGCTCTCGGCAGCCGATGTCGCGATCATCCACGAACTGCGCCTCCCACGGGTCGTGCTCGCCCTGCTCGTCGGGGCCACACTCGCCTCCTGCGGGGCGGCCTACCAGGGAGTGTTCGCGAACCCGCTCGCCGATCCGTACACACTCGGGGTCGCGGCGGGCGCAGGCCTCGGCGCGACCGTCGCGATCGCGCTGGGCGGTCCTGGCTCGGCAACCCCGGGCTACGTCCCGGTGGCCGCCTTCGCCGGCGCGCTACTCGCCGTCGCCCTGACCTACGTTCTCGGTACGACCGGCGGCCGGAGCCGGTCAGTGACCGCACTCATCGTCGCCGGCGTCGCCGTCGCGTCGTTCCTCACCGCCGCACAGACCTATGTGATGCAGCGGAACACGGACACGATCCGGCAGGTCTACGCCTGGATTCTCGGCCGGCTCTCCACCGCCGGCTGGGGCGAAGTACTGATCCTGCTGCCCTACTTCCTGCTCACGACCGCGGTTCTGCTCAGCCACCGGTGGACTCTCGACGTGCTGGGGCTCGGCGACGACGAGGCCGCTGCGCTCGGCATCAACGTCCGGCGTATCCGCCTGCTCGTCGTCGTCGCCGCATCGCTCGGGACCGCCGCGGCCGTCTCGGTCTCGGGTCTGATCGCCTTCGTCGGCATCATCGTCCCGCACACCGTCCGGCTCGTCGCCGGCTCGGGGCACCGAGTTCTGCTCCCGCTCTCGTTGCTTTTCGGTGGCGCATTCCTCGTGCTCGCCGATCTCGCCGCGCGGACAATCATGGCACCGGCCGAGCTGCCCATCGGAGTCATCACCGCCTTCTTCGGCGCCCCGTTCTTCGCGCTGGTCCTGCACACATCACGGAGGTACCTGCGATGAGCGCGACGGCGCTCGCCGTGCACGACCTCGTCGTCCAGGCGGCCGGGGTCAGGCTGCTCGACGGCCTGTCCTTGCGGGTGGAGGCGGGCGAGTGGCTGGCCGTCATCGGACCAAACGGCGCCGGCAAGTCCACCATGTGTCGGGCTCTTGTCGGGCTCGTCGAGCCCACCGCGGGCTCGATCGAGCTATGCGGCCGCCAGGTGATCACCCGCCGGGTCGGTCGCGGGCGACCGGTGCGTGCGGCCGGAGTATCCCGGCGGGACCGAGCGCGGTTTGTCGCGTACGTACCGCAAACGCCTGTTGTGCCGGCGGGCTTCTCAGTCGCCGACTATGTCCTGCTCGGTCGTACTCCTTACGTCCGCTCGCTGGGTACCGACTCCGTGAGCGACCGCGCGGCGATGGACCAAGCGATCAGGCGGCTCGGCCTCGAGCGGTTCGCCGGACGGGACATCGCCACGCTGTCCGGTGGCGAGCGGCAGCGCGTCCTCCTGGCACGCGCGCTCGCTCAGGCCGCTCCGATCCTGTTGCTCGACGAGCCAACCACCGCGCTTGACCTCGGCGCGCAGCAGGAGGTGCTCGAGCTCATCGACGCGCTCAGGCACGAGGTCGGGCTCGCCGTGGTGACCACACTGCACGACTTGACTCTCGCCGGGCAGTACTCCGACCGGCTCGTGCTCATCGATGCCGGGCGTGCGGTCGCCACTGGTTCTCCCGAGTCCGTCCTTAACGAGGAGAACATCGAGCGCTTCTACGGCGCGCGGATGAAGGTGGTCTACGAGCACGGCCGGCCCGTGGTCCTACCGCTGCGGGGTCCTGTGCCGGTGCGAACAACCGGCGCGGAAGCCGGCTGATCAGGTCCGGGTTTGATCTCCTCCCGCGCGGGCACCCTCCCCGCGCGTTAGGGAGGAAGACTGATGACAACCGTTCTGATCGTCATTGCTGCCGTCATCGTCGTGGCCATCCTGGTCTTGGCCGTGTTCACTATGCAACGACGACGGCACCTCAAGGAACAATTCGGGCCGGAGTACGACCGGCTCGTCGACTCCTCGGGCGGCCGCCGGGTGGCCGAATCCGAGCTGCGCGAGCGCGAGCGGCGGCACGACTCGCTCGACATACGCCCGCTCGACCCAGCCACGCGCGACAAGTACATGGTGGCGTGGGTACGCGTACAGGAGCGGTTCGTCGATGACCCGCGATCTGCGGTCTCCGACGCCGGCCAGCTCCTCACGGCCGTGATGGCCGACCGTGGCTACCCGGCCGATGAAGATGACGAGCAGCGAATTGCTGACCTGTCCGTCGAGCACAGCCACACCCTCAACCGCTACCGCAGCGCCCACCAGGTCAGCGTGCGCGCCGGTCAAGATGGCGCGTCGACCGAGGAGCTGCGCAATGCGATGGTCGACTACCGGGCGCTCTTCCATGAGCTCTTGGAGGTCGACGAAAATCCTGAGACCCCCGACCGCGATCGGGTGGAGCCCGAGGTCGCTACGCCTCCTGACCGGTTCGACTCATCTGAGCGGGACACAGAAGAGTCCGCGGCCGCGTACAAGGCTGCGGAGTCGGTGGAGTCGGATGCATCCGAGCGAGCAGACGACGAGGCGGCCGATCGGCCGGCCGGGGAGCGCCGCCGGGCGATGACCGATGAGGCGCAGGACAGCATGGCGGACTCCGAGCGAGGCAGGGACGCCAGGACCACGATCGACGACGAGACCCGGAGGGTCTGACGTGAGCACCGAGCAGAATTCTCGGGACCGCTTGTTCGATCCGGACGCGGACACTACTGACGCCAGAGATCGCGAGGACGGTCCGGAGCCGGTGGACGAGACCGAGGACACGATCCGCGATCCGGCCGCGCACCGGCCTACGGTCGCTAATCCGGACCAGCGAAGCTCAGACGAGATCGCCGAGGAGGGAACGGCGGCACCGGATGGCGCGGCTGATGACCGTCGGGTCGAGGACAACACCGGCGACGACTCCGCCGACGGTGACCACGGGGGTCAGCCGGTCGTCAGGGACAGTTTTGGCTCTCCCGGTGACGATGAGGCGGCCGGCTTCTCCGATGGCCCGGACGACGTGACCGCCGCCTCAGGCCCGGCGGCTCCTGACGATGCCATCGATGGGGCCGATGAACAGCGCGGGAAGGGCGAAGGCGACCGGATGGAGGGCGACCGGGGCGAGGACGACCTGGATCGGCAGGCTCCCGGATCGACGACGGATCTCGCCGAGGCAGCCGGCATGAGCGGCGAGGCTGTCGACGAGGATGTGGACCGTGCCGACGAGGATGTCGATCGGACGGCGGCTGATGGCGGTCCCGCTGATGCTGCCGGACGCGCCGACCTGCGGGCCGTGCCGGCGGCCGCCGCCGCAGTACCAGACGAGCAGCCGTCTGACGAAGCGCCAGGCGGTGGACAGACGCCGGACGTGGAGGATGCTGGGGCGCTGCTGCCGGACGCCGAGACGGATCGACTGAGGATCCGTTGGCGTGAGGTCCAGCTGGGGTTCGTCGACGATCCTCGCCAGGCGGTCGACGACGCGGCTGAGCTGGTCTCCCTCGCTGTCGACCGGGTGGCGTCGCTACTGCGGGATCAGGTTGGCGCCCTGAACGATGACAGGCCCAGC
>DATBRJ010000066.1:0-3291 GCA_036560395.1 Actinomycetes bacterium | reverse complement strand
CCTGGCGAATGCACGAGCGCGCTGGCCTGAGGGTCACCGCATCGACCCCGACCGCCGTCGTCGGTAGCGTGCTCATCGCACAGCTCGGTGTCGGCCCGGCACGGTTCGAGATTCCGACTCGGGTCGTATACGTGATCGACGAGGAGAACCGTCGCGGGTTCGCCTACGGAACATTGTCTCGTCACCCTGCGCAAGGCGAGGAAGCATTCGTCGTCGATCTCCGCGAGGATGGTCGGGTGACCTTCACCGTCACCGCCTTCTCGCGGCCGGCGCGCTGGTTCTCGCGCGGGGCGGCGCCGGCGGTGCGGCTCGTACAGCGGTGGATGACCAATCGTTACCTGCGCGCCCTCAGCTGACAGAGCGCCACCGCCGTGTGGGACGGGCCACGGCTCATTCATGGCAGCCATTGACAAGGGCGGTGCCGGTGGTGCTGTGATCATCGGGTGAGCGGCACCTCCATCGAACCAGCTCCGGTCGCGATCGATGAGATGCCAGGACCGCCAGGCAATCCACTGCTGGGGATGGGCCTCGCCTTCCGTCGCGATGTGCTTGGCACGCTGCTGAGCGGATTTCAGCTGTACGGCGACGTCGTGGCCTATCGCTTCGGTCCCCGCCGCGGCCCGCTCCACCAGGTCGCCGTCGCCGCGCACCATCCCGAGCAGGTGCGTCGCGTGCTGACTGAGAGCGAACGTACCTTCGGCAAACGGACTGTCGGGTTCGAGGTCCTCACAGACATGCTCGGCCGTGGGCTGCTGACGGCGGAAGGCGAGCTCTGGCGGCGCCAACGCCGCACGCTTGCACCACTGTTCACTCCGCGCCGGGTCGAGCGGTATGCCCAGCTGATGAGCAACGAGGCGGACCGAGTCACCGCCGAATCGCCTCCCGACCCGAACACCGTGGTCGACCTGCACCTGCTGATGATGCGATACACCTTGCGGGTCGTCGGCCGGACGCTGTTCGGCGAGGACGTGGATGAGGCGGTTCCGGCGCTGCACAGGCTCGTTCCGCTGGCGGGCTTGCTCACACAGAAGCGCACCCTGCAGTTCGTCCGGCTGCCCCTGTCGTGGCCGACGCCGCGGAACCGGCGGATGCGGTCCGTAAGCCGGATGCAGTACGAGATCGTCGACCGCATCCTTGCCAAGCACGAGGCAGATACCAGCGACCGTGACGATCTTGTGACCAGGCTGCGCGCAGCGCGGGATCCGGAGACCGGCCGGCCGCTATCCGCGCAGGAGATCCGCGACCAGGTCCTGGTATTCCTGCTGGCCGGACACGAAACCACGGCCGGGGCGCTGACCTTTACGCTGCACCAGCTCGGGCGCGATCGGCAGTTGCAGGAGCAAGTCGCCGCTGATCAGGACCTTCGCCGGGCGGCGCTGCGCGAAGGGATGCGGCTATTCCCTCCCGCCTATCTGACCGAGCGCTTGACCCTGGTCGATACCGAGATCGACGGCTACCACGTACCGTCCGGCACGCTTGTCGTCGTATCGCCGTGGGTCACCCATCGGCATCCACGCTTTTGGCCGGAGCCGGACCGCTACCGTCCCGACCGGTTTCTCGGCGAGCGTGACCGACCGCGATATTCGTACTTCCCATTCGGCGGCGGGCCTCGCAGCTGCATCGGCGAGCACTTCGCCATGCTGGAAGCCGGCATCCTCCTGCGGCGGCTCCTCGAGCGCTACCGCGTTGAATCGATGGACCCGACGGTAGAGACGGTGGCACACGTGACGCTTCGGCCCGCCGGCCCGGTTCGCGCCCGCCTCATCCCCCGCTGACCTTCCCGCATGAAGGGCACCTTCACCCCATTAGTTCGACTGAAGGTGCCCCTGATGTCTCGCGGGATCGAGGTAGTGGCACTTTCAGCGCTGGCTTTCGGGCAGCTAGCCCACCGCCCTGGTCTCTCGACGACTTCGCGCCGCGAGAGCCTAGCCTCCTGGAGGTCGAGCTTGGTCGCCGTGACCGCTCAGGTCACGTCGTCGCGGGGGGTGGAGGCAAGCTCGATCAATCGGTCAAGGAAGGATTGCTGGCCGGTGATGATCTTCGTCTTCGCCACGCTCACCCTGAACCAACCGACCCGATCGACCTCGGGGAACTGACGTCGTTGGCCGGAGCCCTTCGGCCACTCCATCTCGAAGGTTCCCGGGACCACGATCGCCGGATCAAGGTCGCCTTCAACTGCCCACGCCGTGACCACCTTGCCACCGGCCTGCCGTATGTCGCCGAGCTCGACGACGTCACCAGCGGGCGCGGGCACGCCAAGCTCCTCCCGGAACTCACGGCGAGCCGCGGCAAGCGGCTCCTCCCCGGCGTCGTACTCCCCCTTTGGCATGGTCCAAGCGCGGGCATCTCTTCTTGCCCAGAACGGACCGCCCATGTGCCCAAGAAGGACTTCGAGATCGTCGCCGGCCCGGCGAAACAGCAGCAGCCCGGCGCTTCGCTTGCCTGCCACCCCGCCGATTGTTCCTCGCAATCGGCAGGGACCGCCGTGGTGGACCCGATCATCCGACGAATGGTTCGACCGCACGGCTGCCGGCGGGCGGGATGTTGTGGTTGATGCAGAAGAAGTTGTCGGGGTCGTAAGCCTTCTTGACCTCGCGCAGCAGCCGGTAGTTCTCCGCCGTGTACGCGGTCTCGGTCCTGGCCGGATCGGACAGGAAGTTCAGGAAGGCGCCGCCGTTGCCGTGCGGCCGGAGCGCCGCCGCCAGCCGTGGGGTAGCTCCGTCGATGATCAGCGAGAAGGGCGAGGCCCGGTGGCCGGTCGGACCGGCATCCTCCGCGGGGCGTCCCATAGCGCCGCTCCAGTGCCGGAGCTCCACCGTGGACGCTGGCGAGGCGTCCCCGGCAGCGGCACCGACAATGAGGTCGATCAGCACATCGGGAAGCTCGTCAAGCAGATCCAGATATCTCGCCGGTGTCCCGCCCATCGCGGCCTGCGAGTAGGCCATCGACCGATAACCATCCACGAGTGCCGGACCTGCCACGGCCCGTAGCGGTGCCAGGTGCCGCTCGGCGTCGCCCGCCTCCCCGGCGTACAAGACCTTGATCGCGAGAGCTCGCCGGCCCCGCAGCGTCTCTGGAATCTCGGGGATCTCCGGTACGCGGGTGAGCAGGACGGCGGTGCTCAACTCGTCCGGCGCGCCCGCGGCCCAGTCGCGGTAGCGCTGGATCGTTTCCGCGCCACGATCGGCCGCGAAGTAGGAGATGCCGCCGTAAACGTGCGCGACCGGGTAGAGCCGGAACTCCAGCGCCGTCACGACACCGAAGTTGGCGCCGCCGCCGCGCAGCGCCCAG
>DATBRJ010000065.1:0-7719 GCA_036560395.1 Actinomycetes bacterium | reverse complement strand
GGATCGAAGCGGCGTCGATCGCGCCTTCAGCAGCTCCTGCCCCGACCAGCGTGTGGAGCTCGTCGATGAACAGCACGATGTCGCCGCGGGTGCGGATCTCCTTCAGAACCTTCTTCAAGCGCTCCTCGAAGTCGCCGCGGTAGCGGGAGCCGGCGACGAGCGCGCCGAGGTCCAGCGTGTAGATCTGCTTGCCCTTCAGCGTCTCGGGCACGTCGCCCTTCACGATCTTCTGCGCGAGCCCCTCCACGATCGCGGTCTTGCCCACGCCCGGGTCGCCCACGAGCACAGGGTTGTTCTTGGTGCGGCGGGACAGCACCTGCATGACCCGCTCGATCTCCTTCTCGCGCCCGATAACCGGGTCGAGCTTGCCCTCCCTGGCCGCCTGAGTCAGGTTGCGGCCGAACTGGTCGAGCACGAGAGAAGTCGACGGCGTGCCCTCGGCCGGCCCACCGGCGGGGGAGGTCTCCTTGCCCTGGTAGCCGGAGAGCAGCTGGATCACTTGCTGGCGCACCCGGTTGAGGTCGGCGCCGAGCTTGACCAGCACCTGGGCGGCGACACCCTCACCCTCACGGATCAGGCCGAGCAGGATGTGCTCGGTGCCGATGTAGTTGTGGCCGAGTTGGAGCGCCTCACGCAGGGACAGCTCCAGGACCTTCTTGGCCCGCGGGGTGAACGGAATGTGGCCGGATGGCGCCTGCTGGCCTTGGCCGATGATCTCCTCGACCTGCTGCCGCACCGCCTCGAGGCTGATGCCGAGGCTCTCCAACGCCTTCGCGGCGACACCCTCACCCTCATGGATCAGCCCGAGGAGGATGTGCTCGGTGCCGATGTAGTTGTGGTTGAGCATCCTGGCCTCTTCCTGTGCCAGGACGACGACTCGCCGCGCGCGGTCGGTAAACCTCTCGAACATCTCTTTCGCTCCTCGGAGCGGTCGGGGCAGGGGGAGGGCTCTCCGCCCCCCGTCATCTCGCATGCTAGCCCTGGGGACGGCACATAGTCGGGGCCACACCGGTCCTGGGTGCCTTACGGCTACCCGTTGGGCCGATGTAGAGACCAACCTGGTGCCTGTACCTGGTGTTCCCCGTGTGCGGCGGGACCACTACGCCAGGAGCGAACAGACTGGCGGCGGGAAGCCGGCTCAGGATCCGTCGAGGCCCACATGGGCCGCAGCAACACGGCAACACTGGTCGGCCCCAGGGCCGCCGGCGTGCTAAGGGCCGGGTGGCAAGGCTCCCCGGCGCCACTGAGGCGCTCGCATGACTCGAAGCCTGTCGGAGTCAGCGCGGGATCGACCTGCACGTTCGTTTGGTGAATCGCCGCCGGCTCGCACATGCGATGAGCCAGGGGCGAAGTTGGGTCCAGAATCGAGGTTGCGGCGAGGCCCGATCCGATTCGTACTGGACGTGCTCAGCCCCGTTGTGCGGACCTAGTGGGCCTTGTTGTATTCCTCCACGATGTTGGCCGGCACCCTGCCTCGATCACTGACCTTGTAGCCCTTGCTCTTGGCCCAGTCACGGATCGCGGCGGTCCCATTGCCCCCAGCGCGACCCCGGCGCGCGCCGCCACTTGCCCGGCGGCCGCCAAGCCGGCGAGCGGCGCCGACGTACTGACCAAGCACATCGCGAAGCCTGGCAGCGTTTTTCTTTGAGAGGTCGATTTCGTAGTCGACCCGGTCCAGGCTGAAGCGGACAGTCTCTTCTGCCTCTGAGCCGTCCAAATCGTCGACCAGCGTGACCTGAACCTTCTGTGCCATGAGCTATTCCCCGACTTCTGGCGTGAAGCAAACCGGATTGGTGTCGTTAGGAAAGCGGATTTCCGGCGATAGCGCAAGCCACGCCAAGGGTGAGATTGCCGAACGCGACGGCGCCATTACCGTACGCGCCCTTTGCATGCGCTGCTCACTTGCTACCCCCCTGGTTCCTGATGATGGCCACGATGATGGCCACGAACGCAACGGCCACAACGACCGATGGCACAAGGGCGGCAACTGCATCGCCCATCAGCCATCACTCTCCATTCCCGCCGGCCCGATCACGGCGCAGTTACGGGCCAAAACCTGGCACAAGTCGGCTACTCCGGCTTGACCAGCGGAAAAAGAATCGTCTCGCGCAATCCACCGGCGCCGGTCAAGCCCATCAGTAGCCGGTCGACACCCATTCCCATGCCGCCCGCAGGCGGCATGCCGTACTCGAGCGCCTGGATGAAATCCTCGTCCAGTCGCATCGCTTCACTGTCCCCGCGCGCGGCGGCCAGCGCTTGGGCAATGAAACGTTCGCGCTGCATGACAGGGTCGGTGAGCTCAGAGTATCCGGTCCCGTGCTCCACCCCGAAGAGGTAGAGATCCCACTTCTCCGTTACGCCCGGTGTGCTGCGATGCGCCCGGGTCAGTGGGCTTGTTTCCTCCGGAAAGTCCCGCACGAAGGTTGGCGCTGTCAGGGTGGGAACCACGGTCTCCTCGAAGATTTCCTCGACCAGTCTGCCCGGACCCCACAACGGATCGACGTCCATCTCAAGACGAGCAGCGTGATCGCGGAGCACCTCGTACGGCGTCGTCGGCGTGACTTCCTCACCGAGAGCCTCGCTCACCGCGCCATAGAGGGTGATTTCTGCCCAGTCGCCACCCAGGTCGTGCTCGGTGCCGTCGAGGTGGCGCACCACCTGAGAACCGAAGACATGCTCGGCCGCCTCTTGGATGAGCTCTCGGGTGAGCCTTGCGACCGTGTTGTAGTCGCTGTAGGTCTCGTACAGTTCGAGCATTGTGAACTCGGGATTGTGGGTCGCGTCCGCGCCCTCGTTGCGAAAGTTCCGGTTGAGCTCGAAGATCTTCTCACTTCCGCCGACAAGCAGCCGTTTGAGATAAAGCTCGGGGGCGATTCTGAGGTAGAGATCTAGTTCATAGGCATTGATGTGGGTCACGAACGGTCGCGCCGCGGCACCACCGGGCACGACCTGGAGCATCGGCGTTTCTACCTCCGTGAAGCCCCTGCGGTGGAGCGAATCCCGCAGTGATCGGACCACCTCGCTGCGTGCCTTCAGCATGAATCGCGCCTCGGGATTCACGATGAGGTCCAGATACCGGCGGCGGACCCGAGTTTCCTGATCGGTCAGCCCACGGTGTTTATCGGGAAGTGGCCGCAAACATTTCGCGGTGATCGCCCATCGGCGGGCAAGGATCGACAGCTCTCCCCGCTTCGAGGTGATCACCTCTCCCTCCACTCCGACATGGTCACCGAGATCTACGTCGGCCTTCCATTGGGCAAGGGATTCCGCACCGAGTCGGTCCAGGCTCAGCATGATCTGGATTTCTCTGCTACCGTCCCGAATCGTCGCGAAACACAACTTTCCGCCGATACGGTTCAGCATTATCCGGCCGACCACGCCGACGTTCTCCCCCGTGCGAGCGTCGGGTGGCAATTCCGCGTGCTTCTCCCGGATCTCGGCAATCGTGGCTGTCCGCGGAAAGCCAAGCGGATACGGGTCGGCGCCGCGCTTCCTGAGCCGGTCGAGCTTCTCCCGCCTCACTTTCATCTGCTCGGGGAGATCGTCAGCGGCCTCGTCGTCCGACGTCAGTTGATCGTTCACGACCTCAGGCTATCGGGAGCGGCAATCGACTTTTCTTATCGAGTGCGCCGTCTTACTGGGCCGTCGGGAAGTGCAGGGCGATGGCGCGGGCTCCGGTTGGAACCGGCCACCGTGCGGTGACCGTCTTCGTCCTGGTGTAAAAATGCACACCCTCCGGTCCGTGCACATTCGTGTCCCCGAACAGCGACGACTTCCAGCCCCCGAACGAGAAGTAGGCCATGGGCACCGGGATCGGCACATTGACTCCGACCATGCCCACCTGCACCTCGTGCTGGTACTTCCGTGCCGCACCGCCGTCGTTGGTGAAGATCGCCGTCCCGTTGCCGTACGGATTGTTGTTCACCAGCTCGACGGCCTGGTCGTAGGTACCCGCCCGCACCACAGACAGGACCGGCCCGAAGATCTCGTCCTGGTAGATCGACATCTCCGGCGTCACGTGATCGAACAGGCTTGGACCGAGCCAGAAGCCGCTGTCAGCGCCATCCACCTGCCAGGTCCTGCCGTCAACGACCAGTGCGGCGCCAGCGGACTGGCCGGCGTCGAGGTAACCAGCGACCTTGTCCCGGTGGGCCTGGGTGACCAGCGGGCCGATGTCGCAGCTGCGCCGGCCGTCTCCCACGCGGAGCCCACGGATCCGCTCACCGATCTTTGCAACAAGCTCGTCACCGATCGGGTCGACCGCTACGACGACCGAGATTGCCATGCACCGTTCGCCCGCGGAGCCAAAGCCGGCGTTGACGGCCGCGTCCGCGGCCAGGTCGAGGTCGGCATCTGGGAGCACGACCATGTGGTTCTTGGCACCGCCGAGCGCTTGTACGCGCTTGCCGTTCGAGGTGCCGGTCTCGTACACGTATCGAGCGATGGGCGTCGAGCCGACGAACGAGACTGCCCTGACGTCGGGATGCGTCAGGAGCCCGTCAACGGCCTGCTTCCCGCCGTGAACGACGTTGAAGACACCATCCGGCAGCCCGGCTTCGGCCCACAACTCGGCGAGCTTGATCGAGGTGGATGGATCCTTCTCTGACGGCTTGAGAACGAAGGTGTTCCCGCAGGCGATGGCAATCGGGAACATCCACATGGGCACCATGGCGGGGAAGTTGAACGGCGTGATGCCTGCGACCACGCCCAGCGGCTGCCGCAGCGAGTAGGAATCCACGGCTGTGGACACGTTCTCGGCGAAGCCGCCCTTGAGCAGGTGCGGGATGCCACAGGCGAATTCGACGACCTCGAGGCCGCGCTGGAGCTCGCCCGCGGCATCCTCGAGCGTTTTGCCGTGCTCGGCCGTGATCAGTCCCGCGATCTCCTCACGGTGTTCTGTAACGAGGTTGCGGAAGGTGAAGAGAACACGCGTGCGCCGTGACAGCGACGAGTCACGCCAGCTCTCGAAGGCGCGCAGTGCGGCCGCTACGGCCAAATCCACCTCGGCCCGACCGGCAAAGTCGACGTGGCCGCTGAGTTCCCCTGTCGCGGGGTCGTAGACCTCACCGGTCACGTCCGGCGGAGCCCCATAGGGCTTCCCGTCGATCCAGTGGGTGATCCGATTGATCTCCGCCACGTCCGTCACCTCTTCGTCCTCATCTGTGTCGCAGGCTCGGCGGGAAACGCCGCCATCTGAATCCCCGGGATCGCCAATGCCCACAATGTCAGCTTCGGCCTAGCTCGGCCATGGCGTTGGCCAGAATCCGCAGGCCGTCCTCGCACTCCTCGTCGGTGAGCGTGAGCGGTGGCGCGATCCGAAGGACGTTCCCGAGCTGGCCGCCCTTTCCGACGAGGAGACCGTCGCGGCGGCACGCCTCGAGCGCTGCCGAAGCAGCTGCGGCATCCGGCGTCCTTGTGCCAGGCCGGCAGAGCTCGATTCCGATCATCAATCCCTTGCCGCGGACCTCGGCGACGCTCGGACAACTCGCGGCTGCCTCGCGCAACCCGGCGAGCAGTCGAGCGCCCTGCTTTGCCGCGTTCGCCTGCAAATCGCGCTCGAGGACGTAATCGAGGGTGGCCAGTCCGGCCCTCGTGGACAGCGGATTGCCGCCGAAGGTGGAGATGGAGTTCGCAGTCAGGCAGTCCATGATTTCGCCCCGTGCAACGACGCCGCCGATGGTCAAACCGTTGCCGAGGCCCTTGGCGAAGGTCATCAGGTCGGGTGTGAAGCCGTGAGCCTGGATCCCCCAGAAATGGTCTCCCGTCCTGCCCCAGCCGGTCTGGACCTCGTCGGAGATGAAGAGGATCCCGTATTCGTCGAGGACGGGCTTCATCGCGCCGAAGAGACCGTCCGGTGGGACGGCGAAGCCACCCACACCCTGTATCGGCTCCGCGATCATGCAGGCGACGTCACCTGATGTCGTCACATTGATGACATCCCTCAGGTCGTCGACACAAGCGGCGATGTACTCATCGTCTGGCAGCTGACCGAATGGGCTTCGCAGCCGGTAGCCGCCGTGCACGTAGCTGACATTCACCGGGGTCAACGCCGAAGCGGACCAGCCGCGGTTGCCTGTGATACCCATCGCCGCATAGGACCTGCCGTGGTAGCTGTTGCGGATCGCGAGCACCTGGTTGGAACGACGGAACTGTGTCGCCAGCAACAGGGCCGCCTCGTTCGCCTCGGTACCTGACGCGGTGAAGAAAACCTTCGCGTCGGCGATTCCCGATAGCTCGGCGATCCGCTCGGCGAGCGCAATCTGATTCTCGATGAGGTACAGGGTCGAGGAATGCACGATCTTGCCTGCCTGATCGCGCACCGCCGCGGCGATCTCAGGAACGTTGTAACCGACCATGTTCGTGAGGATCCCGGCGAAGAAGTCGAGGTAGCGATTGCCCTCCGCGTCGACGACATGCCGTCCTTCGCCGCCGACCAGCGCAATCGGCTGATCGTAGTAGAGGGCGAGCCAGCTCGGCAGCACCGCGCGGTGCCTCGCCAGTAGGTCCGCGTGCAGGTGCGCGTGCTCAGCCATGGGGAATTCTCCAGAGGATTCAGGTGCCCGCGCCGGGGCCGTTGTTCGCAGTGTGGTTCGGCCACCCGACTGGCTCAATGGCCAGGCTGGTGAGGGAAGCCGTCCCACCATGACACATTGTCACAATCCAGCGGACCGGACGACCTCAGTGATGGCGCCGCCGGGCGATCTCGTACAGCGCGATTCCGGCCGCGACCGCGGCATTGAGCGACTCGGTACCGGGCGCCATCGGAATGCGCGCTTTCAGGTCACAGCTCGCCGCGACCAGCCGGGACAGTCCCTTGGCCTCCGACCCGATCACCAGGACGAGAGGATCGGCGGCCAAGTCGATGTCGGCAAGCTCGACGTCTGCGTCGGCCGACAGGCCGATCACGAAGACACCGGCCGATCGATAGGCGTCGAGCGCCCGGGTCAAGTTGCTCGCCTGCGCTACCGGAAGCCTGGCCGCCGCCCCGGCGGAGGCCTTCCACGCCGCGGCAGTCATGCCCGCGGACCTGCGCTGCGGCACAAGCACGCCGTGTGCGCCGAAAGCGGCCGCCGATCGGACCACCGCACCGAGATTCCGCGGATCGGTCACACCGTCCAGCGCCACGATCAACGGCGCCTCCGCAGCCGCGTACGCCCGCTCGAGCAGATCATCGGGATGGGCGTAGTCATACGGTGGCACCTGAGCGGCCAGGCCCTGATGGACCGCACCGCCGCTAATCCGATCGAGCTCCGGCCTCGGCGCCTCGAGCAATGGAATGCCGCGGTTCGCAGCCGTCTTGAGCACCTCGCGAACCCGATCGTCTGTGTCGATGCGCTCTGAGACGTATACGTGGGTGATCGGAACGTCTGCGCGCAATGCCTCGACCAGAGCGTTGCGGCCGACGATCACCTCGGTGGCTCCACGGCCGGATCGGCGGCTGGGTCCGCTCGCGCGGTCCTTCCCCACGGCCGGGCGAGCGCCACTCCCGTCCGCGGTGCCGGCACGGGCAGCTCGCGCCGCTCGCCGTGTCGCAGGGTGGCCCTTCCGCGCTTCAGCCGGTGGTGTCAGACCCTTCCCCTGGAGACCACGTCTGCGCTGGCCGCCGGAGCCGACGACCGAGCCCTGCTTCGTGCCTGACTTGCGCCTCGCACCTTGGCGCCTGCTGTTACCGGCCATCGCCGCGACTCACTGCTCGAGTTCCCAGCGCGGGCCGGAGGG
>DATBRJ010000064.1:0-1998 GCA_036560395.1 Actinomycetes bacterium | reverse complement strand
GTGGCCTCGCTGTCGGCCGGCTGACTCGCCTCGCCGCCGTAGGTTCCGGCGGGGACAAGCGGCGATGGCGACGAGGTGACGACCGGAGCCGGCGGCGGCACGGCCGCGTCCACCAGCGATTCGAGCGCCTTGACCTGCTCGACAAGGCTGGCCGGCAACTCACCCGGATCCGACCCATCGACCTGGGCCTGGATGTCCTCGAGGATCTGCTTGGCCTGCTGGGCGTCTCCACGTGCCAGCGCGGCATTGGCATCGCCCAGCTTGGCGCTGACGAGATCAGCAGTGGACGGGCCGGAGTCCCCGTTGAAGACCGACCCGACGGTTTCCCTGATCACCGAGCTGACCGGAGTTCCACCAACAGCAGCCGCGACACCACCGATGGACAGCACGGCGACTGCGGCCGCTACGCCGGTAAGGGCCGCCCGCCGATTGGCCCGCCTGCCGGAGGCCGTCGGTTGACCGACGAGCCGCAGGCCTGCCAGCCGGTCGGTGGGGACCGGCTTGCCATCGACCTCACGAGCCAGGGCGGCCAGGACGGCGATCACCGGATCCGCGACCTCGACCTGACGGCGGGCGCCAACCGCTGTCAGCAGCCGCTCGTCGGCCTGGACCGCGAGCAGGTCAAGGTCGTGCGCGTCCAGAGACCAGCTCACGGCGCCTCCCCTCCGCCTACTCCGCATGGTGACCCGCTGCGCTCTTTGCTTGCTTGCCGCGTTAGCGGCCGCCGATGGTCGGCGCTATCGCCTATGACGGACTCACTATCCGCTGCGGCAAGCGCCCGAAGCTTCGTCAGCGCACGGTGCTGCGCGACCCGAACCGCGACCGCGGACATGCCAAGGACAGATCCGGTCTCTTCCGCCGACATGCCGACAGCAACCCGCAGGATAAGCAGCTCACGCTGCGCAGGAGGGAGCTGAGCCAGCAGAAAGCGTGCCCACTGCGCATCGCTGCCACGGATGACGTAATCCTCCGGTCCGGCGGAGTCGTCGGCTCGATCCTGCAACTCGCCGTGAAGCTGCGCTGAACGTGCGGCGGCCCGTTGGGCGTCCGCCACCTTGTGTGCAGCAACACCGAAGACGAATGCCTCGAACGGACGGCCTTCGTCACGGTAGCGCGGTAAGGCGTGCAGCACGGCGAGGCATACCTCCTGGGCGGCGTCGTCAGCCGACTGATCGGCGCCAGGCGTGCCCCCGAGCCGGGCCCGACAGTAGCGGTAAACCGCCGGACGGAACCGCGCGACGAGCGTCTCCGCGGCATCCGGATCGCCGACGGCGGCCTGAGCGACGAGCTCGGCCACGTCGACGGGCTCGTCCACTCGCCTACTCTTCGGCGGAGACGGCGCAGACGTTACATCGAACGCGGTACGGACCCTCACTGCACAAGACCCCAGCGATAGCCAAGAGCAACGGCGTTGGCGCGGTCGACCGCGCCAAGCTTCTTGAACAGCCGGCGCGCATGGGTCTTCACAGTGTCCTCCGACAGGAACAAGGACCGCCCAATCTCGGCGTTGCTCCGACCCTCGCACATACCGGCCAGCACCTCCAACTCACGCTCGGTGAGAATAGGCCTCCCACTCCTGGGCACCAGCCTCGCGGAGGGGGCCACCACGATCGCCAAGGACTCGGACAAAATCTGCGAAACGGTGGTACGTACCTCGGCTCTGCTCGCGTTCTTGTACAGGTATCCACGAGCGCCGATGGCCATGGCCGCCATCACAGCTTCCTCGTCGTCAGGCATGGACAGGACGATCAGTTTGGCAGATGGATCGGTTCGAAGCACCCGCCGGACCGTCTCGACGCCACCGATGCCCGGCGCCTTTGCGTCGACCATCGCAAGGTCGGGCCGCTCGTCCGTCCAGCGAGCGACCATCGCCTCGGCCGTTGGTATCGCGACAGTCCGGTCCAGTCCAGGTAATGCGGCGAGCGCCCGTCGAAAGCCCTCCCGAACCATCCGCGAACCGTCACACACGAATACGGTTGTCACGAGCCCCTCCGTGGC
>DATBRJ010000063.1:0-3775 GCA_036560395.1 Actinomycetes bacterium | reverse complement strand
ACGAGAAGTCGCCTTACGTGGGCCGCTTCGCCTGCGGCTGGCATCGGCTTGCCGGGTCGCACCGCGCCTCTCGGGCCGGTCGACCCGACGCAACCACGGACCCGGGCGGGTGCCATACCGAGACGCTAACCGCATCTCGGTCACTCGGGTAGGGGGTTCCTCACAGCTCCAGTAGGGCATTTCTCACAGGAGTGGCAGAACCTTGCGCCATTGGCCCGGACCGCTTGGTCGCGCCGATCACAGCTGCGGCAACAGGCTCAGCGCCGGCCGCACGGAGAGACCTTGCCGCCTCCGCGAGAGTCGCCCCGGTGGTGATGACATCATCGACCAGCAGCACCCTCTGGCCGTTCACGAGCGGTGCCAGCCGCTCGGAGACGGCGAATGCACCGGCGAGGTTCTCGGTTCTGGCAGGAGCCGACAAAGCCGCCTGATCTCGGACAACCCGGGCATGATGCAGGACGGGCAGCCGCAGCGCCGGGATTCCGGCCCGGCGCAGCTCACGGACGGTCGCCCGGGCAAGCGCTGCCGCCGGGTCGTGGCCGCGCGCCCGGACCGCCGCGCGGGCGGAGGGGACTGGAACCAACAGGAGTTGGGTTGCCGGCCTCATCGGCACGAGATTTGCGTGCGCAGACCAGGCAAGGCGGGCACCCCTCGCCAAGGCACAGCTGAGAACCCGTAGCAGACCCCGCTGCCGGCGCTCCTTGTAGGCGATGATCGCCGATCGAGTCGGTCCGTCGTAGTCCGCTATCGCGTATGGCGGCGGGAGCCCCGGCGGCGGCGGGCTCGGCCACGACAGTCGCGGCGGCGCGAGCAGCGGCGCCGCGCAACCCGCACAGAGTTGGGCACCGGCACAGTGGCAGCCCACGCACTCCTGCGGCAGCGCGAGGTCGAGCGCCGCTGCCCAGAGCTTCCCTGCGGCCAGCGCCAGGCCGCGGGCTGCTGACTGCCGGCCCGCACCCACAGGTCATAGCGTCCCGCGGCGAACGCTGTTGCGGAGCCCCCTGTGGATAGCGCCGTCAGCCGGGGTAACGCGGCGCGGCGATGTTCTTCTGGTCGACACGCTCCCAGGTGCCGCCACCGGACTGCTCCCAGAGCTCTTTCGACGTGGTGCCGACCAGGATCGGCCTATTCCGTGTCGCCGTTACCGATAGAGGATTCTCGACGGTGCCCTGCGGTGCCAGCTGGGAACCATCGACGCTGACCAGGTACGGCTGCAGCTGCCCGTTCTGTTCCTTCCCGAGGATGACCAGCTCCGCAGGTCCGCGCCAGGCTACGTCCTTCGTGCCGGAGAGTCCGGGCGCCAGCGGACGCAGCCTCTCCAACGACAGCACGTCACCATTACGGGTCACCGTGGCGATCTGGGCTTCGCTGCGACCCTCAGGATCCTCGGTGACTAGGGCGAGCCGGGTTCCATCCTCGGACACCGCGATGGCCTTGACCGTCAGCGACCGACCGACGATGCCGGGCGCCGCGATCTCTTGGCTGTGCAGCTTGGTGTCGACGACGACGATCGCTGATCTTCCCTTGCGCCGGTCGATGACCCACAGCCGCCCGGAGCGGTCCCATGTCGGGGACTCGAGGTGGCGTGCGCTTATCTTCACTTGTTCCGGGTCGAGAACGCCCTTCGCGATGTAGAGCTTTGTCTGGGTTTGGTCGTCGATTCCGGCGATTGCGGTGGCTCCCGACCCACTGCCCGGCTGGACCGCGAAGTCGGCCAGCTTGATCTGAGTTCCGAGTCGGCCAGCGATCTTTTCCGGCGCCCTCGCGTCATCAGTGCCGATCGACGGAAGCGCGTAAAGCACACCATCCCGAAGTCCATATGCGTCCGGCTCTGGTGGCGGCGTGACGACCTTGTCGACCTCGAGATCGGTGACTGCCGACGGCTTGCCTTCCACGGTTATGGTGACCGAGCTGACCTGGAGCTGTGCCAGCGTTCTGATGAGCTGCGCGGCGAGGCGGTTGAGCTGATCCGTGTCCGCCTGCCCGGCGGGCCTGGTGAGATCGACGACTGCCTGCCCGCCGACGACGCGAACACCTCGTTGGGTCAGCTCCACACCGGTTGGAAAGGCAGGAACCACCGCTGACGACAGCCAGAAGCTCGGCCCTTGGAGCAGTCGGCGGACGAGCAAGGTCGCCCGGTCGGCCCGCTTTGCCAGGTAGAGCGGGTCGGGCACAAGGAACTTCCAGGACGGGTCGAAGAAGTAGAGGTTCAGCGGCTCGTACTCGCGGTCGAAGTTGCTCTTTGAGATAAACAGCTGTGGCGGCGGGTCAACGATGCGGCGCTGACCCTTCACCTCACGGACCTCGAAGGGGTAATGGATGGTGTCCTTGCCCGGGCTCGCGGGCGTGTAGGTGCCGCGGCTGTCGATGGTGCCGGCCGGCACGGCTCCGAAGTCGATCTGCTCGACGCCATGCGCTGTCACGGGCCTTGGCGATGTCAGCTGCGGAGACCCGTCGTAGATCTGTATCCCATTCCCTGGCTGCCACTCCTTCGGATCATCCGAGGCAAGGTACCTTCTGGCAGTCGCGAAGTCGGGCTGGCCGGCGACTGCAGGCTCGACCGCCCCTGACGCGTCGAGGAACCCGCGGACGATCTGTTCCGCGCTCGCACCGTCGGCCGGCGGCTCGGGATAGAACTGAACATCTTGCTGGATGCCGGTGTCCGATCCCGCAGCCTGCTCGGCGCTGTGGACGCTCCCTGAGGTCGGAATGCTCGCACATCCGGTCAACAACAGCGTCGCGGCGAAGACGCCGACGGCCGCTGCGCGCACGGTGTAGACCGTTTTAGGCCGGGGCATGCGGCCCCCTGACCCCGGCCCGGAGACCGGTTAGCTCGGCGAGGGAGTGCATCCGGCGGGCGTCGGCCGGCTCGAGAGGTATCGGCGAACGGTCGATGGCCTGACCCACGGCGCGCGGGACGGTCAGCCTGAACTGCGACCCCGCACCCGGCTGACCCCACGCCTGGAGCCAGCCACCGTGCAGGTGGGCGTCCTCCAATGCGATAGAAAGCCCCAACCCGGTGCCGCCGGTTGTCCTGGCCCGCGCGGGATCGGCTCGCCAGAAGCGGTTGAACACCAGCGACGCCTCGCCCGGCTTGAGGCCGACTCCATAGTCGCGCACCGCAACCGCCACGGCCT
Organism: Actinomycetes bacterium; assembly: GCA_036560395.1. GTDB lineage: Bacteria > Actinomycetota > Actinomycetes > JAKEEW01 > JAKEEW01 > DASYTV01. Next base: position 638 of record DATBRJ010000063.1, on the reverse strand, counting down.
GGTCGTTCGCCGCCACCCGCACCACGACGTCGCGACCGTCGCAGTGCTCGATGGCGTTGACGACGAGGTTGCGCAAAACGCGTTCGATCCGTCGTGGGTCCACTTCGGCCACGCAGGAACCCTGCGGTCCGACGAGCCGCAGCGCCGCGCCACGGCGCTCGGCCAGCGGCTCGGCGCCTTCGATCACCTTGGCTGCGATCTCACGCAGGTCTACCGGCTCGGCCTCGAGGATCGCGGCACCCGCATCGAACCTGCTGATTTCCAGCAGGTCGGAGAGGAGTGCTTCGAATCTGTCGAGCTGGGTCTGGAGGAGCTCAGCCGACCGGGCCACCTGAGGGTGGAAGGTGTCGCGTGCCTCGTGCAGAACGTCTGCTGCCATCCGTACCGTCGTCAGCGGCGTCCGTAGCTCATGCGAGACGTCGGCCACGAACCGCCGCTGCACTCTGGAGAGGTCCTCGAGCTGACGGATCTGTTGCTGGAGGTGAGTCGCCATCCGGTTGAACGACGAGGCCAGCCTGGCCAGGTCGTCCTCCCCAGAAACCTGCATCCGCTCGTCCAACTGGCCGGCCGCGATCCGAGCGGAGATCCGGGCCGCCATCCGGACTGGGCTTACCACCTGCCTCGTCAAGACGTATGCG
>DATBRJ010000062.1:0-19916 GCA_036560395.1 Actinomycetes bacterium | reverse complement strand
CGCGACGTCCTCGTGATGGCCGGCGACCGCGCGCGCGGCCTTCTCGTACACCCGCGCCTTGTATTCCTTGCCACCGGTGATCCGCAGCAGGTCGGCGTACTCCTGCAACAGCCCGCCGACCTCGTCGTTGCGCCGGGCCATACCTCCCTGTCTACACCCGACCGGCGCCGCCCAATGTGTACCCCTTAAGCAGTGGCCAGCGCACGTGGAGTCGGCAGCTCGCCCGTCGAGCCGGGCCACGCTGCCCCGTGAACTCTTAGACTCCACTCGAGCGAGATCGGAGGGGGCGATGGGCGTACGGCGCCTCGAGGGCATCCCGGGTTTCCACATCGATCGCGTCGCGGCGGCGGCCAGCGATGACCCAGATGTGCTTCGCTTGGAGAACCTCGACACCGACATCCCGCCGCCGGCGGAGGCGCTGGAGGCGACCCGGACGGCGATCGGTGAGGACGAGGCGAACAGCTGGCTGCCGTTCACCGGCCGGGACGATCTTAAAGAGGCGGCGGCCGCCCAGATCGAGCGCCGCGGCGGGCCGCGCTACGACGGTCGCCGCTAGATCGTCATCACGAGCGGCGAGGGCGAGGCGATGCTCGATACCCTCTTCTGCCTCACCACCGGGCGACGAGGTCATCCTGACCGACCCGACGTACGCGGGCATGATCAACCGTGTCCGGCTCGCCCGGCGGTCCCCCGCCTCGCCGCGGCGGCCGGGATCCCGGCCACCCGGGCCGGGAGGGCCAGCGTCGAGGGGTCCGGGGACGCCGGGCCGGCCGCGAGCGCGGGGGGCTGGGGTTGGGCCGGCCGCCCGGCTCGCCCTGGGCGGTGCCACCGCCGATCCGGTCAGGGACTACCTCAAGCAGATCGGCAGGGTGGCGCTGCTCAACGCCGCGCAGGAGGTCGAGCTGGCCCAGCGGATCGAGGCCGGGCTGTTCGCCGAGGAGAAGCTGGCCCAGCACAGCCGCAGCATGCAGGACGGCGAGCGGAACGAGCTGGAGTGGATCGCCGAGGACGGGCGACGCACCAAGGACCACCTGCTGGAGGCCAACCTGCGGCTGGTGGTGTCGCTGGCCAAGCGGTACACCGGCCGGGGCATGCTGTTCCTGGACCTGATCCAGGAGGGCAACCTGGGCCTGATCCGGGCGGTGGAGAAGTTCGACTACGCCAGGGGGTACAAGTTCTCCACCTACGCCACCTGGTGGATCCGGCAGGCGGTCGCAGGAGCTGCGCGGCTACCTCGACTGATTCCCACGGCGGGTCTGGCCAACCAAACCGGTCGGCTCCACCCGGAGCTGACCGAGAGATCCGCAGAACACCCGAGGGCATCGACAGACGTACCGGGGGGCGCCACGCTTCCACGCTGAGCCGGTCCAAGAACGCAGCCCGCCACGAGTTCGCCCGGCCCTCGCGGTGGGGTCTACTGGAGGTAGTGGCCTCCTCGAAAACACGGCGCTGGGCGGCGCGGGCGCGTGGGCTGCCTTGTCCGTCGCCGACGCACTGGTTCGGTGCTCGTCGAGGTCGCCGGACCGGACGCGCGAAAGGAGCACGGCCATGACGACCCCGGACCCTCCTCAGCCGTTGCCGCCGCTGCCTGACCCGTTCTCTCCGCCGACGCCCCCGCCCACTCCGGCGCCGACACCGCCACGGCCGGCGCCCGCACCGACCCCCGACCCGGATGTGCCGCCGATGCCGCCGGACACCGCGGCCCTCCGGTGTCGAGGAGCTCGTGTCCTGGGGTAGGGTCCGTCGGCAGCTCGGGCGCATCCGGGTGGCCGTCGTCTGGCTGGGGGTCGCCACGGTCGCATTCCCGGCAGCGGAGCCGGCTGCCGATCAGCGAACGCGAGGCGGGCGCGTCGACGGTCCGGTCTTGGACGCTGGACCGACTGGGCTGCGCGCCGGGCACCGTGAAGGGTGCAACTTCGCGGATGTGGGGTGTTCGGCGGTGTGACGTTGTCCGCTGTGGCGGTGTTCGTGAGCCGCGAGCGGGCGGCGGCGGGGGAGTCGGGTAGTCGAGGTCGGCGGAGCTGGCCAGTTGCTCGCGCCAGCGGACGCGTTCGGCTGGGGTAGGTCCACTTCTTCGCGACCAGCTTGCGATGCCAGCGCAGCAAGGTCGATGGGTGACGAGGAGGGCGCCCCACCGGGCCCGGGGGAGCCGACGGGAGAGCGCGGCCAACAGCACGCGGTCGTGTGGCGCTCGAAAACTCGATCCAGTTCCCGCTGTCGGCCCACCTCGCCTGCGAGTGGACCTTGATCTGCACGCCTCCCCCACTCGGCCCCGACGTCCACCCGAACAGGCAGGGCTACGGCGTCATCGCGGCCGCGTTCGAAGAGGTTCTTCTGCTCTGGATCGAACCGCCGTCCCGAGTATGCCTTCCGGGCAGGATCCGGAGCCGGCACAGGCAGGAAGCGAGGCGATGAAAGGCCATCGCCCCAACGCTGTGTGTCTCGCCCCAGTCAGTGCAATCGAAGCCGTTCGACCGGTTGGCCCGTGATCTCAGCAATGAGGTCGAAGTCCTTGTCGAGGTGCAGAACGGTAAGTCCGGCGCGCTCCGCGGCGGCCGCGACGAGAAGGTCCGGTATGGACGGCGCGCGGTGTTTGCCCTGGTCCGCCAGCAGGGCCTGTACCGCGACTGCACGCTCCTCCATGGCGGGCGTGAGGTATTCCACCGGCATCGACGCCAGCGGCGGACGGCGGAACGCCTCGCGCAAGCCGACTCCTGACCTGGCGGAGAACCCGACCTCGAGCCGGGTGACGGTGGTGACACGGACCAGCCCACGCTCGATCCTGCCGGCCCACTCGCCCGGTTCCGCGCTCGCCGCCAGCCGCACGAGCGCAGACTTGTCGATCAGCCAGGCGCTTACTGCCATGCCTGACGCATCACCGCGGGGTCAGCCAGGTCCGCGAAGGCGTCCGCGAATTGCAATAGATCGTCAACCGTCACCGGACCAGGCGCCGCAGCGGCGCTGCGTGCCAAGGTTCGACGGAGGTATTCGCTGCGCGACAGGCCCAACCGCTTGGCGTCGGCGTCGATCGCGACGACGACGTCCTCAGGCACGTCGCGGATCAGTAGATCAGCCACGGCACCTCCAATGTGATATCCCATGATATCGCTACTGTGGGAGAACGCTCAATGGGTCTGTTGCATTAAGCGATCACTAGTGAGCTTGGCAGGAAGATTTCCGGCCAGGCACCTCTCCGACGGCCCCACGCCTGCCTAGGGCGTGTACTGGTCTGGTGGCTGCGTCGGACGGGGTCGTCCCTGTCGAGGCCGAAGAGCGGGCGGGAGGGGTCGGGGCGTCGATGCTGGCTTGAGGGAAGCCTGCGGCCAGCCAGTCAGCACGACGCAGGCGCATATGCATATGGTGTCGACGCCGTCGCCGCGGCGGTGCAGCGACTCGCCGTTCGGTCGGTAGCCAAGCGCACGGGACACGCCCTGTGAGGCGTGGTTGTCGTGCCAAGCCTCGGCGATGGCCGCTCGTGCCTGCAGCGGTCCGAAGGTGAGGGCCAACACCGCGCGTCGCATCTGTCTTCCGAAGCCCGCGGCCTCGAGCCGGTCACGAGGAACGACGATGTTTCCACGATGCGAAGGGTCAAGAAGTCATTCCCCTCGAGTGCGCCAGCTTCTAATGGATTTTTCGGCCTGCTTCGGCGGGCTTGGTTCTGGTAGCGGGTGGCGGGTCAGCACTCTTCCCCTCTGGCCGGTGAGGTCTTGGGGCAGACCGTGCGCCCGCTGGTCGTGAGGGGATCAGACCGCGGGATCACCTGGCCCCGCTTCGACGGTGAGAGCCTGACTATTCGATCGCTGGGTTCCATCCGCGCTGCTGACTGCGTCGGCCAACTACGGAGGCTCTGGATGCTTGGCATGGGGACGACTGGGCTGAGGACAATCACGATGCCGAGCTCGTCGACGAGGCCGGACATCGCCCTGCGAAGGCTCGCTTGCCGGAGGGCACCGACGGAGGTCCGGCCGGTTACACCCTCTGGTCGCCGAGCACATGCCCCCTAACTGGGTGATTTGGATCCGGTGCAGGCGCGGCCCGGCTGGAAAGCGACCGGGAGCCGGGGGGTGCAGGCGCTGGTCGCGTCCTTCACCGGGCTGGCATCGAGCCGGGCGTGCTCGGCGGCCTGGGCCGCCGCGTCGCCGGTCGGCGCGGCTCGGTGACTGTTCGGAGCTACTGGGCGAGGAGGATCACCGAGCGGTGGGTGGCTGCGGGCCGCGCCTTACACGGTGATGACGACCTTGCCGCGGGCGTGTTTCTGCTCGATGTAGCGGATGTCTCGGGGACCTCGATAGCGGGTGCGTCCAGTCGATCACAGGTGTGATCTTCCCTGATTCGATGAGCTCGGTGACGGCGAGCAGATCGTCCTGGTTCACGCTCGTCTCGAACGTGCGCATGCGCTGCGGCACGAACGGTGCCATCATCCACACCTTGATGGCCCGGCCCAGGCCCCCGATCCAGCGGCCGGGCGTGTTCGCGCTGTGTGTATGAAGGTCCCCGTCGGCGTCAGCATGCGCCGGCAGTGCGACAGCGGATGATTGGCGACGTTGTCGACGATGACGTCGAACCGCTCTGTTCCCCGGGTGAAGTCCTCGCGGGTGTAGTCGATGACCGCGTCGGCGCCGATCGACCGGACGAGGTCGGTGGGGTCTGCAACAGACCCACCTTACCGATGTGGTGATCGGAGGCGGTCCGCACGCCATCGCCTGGAGCCGCGCTGACCAGGTCGACGCAGCACTGCTCGATTTCCTCGGGTAGCGCGTTCTTCAAGCGTCCTTCGCGAGCCCTGAGCCGGGCGGAAGGAGCGCCACGTCGAACTCGACCACGACACCTCGTCTTTCAGCCTGAGCGCGCCGAGAAACGCCGAATAGGGCCGGATCCCCCACTGGCTCTGAACAATCGTCGCCGTGCCGCGCAGCCGCACGTCGGTCACGCCGCCGTGGACGGCGATCGGCCGGGTCGCGCCCATGATGGTGAGGACACCTTCGACAGCGAACGACTCCGCCGTTCCGCGGACCGTCCTCGACCGGAAGGTGATGGTGGGATGCCGCGCGGTGTGGAGGATCTTCTCCCGGATCGTCTGCTTGATGTCCGCCCGGTCGGAGTCGGTGAGCGGCTTGACCCCGCCGGTCCCCTCCCGGACTTCGAACGAGTCGGCGTGAACGTCGACAGCCAGCATTGAGCTCGCCGGATCGGCAGGGTCCGCAAGGGCGCGGCCCCGCCAACGCGTGACCTCAATGGTCAGATCGTGGCCCGCCTTCGCGCCCAAGCCCGTGCGGCTGGTCTTGACCAGCAGCCGACCAACGTGCGGCCCCAGCTCATACGTGCCAGCGGCGATGGCCACGACCGAAGCCTACGACCACTCCGCAACTGGCCGGCCGACACGGAGTGCACGCCGGGGGAGTCCCGTGCTGATGTGCGGCTGGGCGGAGCGGTCTGGAGGTGCGCCAGAAGCACCGACGGCTCACCGGCAAGGTATTGCCGTGTCAAGCACTACACCAACCCCCAGAGTCCTGTGAGCCAGAACGTGTCGATGCTGCCGGCGACCACGGCGCAGGACCACGGTCCCGATGTCGACCGGCGTCGATCTACAATGAGGGGGCAGACGCGATCGCCCCCGGAGCTGGGTGTTTCGGTGGGGGGCGTCGGCGTCGGTGGCTGACGCGTCGCACCGCTTGAAGGCGGCCGACGCACAGGAAGCGATTGTCTGGCCTACCACCGCAGGAGGGTTGGGCCATGTACGTCTTCGCAATCGCGGCCCTTCTCGGGCTCGGGATCCTGGCATTGGCCATGCGTCGAGCGCTACCTGATGTCCCGAACAGCGCCAGTGGTGGATGGCCCTCCTCGTGGCGTTCGGCATCGGCGCGGCATGGATCACCGGCTTCAGCCTCTGGCAGCTGTGGGGCGTGGACGTGCGCGCCGACTGGATCGGCATCACCCTGACCGTGAAGGGTGCATCTTCAGCGTCACGGCTGTGACCAGGCATTGCACGGGCCTACCAAGATAAGGCCATGGTGGTGCGCACCCAGGCTTTCATGATCGTCCGGCGGGGTCCTCGCCCTGGTTGGCCTGGGCCCATCCCCGGACGCCAAAGACCTGGAGATCGCGGTCCTGCGCCACCAACTCGCCGTGCCTCGCCGGCAGGTGGCCCGTCCCCGCTACACGCCAACCGACCGGATGCTTCTCGCGACCCTGGCGAAGCTGCTGCCCCGCGCTCGCTGGCCGATCTTTCTGGTCACGCCCTCGACCTTGCTGCGTTGGCACCGGGAGCTGGTGCGGCGGCGGTGGACCTATCCGGCGAACGGTCGAGACCGCCGCAGGCTGGACCCCCGAGTGGTCGACCTGGTCCTGCGCCTGGCTCGGGAGAATCCCCGCTGGGGATATCTGCGCATTGTCGGGGAGTGCCGCAAACTCGGTGTGCGGGTGTCGGCGACCTCGGTGCGCATGATCTTACGCCGACACGGTCTCGGGCCGGCACCCCGCCGCAGCGGACCGACTTGGACACAGTTCCTGCGCACCCAGGCCGCCGGCGTGCTGGCGTGTGACTTCCTGACCGTCGAAACGATCGGACTGCGCAGACTGTATGTGCTGTTCGTGATCGAACTAGAGCACCGCCGGGTGCACCTGGCCGGCATCACCGCCCACCCCACCGGCGCCTGGGTCACCCAGGCCGCCCGCAACCTGCTAACGGACCTCGACGAGCACGCCCACCGGTTCCGGTTCCTCATCCGCGACCGCGACGCCAAGTTCGCCGCCACCTTCGACACGGTGTTCGCGGCGTCCGGCATCCACGTGCTCAAGACCCCGCCGCGGGCGCCGAAGGCGAACGCGCATGCCGAACGCTGGGTACGCACGGTACGCACCGAATGCCTGGACTGGGTCCTCGTGCGGAGCCGCCGCCACCTCGAGCACATCCTGACCGGCTACCTCCGGCACTACAACACGCCCGCCCACACCGCGGCATTGACCTCAACCTGCCCGCGGCCGCGGCAGAGCCGACGCATCCAAGCATGGAGCAGATCCGCCGCGTCGAACGGGCGGACGTGCTCGGCGGACTCATCCACGAATACCGCCACGCGGCCTGACCAACGCCACTCCCACAACGCTCGACCGTGCACCACACTCCCGTTGGCTGTGCGCGCCGCCACCAGCGGATACCGATACGCAGCCGTCGCAAGCCAGCGACACCGGTGTCCTAACGCCACCGACACCGCTTGCCCGACGCCGGTCCAGCCCCGCCGCCACCCTCACCGAGCCCCGATCCGCAAACTTGCACCCTTCAGGCATCAGACCCGTCCGGCGCCGGTGCGATCGAAGGCGCGGTTCGACACGAGGAAGATTCCCAGGCACCCCCTTCCCCGATCCCGGCCACACGGCTCGACGACGGTGTAGAGGGCAAGCGGGGTGGCCGCCGGGGCGGCCACCCCGCTTGGTGTCGCCGTGTCACTGCGGGATCGACGCAGAGGGCAGCATCCCGTGCTCTGCCGCGTCCCGGACGAAGCCGGGCACCGGCGGCCACCACCGCTCGAATCCCAGGTCCGCGCACACCGCAGCGGCGGCATGGTATCCGCCGGCCAGCGTGCCGGGGATCCCTGGGTGCACGCCGCCGCCGCCGATGTAGACACCGGGGACCGGGGTCCGAGTCGCGCAGCAGTCCGGGTGCGGACGGTTGGTGAAGGTCTGCTCCCTGATTAGCGCGCCCTGCCGCAGCGACCCGTTCCGCGTGGTGCGGAACCGGCGCTCGATGTCCTGCGGCGTATCCGCGAACGCGAACAGCGGCCGCCGGTCGCCGAGCCCGGAGGTCCGCGTGGCCAGCGCCTCCCAGCACCGGGCCCGGTACGCAGCGCGCTTGGTGACCCAGGCGCCGGTCGGGTGCTGGTACGGCGCGAGCGCCTCCCACCGCAGCGTGTGCAGCGGCCCGAACGGCCCGGGAGCCGCCTGGGTCCGGTCGTGCATGGTGGTCACCGTGAGATGCCCAGCCGGTGGGTCGATGAGCTCGCCGCGGCCGGTCCGGTCGAGCAGCCCAGCCACGCTGGCGGCGTCCTCGAAGCCGAGCACCTGGACCAGCGCGCGTGAGGCCTCGTCGCCGGCAGTCCGCGGCGGGTCGCCCTTGATCCCGAAGTGCGCCGTGAACGGGCCGGGCCGGTCCAATCGCCAGGCCTGGGCGGCCTGCCGGATCCCCTCGGGCACGACCGCGGACTCGAGCAGCTCGAGGAAGGTCGTCTTCGGGTCCAGGGTCGAGACCACGGCCCGGCCGTGGAACTCACGGCCGTCCCTGCACCCGACCGTCACCTCGCCCTCGGCCGGCCGGACCGCCACCACGTCCGCCACCGAGCGGAACTGGGCTCCCGCCCCGGCGGCCGCTCGGAACAGCCCGGCCGCCAGCGCCTTGGTGCCCCCGACCACGACGCTCGGCGAGAACAGCCGGGACAGCGCGAACACGCCAAGGATGCCGATCCGCTCGTCCGCGGCGTGGAACCCGCTGACCGCGCAGGCATAGCGCAGCAGCCCCCCGGCGCGAACGTCCGCGACGGTGTCCGGCAGGCCGGCCGGGGTCAGGTGGGCCAGGTCGAGGACGCGCTTGCCCTCGCCCCCGGTCAATGCATGCTCGACCTCGTCGACCGGCGCCGGCCGCGCGTAGAGCAGCGGGGTGACGAGGTGGTCGATCGCGGCGAACGCCTCCTTCAGCTCGCCGAGGCCCTCGCCGCCACGGCGGACCACCAGCGGCTCCCCGCCGCTGACTGGGACGAAGGCCGCGGCCGGCTCCGGCTCGACGAACCGGACGCCGAGGTCGGCCAGCCCGAGGTCGGCGTACGGCGGGAGTTCCCGTCCGAGCGGAAGCAGGTACTGGGCCAGGTTGTAGAAGAACGGCGTCGAGTAGTCGTCGGTGGCCATCGTGCCGCCCCACTCGAACCTCTTGTCGAGGACGACCACCTTGGCGCCACCGCGCGCGAGGTAGGCGGCACAGGTCAACCCGTTCGGTCCCGCGCCGACGATTACGACGTCGTATTGCTCGGTTGCCATCGTGCTCACCTCAGTCTCCTCGCCGAGCCGCGGCAGCTGCGAGCTCGAGCGGCTCGAGCAGCCGTTCGATGTTCTCGAGGAACCACGCGACCGGCCGGGCGCTCCACCAGGGCTGGTGCCGGATGCCCAGGTCCTCGGCGACCACCTGTGCTGCGTTGTAGCCGGCCGCCATCCAGGTCAGCCCGAGCGGCCAGACCGCGTTGGACATGTAGAGGCCGCCGACCGGCATCCGATAGGGCATCCGGTCGAGGATCCACTGGTCCTCGCTGAAGTCACCGCCGAGCACCTGGCCGAAGACCGCGGCCTGGTTGACCCGCCAGATGTCGATCGGGGTCCACGTGAAGCAGTCGATGATCTTTTCCTTGAATCCGGGCGCGATGCCCTCCATGACGTCGTTACGGCGTCGCAGCATCTCGTCGCGGATCGGGCCGTCCCACGCCTCCGGTCCGCCCTCGCGGCGCAGCGGGTAGGGGATGGCCTCCTCGCCGCGGATCACCCGGTAGCCCTCGGGGGAGACGGCGTTGGGGTCGCATTTCCCGTAGTCGAGGATCTCGAGCATGTTACCGAAGGCACCCCACGTGTCGTTGTTGATCATGGCCATGACGTAGTCCTTGGCGCCCTGCCAGGACTCGTAGGCCTTGTACATCAGGTGCGCCCTGCTGACCAGCGGGTCGTACCCCGCCGACCCCCACGGCATCTCGCCGTCGATCAGCCAGGACGTCACGGTGGATCCGCGCTCGTCCATCTTCCAGTGCCTCATCTTGGCGGCCAGCCGGGAGTCGACAGAGGCCATCGTCTGCTCGCCGACCAGGTCGAGGGTCGCGCGCGCACCCACGTTGGACACGATTGCCCGCCTGGCCTCGAACCGTGCACCGGGGAAGACCGCGGTGTCGTCGAGCACCACCGCTGTGGCCCGGCCGTCCCGCACCTCGATGGTCTTGACCGGGCAGTTCACGAGGATCGTCCCGCCGTGGTCGAGGAAGCAGCGGCTCAGCGCGTCGACGAGCGCTTCGTTGCCGCCGATCGCCATCGCTGTCGTGTAGAAGAGGCTCAACGCGACCGCGAACGCGCCCTGCCCCCGCGACAACGGCGCGCCCTGCAGGTGCAGCGCCACCGGGCAGATCATCGTCTGCCGCGCCCTGTCCGAGGCGAAGGTGAGCTCGATGAGCTCGTACGCCGTCATCGACGACATCTCGTCGACGCTGCGGCCCATGACGTAGCCGCACAGCTTGAGGATCTCCTCAAACTTGCCGACGTCCGGGTGCGGGCTGTAGAACGCCAGCTCGTTCATCTCGACCATCTTCTCCAGCACCCGATTCTGGATGCCGAAGATGGTCTCCCCGTCGGCTGCGGCATGCCGGCCGAAGCTTTCCGCTGTCTTCGCCGGGTCGTAGCAGATCAGGCAGTTCGTGCCGTCGGCGTGCGTCGTGCCGAGCACGACCGGGGTGGTGCGGATGCGGTAGCCGTACCTCGACGCCAGTTCGAGGTCGACGATCGCCGGCGAGTTGCCGGAGAAGTTGATCGACGCATGTGGGGAGTCGAGCGTCTCGGGCCAGGTCTCGTGCGTGGGACAGAAGTTCCCCAGCTCGGGACGGGCCTCGATGACCGCCACGTCGAGGCCGGCCTTCTGCAGGTACGTCGCGGCCGGCAGGCCGCCAGAGACGCCACCCCCCACAACGATCACGTCGAAAGTGTTCATGCGAAGTCCTTCCTTCTCTTCTCGTCGAACGGCAGCTCGTGCGTCCAGCGCACAAGTTGTCGGAAGAAGGGGGCTGCCAGGATCGCCGGTGAACGGCGACGGCCCGGATCGCCATGCAAGTGCGAGAAATTCAGACGACGCAACGGTGGTGAACGGATCCTCGGCCGCCGAAGGCTGGCTTCTAGCCTCGAGGCGTCACTCGGTCCTTCCGAGCCACGCCAGGTGCCCATGCCGTGCCGTCTGCGTCGCAAAACCATGCCGGGCCCCGGAGACCTAGGGCTCTCCCGTCGGCCTAGCAGAGCCCTCGGGCTGCGTCAACCCCCCGCCAGATAAAGCCCGGTCACGGTCTTGATCCCGCGCATGGGACGCTGCCACCGTTTCAGCCACGGCAGTCGATTGGGACCCGAAGTAGGTACTCGTACTACTTCCCGATCAGCCGGCGGGCCGCCATTCCACCGGTATCACCCACATCCGCGCATGCGCACCGGGGAGCAGGTGGCCATGGGACTGGCTGACCGCGGCTCGGTCGCCGGTTATTTAGCCTGCCGGCGAAGCTGCGCCGAACGGGCGCACCACCTCGGGGGTCATCGTCTGGGTCGAGCGGTCGCCGAGGCTGCCGGTGCGGACCCGGGGTTCGACCGCTTCGAGCACACTGCCGGCGCCGAGGTAGATCGCGACGTGGTTCACCCTGCCGGTCTCGTTGCTGCGCCAGAACACCAGGTCGCCACGCCGGATGGCCGACCGCGGGAGGTGGGCCAGCCGCGGATGGTCGTAGAGCTCCCGGCTGGTCCGGTAGTCGGGCAGGACGTGCTTGTCTACGGTGATCGGTTGCGGGTCCAGGCCGGCCGAGTACAGGGCCTGGAGCACCAGGCCCGAGCAGTCGACGCCGTAGCCACGCGGTCCGGCTCCGCCCCACACGTACTCCTCACCCAGGAAGCCGCCGGCGAAGGCGATCATCTGCTCGCGGCGCTGCAGCATGCTCGCCGCTTGTGGCAGCGCCGGCCTGGCCTGGTACCGGTCGAAACAGAAGTTCTCCGGGAACCCCATGGCCCGCCAGGTGCGGGGACCGACGACCCCGTCGGCGGACAGCCCGGCCTGCCGCTGGAATTGCCGCACCGCCTCGATCGTCGCGCGGTCCATCGTCTCCCACGCGCTGTCCGGGAGGCCGAGCCGGCGCTGCACCATCTTGACCTTGACCCCATTCATGCCCGGGGTCAGGACTGTGCAGCCGCGCGCCGGGACGATGGTTGTCGTGGGTTGCAGGACGGTGCCGGGCGGCGGGCCCGACCGACTACTGTTTGGCCCGGGAGTCGGGCTACCCGCACTCGGCGTGGGCCTGGGCGTCGCCGAGATCGAAGACGAGGCGGCGGGCGTGCCGCCCGTCCCCGGCTCCGATCCGCACCCAGACACGATCAGAATCAGCGCGACCAGCGCGCTGGTCGCTGCGCATGATCGGCGGCTGAGCCAGCGCCGCCGCTCGCGCACCCGGATCCTGTACGTCCCAGCCACTCGCATGATCGGCCCACCGTCGTCATCGTCTCAGCACAAAGACGCGGGCACGCGGGCCGATGTTCCACGCCAGGTCACCAGGGCGGCCCCGCATCTCGACCTTGGTCCCCCAGCCAGGCGGCCCGACGTCGCCTGTGCCGCCGAGAGCGGAGTACGTTCGGCCGTGGGCGGCCATCTCAGGGCTCGCCGCGTGAGAGATAGATTGCGCGAATGAGCGCCTTCGCCGTCGAGGTCAACAACGAGCCGGGCCGACTGGCACACCTGTGCGAGGCAATGGCCGCCCGCCAGATCAATCTCGTCGTGTGTGGGACGACGCATGGCGACAGCGGCACGGTCGCATTCATCGCCGACGACGAGTCCGCGGCACGGGCGGTGCTCGAGGGCGCGGGTGTCGAGTTCACCGAGCGCGAAGCGCTCACCGTGCGCATGGCCAACGCTCCCGGCGCCGGCGCCGCCACGTTCCGCAAACTCGCCGACGCCAGCGTCAACGTGGAGCTGCTCCTCCCGGTTCATGTCTCCGAGGACGAGTTCTTGGCGGTGATCTGCGCCGACGACCTCGGTGCGGCCAGAAGGGCGCTCGGCGACCAGGTCGTCAGCGGTTGAGCGCCCGCACCTCGCGTCGCGGCGTCGGTCGTCGCCCCAGGGGCCTGCTGTCGTGGTCGGACGATGGCGGCCTGGACGGTCAGAGGCGATGAGCGGACGAGGCGCCCGGGAGTTACATGGACCTGTACCTGATGCACGATGGCGAGGCGGCCGCGCAGGCCAACGACCCGACGCGCCCGCCTCCCGGCGCAGGCTGGGCGGCCGTTGCGCGGGTCGCTGCACGCGCCCAGGCGGCAGGGGTTCGGGTCGACCGCTGCGTGCACAGCGTGAAGGGTGCCATTTCACGGCTTGGCCTGTGACCAGGCGTGATGCCCGGCCTGGGATGATCACTTTCGTGGTGGTGCGGACGCTGGGGTGGTTGTGCTGCGGCGGCTGGTGGGCCTGGTCGGACTGGGTCCGGGACCAGACGCCAAGGACGTGGAAATCGCCGTCCTACGGCATCAGCTTACGGTTCTGCATCGGCAAGTCCGCCGGCCCCGGTACACGCCGAGCGACCGGCTGGTGCTGGCCTGCCTGGCGAAGCTGCTGCCACGCCAGCGGTGGTCGGTGTTCCTGGTGACACCGTCGACGCTGCTGCGCTGGCACCGGGAAGTGGTGACCCACACCGGCCGGGGTGCCCTGCGTGGCCTGGATCCGGAGGTGATCGACCTCGTGGTCCGTCTGGCGAGGGAGAACCCCCGATGGGGTTACGTGCGGATCGTGGGAGAGGTCCGCATGCTCGGGATCACGGTCTAGGCCACGTCGGTGCGACGGATCCTGCGCCGCCATGGTCTCGGGCCAGCGCCGAGGCGGCACAGCGGTCCGACGTGGGTGCAGTTCCTGCGTGCGCAGGCCGCCGGTACTCTCGCGTGCGATTTCTTCACGGTGGAGACTATCGGCCTGACCCGGCTGTACGTGCTGTTCGTGATGGAGGTGGAGCGTCGGCGGTGCACGTGGTGGGGATCACCGCGCACCCGACGGGACAGTGGGTGACGCAGGCCGCCCGCAATCTGCTGATGACTATGGAGGAGCACCCCGGCCGGTTCCGGTTCCTGGTCCGCGACCGGGACGCGAAGTTCACCGCGGCCTTCGATGCGGTGTTCGGCGCCGCGGGCATCCAGGTACTGAAGGTCCCGCCCCGGGCACCGCGAGCGAATGCGTACGCCGAACGCTGGGTGCGCACGGTGCGGACCGAATGCCTGGACTGGATCCTGATCCGCAGCACGCGTCACCTCCACCGGGTCCTCACGGTCTACCTGCATCACTACAACATCGCTCGCCCACACCGCAGCCTCGACCTGCAGACACCGCTCACGGTTCCATCCCCCGCTGAGAGTCGCCACGGTGTCGGCGACCAGCCGATCGAGTGTGTTGACGTCCTCGATGGTCTGATCCACGAATACCGGCGTGCCGCCTGAGCGCAGGCGCACCCGTCGCGGCGTCGTCTTTCTGGCGGGGTCCACGCGCCGGCAGGATCTTGTCCGCCCGTCGTCCAGGGCAGTCATCGACGGGTAACAACCCCCTCTCTGCGCCCAGATCTGCCGCACATCGGCTCGCCAGCCGCGCGACACCCGGCCCGGCGTACCGAGCAGACCTGCAAAGCCCGACAACTGTCGACTGGCACCCTTCAGGTACTCCTGCGTACGGTCGTCGACCCAGAGTAGGAGAATCGCGATCAGGAAGGCGCCTCCGCTTGTAGCCTCCTGGGGCGAGCCTTTGATCTTCCCGGTCGATCCAAGGTTCGCGACCGGTCACGGCCGGGTTGCAGACTATGTGGCGGCGCTTCGTCTAAAGGTGCTTGATTCCGTGACGGCACTGATCGATCTGCTTGGAAGATTGAGATGGGAAGGGTCTGGAAACACCAACGTTAAGACCTCTTGCGGCGCTGGAACCCACGGGCCTAGATAGCCGAACTGGTCAGTAGCACGACCGACTGACTACACCGCCACGACCACGAGTATTGACGCGGCACTGGCCACGCTCGCGATGCCAGCAGGATAGCGAATAGGTCGCGACACTAGGGCGGGGCGCCCTCAGGCGCAATGCTCCTCAAGAAGGAGTACAGCAATGGCTGCGGTAGTGCCTTTCACGCGACTGGTCGTCGGCGGTGCGCAGCCTTAGCCGCTCGCTCCTTATCGTGCCCCATCACACGTTACCGTTTATTCGCCTCATTGAACCGCTCGACGACAGATGCGGGAATCCTGCCCCTCACGGGCACGGGTACGTCGTTAGCGTGAGCCCATTCTCTAATGGTCCCCGGAGATGCACTCACGAATGTCACCCCTGGCCCGCTCCCACGGGAGCGCCCAGTGCGTCCTCGGCAGCTGGCACCGACATACTTCGCGAGTGCATCCCGCAGCCCTGCCGCGTTCTTCGGTGACAGGTCTATCTCGTAGGCGACACCGTCCAGCCCAAACCTGACGGTTTCCTCGGCCGGACTTCCGTCAATGTCGTCGACAAGCTCCACGACTGTTTTCTGAGCCATTCCTAAGCGCCCCCTTCTTGAATGGTCTTAGCCCACAGCCTCTGTGCATTCAAACGTCCGATCAGTGGGCGGAGTGCTGGACGATTCTCGCGGCCGACGCTAGCCTCACTCCGAGCCTCCGGCCCGTGGTCTACAATAATCTCAGCCTCCACCAGTATGCGAGTTCTTTCACCACCAGCGTCCAAAAGCTGCCGCACTATCTCATGCGATTTTGCAGCACTAAATTGTGGCCGAATCTATCCACTGCTGGGGTGCCGTGTGTAATAGCCAGCTGTTCCGTCTCCGCGAGTCTCGTAGTATGCAGTTGAATGGGAGAGTGTGTCGCGGATGTCGAAAGATCGCTTCGGATCGCTCAATGCAGCAGACCCCTCCGCACCACGCTTGCTGTCGAGCGTTTTGTCTGACACAATAGCCCGGTGGTCGTCCGGTTCACCCGTAGCTCGCGCAAACACCGCATCGGCACAGCGCACGCGCTCGCCGTGATGGCCACGGCCCGCCCGATCCGATTACCCGCTGCCGGCGCGCTCGGAGACGATCAGCTCGTGTGGATAGGTCCCGACGACCGCGGCCTGGAACTGGAGATCATCGCCCTCGAGTTAGCCGACTGCTTGCTAGTGATCCACGTGATGCCAACCGCGCTGCGCGGCGAAGGAGGCGACGACGATGACCAAGAAGACAACAACGATCAAGGATGAGGAAGGCCGCGACGTGCCGGTGACGATCGGCCCCGACGTGGACCTAGACGCCGAGGAGATCTACGACAGCCGCGGCCGACGCATCGACGAACGCTACGTCCAGGACGCCGTCGAGACCGCACACGCGGCGCTGCCCGGACGGCCGTCGCTGTCCGGCGGTCGCGGCGAGCACTCCCCACAGGTCAGCTTCCGCGTGCCGGCCGCGCTCCGTGCGCGCGCTCAGCGTCGCGCCGACGCAGAGGGAAAGACCCTCTCCGAGCTCGCTCGAGAGGCGTTTGACCGATACCTACGCGCGAGCTGACGCTCTCCCCGCCACCCCTGCCGCTCAGGGCTACTTTGCGTCTGAGTGCTCAAGGGTAGGCGGTCAGGACGTGACGCAGGTGGCGGTCGCTGCGCACGATGATCCAGTTCAGGCATTCGCTCCGTGTGATACGTACCCATCGCTCCGCGTAGGCGTTCGCGGGGCGTGCGCGGCGGGATCCTGAGTACCTCCACGCCGGTCGCGGCGAACACTGCGTCGAAGGCAGCGCTGAACTTCGCATCACGTCGCGGATCATGAACCGGAACCTATGGGTGCGGGTCTGTTGCATTGACGGATGAGGTGGCGGTTGGGCAAGATCCGACCGCGTGCAGCTGACACGACCGATCCGCCGCTCCTTGTCGCTCGTCGTTCGCCGGGTTCCGGTTCCCGCTTGAGGTGATCGTGCTGGCGGTGCGCTGGTATCTGCGGTTCGGGCTGTCCTATCGGGATGTGGAGGAACTGCTGGCCGAGCGTGGCATCGCGGTGGATCACGTCACGGTGCACCGGTGGGTGCGCCGGTTCGCGCCGCTTTTGGCCGACGCGGCCAGGTTCGGCCGGCACCGGGTCGGCGACCGCTGGCAGGTGGACGAGACCTACGTGAAGGTCGCCGGCCGCTGGGTGTACCTGTATCGGGCGGTCGACCAGTTCGGGCAGGTCATCGACGTGTATGCGTCGACTCGCCGGGATGCCGAGGCGGCTCGCCGGTTCTTCCAGCGCGCCGGGAAGACCACTGGTGTGGTGCCGATAGAGGTTGTGACCGACCGCGCGCCGACCTATCCCGCGGTTGTGGAAGAGCTGTGGCCCGCGGCGTGGCATCACGTCGAGCGGTACGCCAATAACCGGGTCGAGTCCGACCACGCGCAGCTGAAACGGTGGCTGCGCCCGATGCGCGGAATCAAGACCATGGCCGGGCTTTGCACACTCGCCGCCGGTCACGCTTTCGCTTAGAACCTTCGCCGCGGCCACTACGAGATCGCTGTCGACCAGCCAGCCCGGACTCGACTCGCCGCGGCGTTCACCCAACTGGCCAGGGCGATCTGAGGGGGCTTCCCCGGAAGACCAGCAGCTCCGGCCTGCCCGACGACGAGCTAACGCAACAGGGCCCCTCCATGGCCTTGCTCATCGAACAACCCGCCGAGGAGGTGGTCACCGCCCAGCTCGTTCCGGCATAGTCAGCACAACGCTGACCCCCGCACGGTGAAGATCACCTACACCACAAAGCGGGACGTGACCGCTCCTGGTTATGATCCGGCGATCAATGCGCGCTGCCCGCGCAGACTAGTGCTGGATGCAGAGCAGCTGCGCGGTCACGACAAGCGGCTCAACCAGACCGCGCAGCATGTGTAGGCTCTGGAACGAATTGGGCAATAGATCTATGCCTCGTCGTCGCCTGGGAACGGGCGGCGACGACGGTAGGGCGGCCCCAGTTGCGCCTTTACGGGGGATTCGGGCGGACAGCTGGGGCCGCGTCTAGTCGGGAACTCCGTCTAATGGACCCGCGGTTGGTTTCGGCGGTGGGCGATCCCTACTTCGAGGGTCTGGACCGTCAGCCTATACGGATCCACTGCCAGAGGCACCGTTTGTGTACGGATTACGTAGTGCCGAAGCGGCTTCTGAGGGTTCCCAGCGCCGTGACGCGGACTATCTCGCTGACTCGTGCTCCCTTTGTCGTTTGTTGTTGGCAATCGGCTTGATGCCCCGAATCATTGGCTTTGGCCGTTGGGCGAGGCCCAGCACTAGGGAAGCGACAGGTTTCTGTCACGACCAGGCGGGATGGGTACGGATCGCGACGGCATCAGTCATGTTCTGCTACGGTTTCCGAAGCCTGAGCCCGTCAAGGTCTCCTGCGGACGGGCACGGGCACATCGAACCGGGGGATGTGGTCGCGGCCACGACCGGCAGTGCGCGGAAGAACCGCGCCGGTTCCCCTCGGCGCGGTTCCGATCAGACGCCAAGGAGCCATGTTCGGGTTGCCCGCCCGGAACCTTCAAGTTTGCTCGTTAGGCGCTCGCACGAATCCCGGCTCGCTCGATCTGTGCGGGATCGACCGGCCAGTCATCGCCTTGGGCCGGCTACGCCTGGGTGTGTTCGCGGTCAAGCCTGGCGACTACGGCGAGAACTCCGAGAACTGACCCCGGACATCTAGCAAACGACCCTCCGGCTTTCCACCGGAGGGTCGTTCCATTTGGCTATGGTCATGCGGCGTGGGCAGTGAGGTGGAGTTTGCCAGCAAGTGGCCTGAAGGGTGCCACTTCGCGGTCTGGCTCCTGACCACGTGGAAGTCCTGGATGGGAAGATCACCGCTGTGGTGGTGCGGACTGTGGGGTGGTTGCTGCTGCGGGGTTTGATGGGCCTGGTTGGGCTGAGTCGGGGGACTGATCCGAGGGATGTGGAGATCGCCGTGTTGCGGCACCAACTCGCCGTCCTGCACCGGCAGGTCAAACGGCCCCGGTACACCCCGAGTGATCGGCTGGTGCTGGTGTGGCTGGCGAAGCTGCTACCCCGACAGCTCTGGTCGGCGTTCCTGGTGACACCGACGACGCTGTTGCGTTGGCACCGGGACCTGATAGCCCGCCGCTGGACATACCCTCACACCGGTGAAGGCGGCGCGCGTGGCTTGGATCCGGTGGTGGTGGAGCTCGTGGTCCGGCTGGCGCGGGAGAACCCGAGATGGGGTTAGGTCCGGATCGTCGGCGAGGTCCGCAAGCTGGGCATCGCGGTGTCGGCGACGTCGGTGCGCAGGATCCTGCGCCGCCACGGCATCGGCCCGGCGCCGCGGCGGCACCGCGGGCCGAGTTGGGCGCAGTTCCTGCGCGCGCAAACTGCGGGAACTCTTGCCTGCGACTTCTTCACCGTCGAGACGGTCGGCCTGACCAGGCTCTACGTGCTGTTCGTGGTGGAGGTGAACCGGCGGCGGGTGCACCTGGTCGGGATCACCGCCCATCCCACCGGTGCGTGGGTCGCCCGGCAGGCGCGCAACCTGCTGATGGATCTGGACGGCCAGGCGAGCCGGTTCCGGTTTCTCATCCGCGACCGGGACACCAAGTTCACCGCCGCCTTCGATGTGGTGTTCGCCGCCGCGGGGATCGAAGTGCTGAGGATCCCGCCTCGCTCGCCGAGGGCCAACGCCTACGCCGAACGCTGGGTCCGCACCGCGCGGACCGAAGGCCTGGACTGGTTGTTGATCCGCAACGCCGCTCACCTGCACCGCGTGCTAGCGATCCTCCCGGAGCACTACCACACCGCCCGCCCGCACCGAAGCCTCGACCTGCAAACACCGCTTGAGCCTCCGCGTTGGAGGGTGACGGCAGACGATCGAGCGGATCGACCTTCTCGGCGGGCTCCTCCGCCAATACCAGCGCGCCGCCTGACCACCGCGCGGCGGAACCCGTTCCACAGCTCTTGTCGATCCACGCTCGACACGACCACGATCTCGACATCGCCGCCGGCGCAGCCGGGACGCGAAGACTCATTTGAGTTCGCCACTTCAGGGCTTGGCGGGCACACGCGACCTTGGCAAAACATGCGTCACGGCCTGCGCCACCAACCCATCGTCGAGTGGCACCCTTCAGCCAGCGCAGCACGGTCCGTGGCGAGACCAGCAGGTCAGACCCGGTGACAGGG
>DATBRJ010000061.1:0-9393 GCA_036560395.1 Actinomycetes bacterium | reverse complement strand
CAGCATCTCGATCACCGAGCCGGGCCAGCCGTGCGTGATGATCAGGGGCAACGCGTTCTCGTGCGATGACTTGACGTGGATGAAGTGGACGTCGAGCCCGTCGATCTCGGTGGTGAACTGCGGCAGCGCGTTCAGCTTGGCTTCACACCGGCGCCAGTCGTACTCGGCTGCCCAGTAGCGCCCGAGCTCCTGTAGCGTCGCCAGCTGCACCCCCTGTGAGCTGTCTGCGACCAACTCCTTGGAGGGCCAGCGCGCCGAGGAGACGCGGCGGCGCAGGTCGGCCAGGTCCTCGTCGGGGACGCTGACCTGGAAGGGCCGGATCGCTGTGGCGGCCGCTTGGTGGTCGGTCGGGACAGACATGCGGGCCTCCTTGGTGGTGTGGTTTGGTGATCGATGCAGCATGCTTGTGCGGTGGTTCCAATCACCAGGACCGTGGGCGCCAGCGACACTGGCCTACCGGCTGCCGATCCACTCATGCTCCACCGGGCGGTCTGCCCCTGTCCTCACCCTAACCAGGTGAATCAGCGTGCCGGGCCATGGCAGGTGTCATTCCGCCCTGAGATCCCTGGCCGGGCGGTCTGCCCTGCCCTTGGAACCGGGGCACGGTGGACACCGTGGCACGGTGGACACCGTGGCATGCCGCAAGGCCGCCAGGGGCAAGCGATGGAGCCAACGAAATCGGCCCCGACTAGATCAGGTTGCCGGCCGTGGCCGGCTCAGGTGCTGAGTTGGTTGGCGGCGCCTGCGCTGGGAGTTCGGCACGCCAGCACGTCCGGCCAGATCCCTCCACCCTGGGCGCGGTGGGAGAACGAGGCTCCCGCCACGAGGGCCGCTCGCCGGCCCGTCGCAGGCAACTTGCGATGAGTCTGCTCCGCCTTGGAGTGAGATCAGGGCCACCAGGAAGAGAGCGAACGTCGCCCAGGTGGTCGCGAGTTGGATCCAGTTGATGTTGAAGTAGCGCTGTCGGCATTGGGTGACATGGCGTCGGCAAAGCGGCAACGCAGCGCCTCTGGGAGGCAATGAGCATATCGTCTCCGGGGGTCAGGGCTGCCGCTACGCAAGCGACCAGAGATCGGCAGCTTCGTCGGCGAGCGCGGCGCGTCCAGGGCTTGCTCGCCGCGCTACGAGGCGCGCGCACGCCGCCATCTCCGATTCGTGCTCCCACTCCGGGTCACCCCCGCGGTCGAAGCCGACAGCCGCACGGACCACCCCCGCAGCCAGGTAGACGCCGACAAGCTTTCCGTCCTGCAGGCTCCCGCGCACGACGAAATCGTCCCAGGTCGTTGCGTGGCCGACGTACTGAAGTATGTGCTCATACTGGTCGGACCAGAAGTTATGGATGTAGTCAAAGGGGGTAGCCGAACCAAGCATTGACCGTGCCGCTGCGGCGCCGTGATGCTCGGCGCTGTTGTAGTGCTCGACGCGAATCCGGCCGAAGACCGGGTGGAGATGGTTGGCGACATCGCCCGCCGCGTAGATGTCGGTCGCGCTTGTCCGGCATAGCTCGTCGACAAGAATCCCGTTTTCCTGCGCCACGGATGAACCCGCGACGGCCGACACATCAGGATCTATCCCCACACCGACGACCGCAAAGTCGCACGGGACACGATCCCCGTCGGCGGTCACGACCGCATTGACGCGCCCCGCCCCATCGAACGCGGCAACATTGGCTCCCGCGAGCATCCTGACCCCGTGCGAGCGGTGAATCGTACCGATCAGTTCGCCGATCTGCTCGCCCAACACCCGTTCCAGCGGGTTCCTGCCCGGAAACAGGCAGGTGACATGAACCCCGAGTTGGGTCAGGGTAGCCGCCACCTGACAGCCGATGAACCCCATTCCCACCACAACCGCGCTCCGGCCGGCCATCGCCTCGCGCTTGATCGCATCGCATTCGGCCACCGTGCGGAGGTAGTAAATCCCCGGGAGCTCCGCCCCAGGTATGGCGAGCCGCCTGTTCCGCCCACCCGTAGCTATCAGCACCTTCTGATAGCTCATCTCCCTCCCGTCGTCAAAGACCAGCGTGTGCGCCGCGGGATCCACTCCCACCACCGATCCGGACACGAGGCCAACGTCATGTGCCTCGTACCAGTCGGGGGACCGGACATACCAGTCCGCGAGATCCTCCTCCGATCGCAAGTACGTCTTGGACAGCGGGGGACGACCAAATGGGATACCGGGTTCCTGGCCGATGATCACGAGTCGGCCTTCAAAACCTTCTTCGCGGATGGTGGCGGCGGCGGTGCCCCCGGCCTTGCCGCCCCCCACAATCACCATCGCGGTCGTACGCGCCGTGTCAGACACCTGTCACATCCCGTCGCGCCTCGCCGGTCGAATAGGACACTGCAGGAGTTAGCGAGATCGCTGTCTGGTCGCCGGCCTCGAAGAGGTCATTACCCCAACCCTGTGGCGCTACAAATCCCTGTCCCGGGACCTGAGCTGGGCACCCCGCGACCGCTGAGACCGGAAGATCAGCGCTTTCGGCGGGCTCCGGCGACCACGGATGCTGCGACGAGCAAGCCAGCGGACAGCACGAGCTGGACGTAGGTATACCAGCCCATGGTGTGGTGTCCACTGAGCGGACAGGTCGCGGAGAGCGTCAGTAGGCCGACCGCGGTGGCGACAGCCAGGCGGGGACCCCACCGACCACCGACGAGCAGGGCGAAGATCGCGAGGAAGCTGGCCATTACGGTCCCATAGGCGATCACGTCAGCCCACAATGGCGCCACCGGCTGTGGACCGTTCGGGCTCGGCTCGACCGCACTCCCGATCACGAGCACGGCGATGATGGCCCCAGCCAGCCAGCGCCGCGCTAAGAGGTCGCTTTGGACACGCCGGCGCCCGCGGGCTGCCAATGGCTTAGCCTCGACGGCCCGATCGGGGTCAGCGGGGTCCAGAGGATGCGTGACCGCCGTTGCCCTGGGCGGTGCAACGAAGGCCACGGAAGTGTCATGGCGACTTCCGGTCGAGCCGGTCGAATCCGGGCTGCGCAGGTACATGAGACAACCCTAGAGCCAGCCCGAGCCTGTGACGATCGCGCAATGCAGATGTCCCGAGAGGCACTGCGGCAAGTCGTTGTGGATTGACTGCGGTCTGCTCCCGACCAACAGTGCTGGGCAGCCTTGCGGCGCACGGCACCGTTCCATCCCACACCGGAAGGTTATCCTCGGGGCGGACAGCCATCCCGATGAGCACGTCGCGGCGGTGGTCACTGCCGTGAGCCAGACCGGCCGCCATGCCTACAGGTCTCTTACTCCATGCGGGAGCCAGGATGACGAGTATTCAGCCGGAGCTCTGGGTCGATAGCCCAGACAAAGCACTGAAGTTCTACGAGGCCGCATTCGGCGCAACGGTCCTTCATCGGGTAGGCGAAGGAGACGACATCGTCGCCCAGCTCGGCGTCAGTGAGGCAGCGTTTTGGGTGGCGGCGGCCTCATCGACGATGAAGCGACTCAGCCCCCGCGCGATCGACGGCGCGACCAGCCGGACGCTGCTCGTGGTCGAAGACCCGGACTCGGTTGTCCGGCAGGCGCTGGCCGCCGGCGCGACAGAACGGTCCCCTGTGCGCGATGAGCACGGGTGGCGGCTGGGTCGGATCATCGACCCATTCGGCCACGAGTGGGAGATCGGCGTACCTCACGGAACCTGGCCACCGCCCTGAGGCGCGCGCCCAGCGCCTGCCGCGCACTACAGTGCGTGGTTGGCGTAACTGAAAATACTTCGGGCGCAACCATAGGCGTCAGCCCGTTAGGCACCATGCGAGGCGTGCCAAAGGAGTAGGACCCCTTCAATGCGGGAGCATGAATCTTGGGGGACGGGTAGCAATCGGGACGTGGCACTCGACGATTGGTTTCTTACTGCGGAGGAACGCGGCAATCCGGCGACTGAGCTCGATCGGCGGCACGACGACGGGCTGGCGTGGACCTTAGGTAATGCCGTACGCCCGCTGGTCCATGGCAAGTCCTACTTCGCGGAGCTGCGTTCCCGGATCGACGCCATGGATCAGGGTGACCGCCTGCTGTTTACCAACTGGCGCGGTGATCCTGACGAGCTGCTCGACGGTCCCGGTTCGGAAGTCTCGACTGTGCTGTGCGCTGCGGCAAAGCGTGGCGTCGAGGTAAAGGGGCTGATCTGGCGCTCGCACCTTGATCGCTTTCGGTTTAGCGCGGAGCAGAACCGCACGCTGGCTCAGGACGTCGAGTTGGACGGTGGCCAGGTGGTCCTGGACATGCGAGTGCGCGTCGGCGGCTCGCACCACCAGAAGTTCGTGGTCCTACGCCATCCGAGCCGGCCGGACCTCGACGTTGCCTACGTCGGCGGCATCGATCTGTGTCACAGCCGCCGCGATGACATCACCCATCAGGGCGACCCGCAGCGCCAGCAGATGGCCGCCGTCTACGGTCCGCGTCCACCCTGGCACGACATCCAGGTCGAGATCCGAGGGCCCGCGGTCGCGGATGTCGAGATGGTCTTCCGCGAGCGCTGGAATGATCCGGCACCGTTGGTACGTAACCCGATCAGCCGGCTCCGAGACAAGCTGCAACACGTGGACAGGAGGCGAGAACCGCTAGATGAGCGGTTGCCCGACCCGGCACCTTGCGGCACCCAAGCCGTCCAGCTGCTGCGGACTTACCCGCATCGGCTGGGCGGTTATCCTTTCGCGCCGCGCGGCGAGCGCAGCGTTGCTCGCGGCTACGCCAAGGTGCTGGAGCGTGCGCAACAGCTCATCTATATCGAGGATCAATACCTGTGGAGCGTGGACGTCGCGCGTACGTTCGCTCAAGCACTTCGGAAGCGACCCACGCTGCGAGTCATCGCAGTAGTTCCGCATCACCCCGATCAGGACGGGAAGATCTCCAGGCCGCCCAATCTCCTCGGGCGAAGCAACGCCTTGCGGCTTCTCTCTAGGGCCGGCGGAGATCGGGTCGCGGTTTACGGCATCGAGAACCACTCCGGGACACCGGTCTACGTCCATGCGAAGGTCTGCGTCATTGACGACGTGTGGGCCGCGGTCGGGTCGGACAACTTCAATCGCCGCTCGTGGACCCACGACTCCGAACTCGGCTGCGCTGTGATCGACGACGCCGTCGACGAGCGGGAGCATGACACGTACCCCAGGCCGTCTCCGGCCGCCGAGCCTGCGCGGCGCTACGCTCGCGAGCTTCGGCTGATGCTGAGTCGCGAACACCTTGACCGCGCCGAGGGGGACGATGCCGATCTCGTCGATCCCGAGTCTGCGTTCGCGGCCTTCGCCCGTTCGGCCTCGGAGCTGGACGCGTGGTGCGCCTCCGGCCGGACCGGCGCGCGACCGCGCGGACGCCTGCGGCCTTACCAGCTCACCAAGCTGTCGAGGTGGACACGGCTCTGGGCAGGCGTGCTGTACCGCCTGGTGTACGACCCAGACGGGCGGCCCTGGAACCTTCGGCTGACGGGCAGGTTCTGACCGGGCACGCCCGGTCACGGCCCCGGATCAGGCCGAACGGGGCCGGGATTATTGGTGCGGCACGACTCCAGCTGCGAGGCGAAGGCGAGGCCGAAGAAGATCGCGAGGGAGGTGAGGTAGGCCCAGAGAATCAACGCCATCACGCCGGTCAGGGGTCCGTACGTCGTTCCGAACGTCGAGCTATTCTGCGCGTACAGTCCCAGAAGCCAGGTGAAGAGCAGCCAGAGCACGAGCGTCACCGCGCCCCCGAAGGCGAGCCAGGTCAGCCCCGGTTGGGGGCGGCGCGGGGAGTGCCGAAAGATGACAGTCACCGACCCCAGCACGAGCAGCACGCCCAGCGGCCAGCGTGCCCAGGCCCAAAGGTTCTGCGTTCTCTCGCTCCAGCCGTAGACATCGGCCATCGCCGAGCCAATGGCCGGACCGGCGATAAGAACGAGGGCCCCGAGGGTCATGAGCAGGCCGGCCGTCCCGGCCATGAGTAGCGCCCGCGCGTACTTCTTCATCGTCGGCCGATCCCGCTCGACCCCGTAGATCCGGTTGGCGCCACGCTCGATCTGGCCCATTGCGGTGGTCACGGCGACCACCGCGAACAATAGGCCCAGCCAGAGTGCCAGGCTTCCGCCAGAGCCCGTGTGTTTGCTGTCGCTGAGGGTTCGGCTGACGACTTCCTTGGTTGATCCGGGCGTGAGCTCGCTCAACGTACGCCGGACGACCTCGCTGACCTTGGACTGGTGCATTGTCGCGCTGAGGCCGACGGCGGCGATCGCTCCAGGGATAGCGGCCAGGAGTACCTGCAGGGCAAGCGCCCTGGCGTGGCTGAAGCCGTCGGCATAGCGGAAACGGCGGAACGAGTCGCGCACGAGTGCCCACTCTCCGGTCCGTTTCAGGGTGCGCCAGGCGTCATCCGCGGACAGCTCGTCGCGCGGCATGGTGCCGGTTTGGGGGACTTTGGTCGCGGTTCCCATTAGGTGGTCTCGCCTCCGTCCGATCCGGGCACTCGCACGACGAGCGCTTCGGGATCGATTCCGATTTCCAGATCGTGTCCACGGCCGTACGGATCTCCGTCAAGCTCGCGCATCTCGCTCTGCCGAGTGTGGATGGAGATGACGCGGCCCTGATAGTGCTCGACCGGCCGTGCGCTGGATCGGCGACCGGTGAAGAGCCGACCTAGCGCCCGAGCCCAGCTGAGCAAGCCGCGGGGTGAGAGCACGACAACGTCGAGCAGGCCGTCATCGGGTCGTGCCCCAGGGAGCAGCTCGATCCCTCCGTGCAGTGTCCCGACGTTGCCAACGAGCACCATGCGGGCCCGGCGACGAAGCGGCGTGCCATCGTCGATCGTTATTCGGGTGTGCATAGGGCGGTCAAGAAGCTTCCGTGCGATACCGGCGATGTAGGCAGGCCAGCCGATCCTGGCCTTCAGCCGGTCTGGCGTGTGTTCGACCATCCCGGCGTCGAGCCCGACTCCGGCCATGACCGCGAACCGTTCGTCGCCCATCGTGCCGAGGTCGATACGGCGGTCGACGCCGTCGAGAGCGCAATCCAGCCCATCGGCAGGGTCAGCCGGCAATCCGAGATTGCGGGCAAGGAGATTGCCGGTACCCGCGCCAACCACCCCTACTGGGATGCCGGTGCCCGCGAGGATGCCCGCGCAGCACCGTACGGTTCCGTCGCCTCCAACCACGATGACGAGATCGGGACGTGAGTGGACGGCCTTCGCGGCTACCCCAGCCCCGGGATCGTCCGGCGTCGTCTCCCACCAGGCGGGCTCCGCCCAGCCCCGTTGCGCGAGTGAGGCGGCTGCCTTCTCGCGGAACGTCTCCAGGTCTGCCACGGCGACCGGGTTGACGATGAATGCAGCGACCAGCCGCCTCGACGAGGTGCTGCTCATGGCGCCCTCCCCGGTCGATCGTGGAGCAGGACCGCCTTGGCGATAACTACCAAGCAGATGCCAGCGCTCAGGAGCGAGGCGAGCACGTCGCTGGGGTGATGCATCCCGCGATAGAGGCGGGCCCCCCCGACGGCGAGCGGGATCGCCAACGCGATAGCCCACCAGGCCACCCACCAGCGGCTCCGTACGTAATGCACCGACAAGATCACCGCAAGGCCGCCGATTAGGGCCAAGGCGGCACTCGTATGGCCGGAGGGAAAGCTCGATGTCGGCGGCGCATCGTCCAACTTGTGGACATTGGGACGATGCCGATCGACGAAGAATGCGGTCGCCATGAAGACTGCCGACTGCGCCGCGACCGCCCCGATCAGAAACAGCGATTCGCGCCACCGGTGGAAGACCAGTCTCAGGATGACGGCGCAAGCCGCCGAAGCTGCCATGATGGCTGGCGTGTTCGCCATCTGTGACAGGACCGAAGTCCCCAGGTCCCACGTGTGAGTGCGGTGACCTGCCAGCCACCGGTTGACCGCGTCCTCATCGCTGATCGGCCACACGTCGGCGAAGGTCTTCGTCAGCAGCAGGCCAATTGCAATCATGAGCAGGGTCAGCAGGAAGAGCGGTCCGAGGATCTCGCTGACGATTCGCCGGGGGAGTGGGTGGTCACCATGCGTGGTGACCACGGATCGGTGTCCGGTGGTCCCGGTCCTGCCGGCGCTGGTCATGCGGCCTGGCTACCCAGGGAGGTCACGTTGAACCGCCCTGTCCGCCCGCCCGGCCGGTCGCGAGGCAGCGTTCCGACCTTCCGGCGTCTAGTGACGGCCCCTGCGTGCAGCCGGTGCCGTTCCAGGGGTGATGTCCGGCGCCGCTTCGGGCTCGACCCCCTCCCGCGCAGGCGCAGCCGGGGCTCGGCCAGCCTCACGCCGCCATGACTCGAAGGCGGCTGCCGTGCCCGCGACGACTCCGGCGCCCAGCGTCCATCCGGCCAGCACGTCGCTGACCCAATGCACCCCCAGCGCGATCCGCGCGTACCCCGTCACCAGCACCATGAAGACACCGAGCGCCCACACTCCAGCGCGCCAACCTCGGCCTAGCACGGGCAACACGGCCAGGACGAGAACGCCTACTCCCAGCGCGGCATTCATGGAATGCAGCGAGGGAAACGAACTGCCCGAGGCAACGGCGACCGGATCAGGCAGGATCGGCCTGGCCCGGTTGACGACGAACTTCAGGGTGACACCGAGGAGCCCGCCGACGGTGATCGTGATGATGGCCCAGCTGGCCAGCCGTACCGCACGGCGATACAGCAGCCAGATCGCCAACATTGCCACCAGCAACCGCCACGTCGTGGGACCGAAGATGGTCGACCAGTCACGAAAGAACCGGACCGCTACCGGGTGGCCCAGCGCATAGGTATGCAATCTGTAGGCCGTACTCTCGTCGAGGCGGCGCAGGGGGTTCCACGACGACTTCACCAGGACAAGGAGGAGCGTGAACGGAACGGCGATCAAGAACGTGGCCACTGCGGCGACGGCGAGCCGGGAGCCTAGGCGCTTGTCGAGATCGCGGCGTCCGCGCCACATCCTCTGTTTGGACCATCTCCCGCCGCCCACCTGGCCCCCGCTACCCCACATCGCTCTCGTTATTCACCCTCAAGCGCACCGAGGACGTCCGGATTTGCGCCGCCGTGCCTGCCGGACCGGAAGACGCCGGTCACTCCCCGTCTTGGAGCTTGGATCCGGCGTCGTCGGTGCTCACGATTCTCGTGTCAACACTTCACTGCTTGTCTGGCGGATCTGAAGGAGCATGAGGGGCTTGCGGTGATCAGCCTTGAGGGCCCGGATGGGACGCGTTCGAAGTCCGTGGAGGTGCGGTGGTTCCGGCGTCGTCAGCTCAGTCGATGACCGCTCCGCCGGTGACGTTGATCTCGCTTGCGGTGATCGTTCGGGCCCAGTCTGATGCGGCGAAGGTGGCGACGTTGGCGACCTCGTCGTAGCTGGGCTGGTGGTTTAGCAGGAGGCCTTCGGTGCCTGGCGCCGGCGTCGCTTCATCCTCGCCGTGGCTGGTT